>CAZVZH010000163.1:0-7896 GCA_964630705.1 uncultured Saprospiraceae bacterium | reverse complement strand
ATCCGGGTGCTCGACACCAAGAAGGAAAACGACCTCGTCATCCACATCGTGGAAAAACTGCCCGAGTACCTGGAAGACCCCACGGTGCATTGCCTGGTGGACGCGTCCAAACGTCGCCTCACCGAAAACAACCACTCGGCCACCCACCTCCTGCACGCCGCCCTGCGCCAGGTGCTGGGCACGCACGTGCAGCAAAAAGGCTCCTACCTCGACGAGCACACCCTGCGCTTCGACTTTGCCCATTTTCAAAAAGTGACCGACGAAGAGCTCGCGCAGATCGAACAAATTGTCAACGAAAAAATCCGCGCCAACATCGCCCTCGAAGAGGCCCGGCAACTGCCCATCGAGGAGGCTAAAAAAGCCGGGGCGATGATGCTGTTCGGCGAGAAATATGGCGAAACCGTTCGCATGATCACTTTCGACCCGGGCTACTCCCGCGAGCTCTGCGGCGGCTGCCACGTACAGCGCACCGGCCAGATCGGCTTTTTCAAAATCACCGGCGAAGCGGCCGTTGCCGCCGGGGTGCGTCGCGTGGAAGCGCTCACCGCCCTGGCCGCCGAGCAGTACGTCGACACGCTCGACCGCGAAATGTCGGCCATCAAATTGCTGCTCAAAGCCAAGGAGCCGGCCAAAGCCGTGCACGAGCTCCAGGAGGAAAACCGCCGCCTGCAAAAAGAAATCGAACGCCTGGTGCAGGAACAGGCCAACAGCCTGCGCCACGGCCTGCGTAGCCAGTTTGCCGATATCGGCGGTGTGCGTTTTCTCGGCGCCGTGCTGCCGCTGTCCGACGCCAACGCCGTCAAAACACTGGCCTACGAACTCGAGCGCGAAGCCGGCGGCCCGGCTGTCGTCGCCTTCGGTTCAGTGAACGGCGAGAAGCCCTTGCTCACCGTGCGCATTAGCGATGAGCTGGCCAAATCCCGGGGGCTGAATGCCGGCGCCATCGTGCGCGAGCTGGCGCAAAAATTTCTCAACGGCGGCGGCGGCGGCCAGCCGTTTTTCGCTACGGCGGGGGGGAGCGATGCGAGCGGGCTGGAAGCGGCGGTGGAGGGGGTGCGGGGGTATTTGTAGGAAATTGGGCGGTGGCCGGCGTGCTTTGGATTTCCGGCGATTCAGGGTATTTTTGTGGAAAAATAGGCCATGTCTTTCATCATACCCGATCAAATTGTTCAAGCCAGTCACCGAAGTGAAACGGAAATGCGGCTGGACCTCGCTGTATTTTTTTACACCCAGTGGAAAATGTCATTGGGAAAATGCGCCGAATTTGCGGGCATCTCCCGCTTCCATTTTCAGAAAGAACTGGCTAAGCGAGACCTGACACTCAATATTGCTCCAGAAGACATTGAACGGGACGTAGCGACACTGGAAAAACTGAGCGTATGATCGTAGTAAGCGATACATCCGGTATCAGTGCTTTGATTCAGATTGGTCGGTTAAACTTGCTCCAGAAGCTCTTTCAGGAAATTATCATTCCAGCAAAAGTACACGATGAACTGCTCCAACTGAACAATTTTGGAGTTGATCTTTCAGCATTTCGCCAAGCCGGCTGGATAAAGGTTTTGGAACCTAAGCCTACGGATTTACTAAATGAATTACTCCTCACTCTCCATGAAGGCGAATCCCAGGCCATCGCTTTAGCCATTGAGCTAAACGCCGATCTGCTTATTCTGGACGACGGCGATGCCCGGAAGGAAGCAACCCGGCTTTCCCTTCAGTTTACTGGCATCGCAGGTATCTTGATTCGGGCGAAAGCAAAGAGTTTGATTGCCGAAGTGCGGCCTGTTTTGGATGAAATGATAGCGCAGGCTAACTTTCGTTTGCAAGCCCAAACGTATAAAATGATTCTGGACCTTGCGGGCGAACAGGTTTGAAAACAAAAGTTACAGTGGAGCCGGCAGGGGTCTGGGCAGGAAACATGTATGAAAACTGATGCGCTTGGGATTTACGGCGCCGCAGAATATTTTTGTAAAAAATTTCGACGCATGCAAAACCCGCTTTTGAACCGTATCCGTGCAAATCCGAACATCTGTTTTGGGAAACCGTGCATTCGTGGCACCCGCATTTGGGTGTCGCTGATTTTGGATTTTCTCGCTTCCGGCATGACCGTCGAAGAAATTCTCGAGGATTACCCGCAATTGGAAAAAGATGACATCCTGGCATGCATGGCCTACGGCGCGGCGATGAGCCACGAAAATTTTGTTGAAGTAGCCTTTCCTGCCTGATGTACCGCACCAACCTCGACGCCTTCCTCGCCAAATGGGCCGCCTCCGGAGCCGCCGAGCGCGCCAATGCCCAATGCTTCATCGCCGAACTTTGTACCCTCCTGGGAGAAGAAATCTAAAAAAACAAGACCGCCAAGACCCGGAAGCCATCCATCGCCCCCGAAAAAGTCCTGCCGGTCCTGTCCGCAAAAACAAATTCCTCAACTCGTTTACATCCGCTTCAACACCATAGGCTCACCGCCGCGTTCGGGGCAATCGTCCGACACTTTGGTAAAGGTCAGCGTGTCGGCAGCCTTGTCGAAGCTGTATTGGTACACGCCTTTTTTGTCCGACGGGCAGATGTTTTCGCCCGCGGTGTCCCAGATCGTTACCTGGCCGCCGTTGTCGATGTAACCGCCGGTGATGTCGACCTGGCCGTCGGAGCCGAAGTCGAGCATGTAGGCTTTATCGGTGATGGTCATGGTGAAGGCAACCAGTTGGCCATCCTGGCCTGGAAAAGCGCCCGACCATTTGCCGGTGATCGATTGAGCGAAGCCGCTACCGCAGAGGGAAAACAGCAACAGAGCAGGCAAAACTAGTTTTTTCATACATTTGAAAGTTTGGTGAAAAAATTTGGATTCGTTGGCGAATGTACATTTATTTTCACCGGAAGCGGCGGTTATCAGAATTTTTCACCGCCCGCAATTTTTTCATAAACCGTTTTTCAAGTATGGAATCCTTCCTCGACTACTCCAAACTCAGTGCCTTGTTTACCGCCTATGCCCCAAAAGTTGCCGGCGCCCTGCTCACCCTGGCGATCGGCTTGTGGGTCATCAATCGTATTTCTGAAAAACTGCAAAACTACCTGAAAGCCCGGGGGGTGGAAGACACCGTGCGCCCCTTCCTCACATCACTGATTTCCGTAGGCCTGAAAGTCATGCTCCTGCTCAGCGTAGCGAGCATGTTCGGCATCGAAACCACCTCCTTTGTCGCCATCATCAGCGCCCTGGCCTTCGCCATTGGCCTGGCCCTGCAGGGCAGCCTGGGTCATTTCGCCAGCGGCGTACTGATTTTGATTTTCAAACCCTACAAGGTGGGCGACCTGGTCACCATCGGCGGCATCACCGGTAATGTGGAAGCCATCCAGGTGTTCAACACCCTGTTGCTCACGCCCGACAACCGGCGCGTCATCATTCCCAACGGGGTGGTCACCAGCGGCGTCATCACCAACAATTCTTCGCCGGGCATCATCCGTGTCGACATGACCTTCGGCATCGGCTACCGCGACGACATCGACAAGGCCCGGCGCGTCATCCAGGAAGCTGCCGACAGCTGCCCCATGGTTTTGAAAGACCCGCCAGTGGATATTTTCGTGAGCGCGCTGGCCGACAGTTCGGTTAACTTTGCCGTGCGGCCCTGGTGCAAAAGCGAACAATTCTGGGATGTATACTTTTACATGCACGAACACATCAAAAAAGGCTTCGACCGCGCGGGCGTATCCATCCCGTTCCCGCAAATGGACGTGTACGTACAAAAAGCCGGCTGAGGCGCTGCGCCAACCGTTTAAATTTTTAAACCTTACCGGGTGTTACTCGAGCTGGACTATTTGCAATTCGAACCCAGGCTGCGCATCAGCATGCGCCAAAGCCAGCGCCTGGTGTTCGACCCCATCCGGCGCAAAGCGGTAGTGCTGACCCCCGAGGAATTGTTGCGCCAACTGGTGCTGCAGTACCTCCTCGAGGTAATGCGCTATCCGGCCAACCGCATCCGCTCCGAAATCGGCCTCACGCTCAACGGCCGTCCCAAGCGCTGCGATATCGCCGTGTTCGACGCCGCGCTCCAGCCCTGGCTGCTGGTGGAGTGCAAATCGCCAAAAGTTGCGCTCAACCAAGCCACCTTCGAGCAAGTAGCCCGGTACAACCTCCAGTTTCGGGCGCCATTTTTGGCGGTAACCAACGGACTGGCCACCTATTGCTGCGCGCTCGATTTTGAAAACGGCAGCTTTTCGTTTTTGCCGGATTTTCCGGCGCACGGGCTGTTGTAAATCGGCCAGGTCAGCGAACAACCAACACATTTCCGCTGAGTTTCAGCGTAATGCCGTCTATAAACAGGATTTCGGCCAGCCAGGTGTAGACTCCCGAATCGACGGGCTTGCCGCGGTATTTGCCGTCCCAGCCCGGGCCGCCCAGGTCGAGGCTGGGCGCAAAATTTTTGGCTTCGTACACCAGCTCGCCCCAGCGGCTGAACACGCTGAAGGCCCGCACCGCCCGCACCTGCGCGGGATTGGCAAAAAGGCTGAAAAGATCGTTGACTCCATCGTCGTTGGGGGAGAAGGCATTGGGCACGTACACCGGTTTGGATTGATCCACGACTACGGAAAACGAGTCGATAGCCACGCAGCCGTATTGGTCGACAAGTTGAACAGAATAGGTCGTAGTTTGAACCGGCACGAGCGAGAGGCTCAGGCATTCCGGGCAAAGCACCAGCGTGTCCAGCGGCTGCCAAACGGCATGAACCAGGTCGGCAAGCGGCACACTAATGGTCGGGGTGGGCGTAATTGTTTCCCCCAGTTTGATGGCGAAGTCGGGGCCCAAATCAACACTAAATGGCGCGTCGATTACCTCCACCGTAATGGAGTCGGTGGCAGAGCAGCCCGGTGCGGCAACAACGGTGTACGTGACACCGTGCAACCCCAGTCCCTGGGCTGTTGGGTCGAATAACCCAAACTGAAAGGCGGCGCCGCCCCACGCTCCCCCCGGCGGACTAGCTACCAGGCTTTGCACCTCGGAGCCAATGCAGAAAGGCCCGGCTTCCTGAATTTCTACCTGCGGCACATCAACAATTTCAAAGGTTCGAAAAACCAACGAGGTACAATTAATCGAGCCTGGCGTGTAGGTATAGGTAAAGGAATGCGAACCCGAGCCGAGAGCGCTGGGGTCGATCAATCCATTGGGCGCCGCCGCGCCGCCCCAAACGCCGCCCGGAGGATTGGCCACCAGTTGCAGCGGCGGGGCAGTTATGCAAAGTTTCGGGGGATAGTTAATTGTTATGGAGGCCAGCGAAAGGGCGGTTACCAGGGTGCTGGCCGTGCTGCTACATCCATCAGCGCTGAAAACGGCAACGCTGTAAACGCCTGCCGCAGCCGCACTGAACCCAGGAAGAACCGGGTTTTGCTGGCTGGAGCTGAAACCCGCCGGGCCATTCCAAAAGTACGAGGTCCCGCCGCTAGCCTGGAGCAATACGGTATCGCCCGGGCAATAAGGACCACTGTTGGCCGCCGCCGCCGCAGGAGCAGGAAGAACGTTTACCACGACATCGTCGGTCAGGGTATTGCCGCAAGCGTCGGTGATGGTAACGGTGTAGGTGGTTGTCGTTGCCGGGCTGGCTGTGGGGTTGGCTATTTTTGTAGAACTCAGGCTGGCATCGGGCGACCAGGCGTAGGTCACGCCGCCGGGCGTAGCCTGCAGCTGCACGGGCTGGCCGCTGCACGCGCTGAGGTCGGCCATGGGGGTCAGCACCAGAGGGCCGTTGTTGGTATTGATTTGCAGACAAAAGGCTAAAAAGGCATAGTTGAAACAAGAGCCGCCGTCGATGTTGTCGGCCCGGATGAGTACGGTATTTGGCCCAGGCTTAAGCAGGCTCGTGACATTGTAGGTCAGTAGTTTATCCCAATCCGAGTCGCCCGATGCGCCAATCAGGGTTCCATTCAGGTAAAAAGTAAATTTTTGATCGGCCTGCACTTTTGCCATCGCGCTCAACACCTGCCCGCAGAGGTTAAATTCTTTTTTAAACCAATAATCGCCCGTAGGGGGATAATAGCAGTTGGCCGGCGCCGGCGCCACCCAAAGGGGTTTCATGCCGGGGCAGTCGGCAAAATGCGTGGGCACCATCGGCGAACCGTAATCCGGGCCACATTGCGCATCGATGTAAGCCTCATTGAGGCAATCGGTTACCACGTAAATTGGCAGGTCGAACGGCCCGTTCTGGGAAAAGCTCAGGCCCCAGGTGGTATCGGTTGCAATTTGAATTTGAGCCTGCGCAAGAAAAACCTGCAACAACATGCAGGGCACTAGAAGGGTCTTTGTCATAGTGGTTATATTTTTTTGACCATCAAAAGTTTACGCACCGTTTAAAGTATCCAATCCTGTCCATCCTGTCCATCCTAAAATCCTGTCCATCCTGAAATCCTGTCCAATCCTGAAAATCCTGTCCAATCCTGTCCGTCCCAAAATTAGGTACCCAGCAGCGCATCCGCAATCTTCCGGTCGTTGGCCAACCGCGGCACCTTATTCTGCCCCCCGAGTTTTCCCTGGCTTTTCATGTAATCGCGAAAAGCATCGCGCTGTAAAGACCGTATGACCAGCGGCCGCAGCACGCCGCCGGTGATCAGGTCGTCGTAGTAAATATTTTGCTCGCGCATGGCGGCATCTACCCGAGCGGCAAAGGCCGGCAAATCGGCGGGTGGCGTGTCGAATTCGATCAGCCACTCGTGGTAGGGCAGTCCGCCTTCGGGCGGATTCACCTGCGGCGCCACGGTAAATTCCACGATGTGCGCGCCCGCTTCCCGGGCCACCGGCAACAGCGCTTCTTCCACCTCTTTGCCGATCACGTGCTCGCCAAAGGCCGATATAAAATGTTTGATGCGGCCGCTCACCACCAGCCGGTACGGCTCGGTCGACACGAACTGCACCGTATCGCCAATGTTGTAGCCCCAGAGGCCGGCGTTGGTATGCAGGATGAGAGCGTAGTTGACGCCGGTTTGTACTTCGCCGAGCCACAGGCGGGTCGGGTTTTCCTTAAAAATTTCGTCGGCCGGCACAAATTCGAAGAACATGCCGGCATGGGTGTTGAGCAGCAGCCCCTGCGCGGGCCAGCAGTCCTGAAACGCCAGGAAACCTTCTGATGCCGGGTAGGTTTCCACCGTGTCGATGCTGCTCCCGGCCAGCATTTCGAGTTTGGCGCGATAGGGTTCGAAATTGACGCCGCCGTACACAAAAACCGAGTAGTTGGGAAAAATTTCGCGCACCGTGTTTTTGCCGCTGCGCGCCAGCAGGCGTTCGTAATACATCTGCACCCAGGGCGGAATGCCGGAGATGAGGCGCATGTCGGCCCCGAGGGTTTCGTCGACAATGCGCTCGAGTTTTTCCTCCCAGTCGTCGATGCAGTTGGTCGTCCAGGAGGGCATTTGGTTGGTACGCAGCCAAGCCGGCACGAGGTGGTTGCTGATGCCGCTGAGCCGCCCGGTGGGGATGCCGGCGATTGATTCCAGCTCGGGGCTGCCGGACAAAAAGATCAACTTCCCGTCGAGCCAGCGGCCTTTTCCGGTGCAGGCGAAGTAGTTGAACAGGGCGTCGCGGGCCGCGCCGAAGTGCAGCGGCGTGCTTTCCCGGCTCATGGGGATGTACTTGGCGCCCGAGGTGGTGCCGGAAGTTTTGGCAAAATAAGCCGGCCGGCCGGGCCAGAGCACGTCGGGTTCGCCCGCTTTCACCCGCTCGATGTAGGGCTTCAAGTCCTCGTAGTCGCGTAGGGGAACAGCCTGCTTAAAATCGGCATAGTGGCGGATACGGGCAAACCCGTGATCGCGGCCAAAAGCCGTGTTGCGGGCGCGCTGCACGAGTTGCTGCCGGATGGCATCCTGATCGGCAAGCGCCCGGCGGGCCATCCGGCGGATGCGACGGGCAGTGTATTGGGCGAA
>CAZVZH010000162.1:4298-10658 GCA_964630705.1 uncultured Saprospiraceae bacterium | reverse complement strand
ACTGTTATTCAAAGAACTACAACGGTTTTTTAAAACCTTAACCGGACACTACTGATCAACTCCATAAACTCTATCAACTCTATAAACACATTGCCCCTACCACCAATCGTTCTTTTTCAATTTGTCTTCATAGCCGCGCATGTTATAAGTCAGGCTGAGCATAAAATAACGCGCCAGGGTGGTAGCCGTGTTCTGCACGACATAGTTTTGGGTACCGCTTTGGGTAATGCTGATGCGCTGGTTCAGGATATCGAATGCGGCCAGGCGCAACTCGAAGCGATTCGACGGGCCGAGCAGCCGGCGCACCGAAGCATTCCAGATGGCCACTTCCTGCTTGAAAACGAAGCGATCGTTGCGGTACCAGGAATAGTTGAAATTGCTTTCCAAGAAAAACTTGGGCGCAAATTGCCATTTAACGGAGGCCGTAGCGCCGTGGTTTTGAATATTCTGGTTCTGATCGGAGCGGATGGAGTATTCAATCCGGTTGAAGCGCACATTGCCACCCAGGTCGAGAATCAGTGTTTTCCCGGCCGACAGCGAGAACCCGGTATAGAGATTATAGCCGTTGTTTTGCGTCTGATTTTCCACCCCGTTAACAAAGGCCGGCGACTCGCCGATATTGACGTTTGCGTTCGCGTTCATGGTCAGTTTGGTTTTTACAATCGGAAAATTCGACCACAAGTAGCCATTGTACCGGTAACCGCCCGAAACGTTGTCGGGCCGGGTGGTAGTGCGCACGCCGATACTGTCGACAAACTCTACGACTTGGTTGTACACGATCTGGTTATCAAACAGATTGAGGTTCATGCCCCCGCCTATGCTGGAGAAGGAAGCCGGGTTCCAGTGGTTGATATTCAGGCCAAAACTATGGGAACGTTCCGGACTAAGCGCCGGGTTGCCCTCCGTTCGGAAAGCGGGGTTGTTCACGTTTGGCACGGGCTGGAGATCATTCAGGCGCGGCTCCGTTACGCTGTAGGTGTATTCCGAATTCAACCACACATTGTTCGGGAATTCATAACTGCCTTCGAAAAAAGGCACCAGGTTGTCGAAGGTTCGGCGCAAGGGATCCACCAACGGCGGCATGCCCTGATCGATGGAATACACGCCGTCGAGCCGGAGGCGTTGGCCCGCCAGCCCAGCCGAGACGTTAAGCCCTTCGTGGGAATAGCGGATATCGGTGCCCAGGCGGTTGTACAACACGTCGAAATCGTAAAACACGCTCAGGTCGTCGATGCGCTCGTCGTTGCGCTCGGGGTCGAGTACTTGCCGGTTGACGGTATTGCCGGTTTGGCTGAAATTGAAAAAACTTTCCCAATACCAGCGTTTGCCGAGCGGCTCGGTGTACAGCAGGCTGGATTTGACTTGCTCGGTCGCGTTATCATTGCGGTTCAGCTGGCGCACTTGCTCGGTAAAGCTGGGCGCCTGAAAAAACTGGTTGAGTGAGAACAACTGGTCGGAGCCGTCCGACTGGCTGTTGTTATACCCTGCGCTGGCAGCAAAAGAGCGGCCTTTTTTCTTGAACCGGTGGCGGAAAATAGCGGCGCTCGTCAGGCGCCAGGAGTCGAGTTCGCCGCCATTGTCGAGCGCGAGCGCATTGGAGGGCTGGTTGCCGGTGTCGTAAAACAGCTGCGCGCGTTGTTCGCTGTTGTTGGAGCGGCTGAAACGCAGGTTGGCCTTGACAATCAGCACATCCAGCGAATCCAACTGATGTTCCAGGCGAGCGGCCACACTGTGGTTGCCGCGAAACTCTTCCCGGCCGGTGGTATCCGTGTTGAAAAACGAACCGCCTTCCAGGAAACTTTGCCGGCGGGAGAATTGCCGGAGGTTGAGGGCGGTTTCGTTGTAAAAATAGCTGGAATTGAACTTAGTGGTTTTGTTGTCAAAATTGTAGTTCACCCCGCCGCCGAAATTTCGGGTAAAACCGCGGCCGTCGAAATTGTTCAGGATGTCGTCGTTGCCGAAATAATACATCCGGCCGCCGCCGCCAAATCCGAAGTCGCCATTGTCAAAATCGTTGAACGAGTTCTGGCCTTTGAACTCGCCGTAGTCTTCCCAGTTAACGCCGGTTTGGTTGATGTTGTTGGCAAAACCGATAAACGACAGTTGCTGGTTGGAGTTGAAGCGGTTGTAATTGCCGCGCAAGGCCCAGCGGTCGAAAGTGCCGGCTGCGGCCGTCAGTTTGCCGAATGAGCCCTGTTTATATTCGTCTTTCAGCTCCAGGTTCATGGTTTTTTCTTTTTTCCCGTCGTCGATGCCGGTAATCTGCGCTTGTTCGGATTTGCCGTCGTATACCTGCACGCGGGAGATGGTTTCGGCGCCGAGGTTTTTGGTGGCGCTTTTCGGGTCGTCGCCGAAAAAGGTTTTGCCATCGACATATACCCGGCGCACATCCTGCCCTTGCGCTTTGATGTTGCCGTCGGCGTCGACCTCGATGCCCGGAAGCCGGCGCAACAGGTCTTCCACCGTGGAGCCGGGCGGCACTTTGAACGTAGTGGCATCGTACTCGATCGTATCGCCCCGGATGCGCAAGGGGGCTTTGGCGGTGCGGATCACCACCTCCATCAGCTGCTCGTTGATGGGTTTGATATTGATGCGGCCCAGGTCGGTATCTTCCGAATCGGAGGGCTCGAGATGCAACTGGAAGGGAATGTAACCGATGTAGGAAATTTTAAGGAGGTACGCCTGGTTGCGCACGTTTTTGAACGAGAAGGCGCCGTGCTCGTCGCTGCGGGTAAAATTGACCAGCGTGGTGTCTACCGGGTTGAGCAGCATGACCGTGGCAAAACCGATTTCCGCTTCAGTACTATCCTGAATAATGCCTTTAATGGTTGTACGGCTGGGCGATTGGGCTTGTAACGAAAGGTTTAAAAGCAGAAAAAGACTGAGACAGGGCAGGAGAATTTTCATCATGTGGGTTAAGTGTTGCTGGTTTGAAAGTTTCTGGTTGCTGGTTGTGCGTCGTTGGATGAATGTTAAACCCGGAGAAAGAGCTGGGTGGGGCGCCTGGGGTTGCAAACGTTAGCTGGAGCTGAGGTGCAAGAAAGGTTGCCGGCGCTGCACGGGGATTTAAATTCGACGAGCGGTGGATCATTTTTTACGCCTTCAATTGAATGAAACGGCTTTGGGCGATGGTTCGAAACAAACGGCGCAGCGCCTTATTCCAGGGGCTAAAAACGGCCATTACCGCCAAACCGGCCAGCCAAACCAAAATTTTAACACAGAATCCCCAGTCAAAAGGCGCCACTGCCCAGTCCGCTAAAATGACGGCCAATGCCAGGCCCATACAAGCCAGCGCCAGCCCGGCGCCCGTGCGAAATACCAACCCAAAATCGACGCCGCACCAGCGGGCCAGCAAAAACAGCAGCGGAATTTCCAGGATAAATTTGGCCGCTACCCGGCTCCAGGCCGCCGCCGCCGCCGTAGGTTCGATCCAAAGAAAAACAATCAAAAACACCGCCGCCCCTACCGCCCACAAGCCCAGCCAAACGGTGAGCAAATCCGGCCGGCCAATACCCTTGGCCAACTGCGGAAACACCCCGCTCATACTGCGCACGAATCCCGCCACCGCAAAGGCTTGCACCAAGGGTACCGCCGCCAGCCACCGGGCGCCATACATCACCCCGATCAACGCTTCGGCAAACAAACCCAGGGCCAGGTAAACCGGAAATAGCAGCAGCAACAGGTCCAAAGCATTGCGCTGAAAAAACGCCTGCAAGGCCCTCGGCGCATGGCGCAAACGCGAAAAGACGGGGTAGCTCACGCGGGTCAAAGCATAGCCCAAACGCGCCGTCGGCAACACCAACAAACTGAAAGCCAATTGGTAAAACCCCAGCGCCTCCGCGCCGAGCCATTTCCCGACAATCAGTTTGTCCAGGTAATTGGCCAGGTAGTCTGCCCAACGCGCCGACAAATCCAAGCCGCCAAAACGCAACATCGGCCACACCGAACGCCACCGGGCGGGATGCCGCCAATCCACCGGATAGGCCTTGCGCGCCAGCCACCAGCAAGCCAGCGCCGACCCCGTATTGCGCCCCACGAAACTCCAGGCCATGGCAAATACCCCGTAGCCGGCTGCTAAAAAAATGAACAAGAGGACAAAGCCGAGCAAAGAAGCGCCTACTTCGATTTTTACGGCTAAATCGAACCGGAAGTCCCGCAAAAACAACCCACCCTGGGCAGCGGAAAACGGTGTAAACAACAAAGGCAAGGCCATCAAGGGCAAGAGTCCCGCCAATTCCGACCGGCCGTACCAGGCGCCCAAAGGCCCGCCTAAAAAATACAAAACTACAAGCAGGCCAGCGCCGAGGACAAAACCCACCAGCGCCAAAGTGGCTAACTGCCCAGGCTGAACCTCCCGGTGTTGCACGACCGCCTGACTGATCCCCGCTTCCGCCAATGGAGCCACAAAACCCATCACCGCCGCTGCCAGCGCATAATCGCCAACAGCTGCCGGACCCGCCCAACGGGCAAATACCAACATCTGAAAAAATTGCAGGACAGAAACCGCCAGCATACCCCCAAAGGAATGCCGGACGCCCCGCCGGTATGCGCGCTCGGTGTTCATGGCTACCCTCCCCTAGCGCAGCAGCACCATTTTGCCCCAGCCGCCCTGAAACAAACCATCCACAGCTTGTTGCTCAAAAAACTCAAAGTCGGAACCATCAGACTTCCGGGCCAACACCCGGTACAAATACACGCCATTGGCCAGCGGATCGCCGTATTGGTCGCGGCCGTCCCAGCAGAATGCGCTGCGGTGGGTGCCGGCGCGCAAAGGTCCAAACTCCGACTCCGTCACCTCCCGCACCACCCGGCCGCCGACGGTCATGATTTGCAGCCGGAAATGCGCCGGCGTTTCCGCGCCCGTCAGGGTGTACACAAAACAGGTAGACGTAGAAAAGGGATTCGGATAGTTCAACAGGTTCGAAATCGACGAGCGGTTGATCACCTGAAAATGCACCACGTAGTCCAGCTTGCCCGAAGCATTGCCCGAAGCGTCGCGGCCGTTCACCTCCAGGCGGTACAAACCATCCTGCAAAAACTCGGGACGCCACTCCAGCCGCGCGCGATTTTTACCTGGCAAACCGCCCGGGTCGGCCGGAAAAAACAAGACCGCAGGGTCGGCCAGGCTAATCTGCCGCAGGGAACCGTCGGGCTGGGTTAGCCGCAGGCTGAAGGTTGCGCTGTCGCTGAGAGCGAGAAATGGGTTTTCGTCTTTCAACGAGAGCACCACTACCGGCTTGGGCGACACCAGGTCGCCATCGAGCAAATGCAGTCCGTCGAAGGTCACCTCGAGCAAAGGATTGCGGATGTCCCGGGCGACAAAAAAATCAAGCAAGCTGGTGTTGTTAAAATGGTAGCGCTCGGGCTGATCGGCCGCAGGATTCACCTCTACCAGCAGCCGCTGGGCGCCTTGCAAGAGTCGGGTTTCCAGGGGAAACTCCAGGTGCAGGCTGTCTCCCGAGGGCAAAGGCCGGAACCGGCGGAAATAATCCAGCCCGACGTTGGTTGAATTTTCCACCCGGAAACGCACCAGTAAACTGTCGAATCCGCTTTCTGAAATATTGGTAAAGGCCAGTTTCAAACGCCCCGGCTCTCCCTGCTGCAAGGTGTCCTGGTAAAAACTGAACAAAGCGCCGGGGTCGAGCCCGCCCTCTGGAACCGGCTCGTAAGCCACCCGCAAAAATTGCGGGCTTGTCGCCGTCCGCAGCAAGGTATCGCCGGTTTCGTAGCGCAGACGAAGCTGGGGGAACTCCTGGGCGGAAATGCCGGACAAATCGGTTGTGCCGGGCCCGTTGAGTTGCAACAACAAGGTGTCGCCCAAACCCTCCCTAAGCCCCAGCACCGAAAGGCGAACGGTATCGGATGCGTCGTCGAAGGCGCCGGGCTGCCAGCTCAGCTGTTGCCAGCCTTTCACCGGACCTATCGGCGGACTTTCAAATTGCCCGACCGACCATTTGGTGTTAAAACTCCGGCGCAAATTCAACACCGAATCGATGTGGTACACCAGGGTGTCCACCGCGCCGAACGCGGGATTGTTTTTTTGAAAAATAAACCCATACGGGTGCGGCCCCGAACTGTAATCGACCAGCGACCGCACCTGCCGGGCGCCCTGGTTTTCCAGCACTTGAAACAGGTTTTTTCCAAAGCTGAGCGAGTCGGCAGCCCAACGCCGGGGCGCATAGCCCAGGGTGTCGTTCCAGGGGTGCAGGGCCAGCAAACCGACGATATAGTTGTCGGGGATGACATTTTCAATAAAATCCATCATAGCCAACCGCTCCAGCGAATCGCGGGTGTTGAACGAAAACAAGGCCTTGGTTTTGGTCGGATGACTGTTGTATGCGCTGTTGGGTGGGTTGGGCA
>CAZVZH010000162.1:0-4198 GCA_964630705.1 uncultured Saprospiraceae bacterium | reverse complement strand
GGCGCGCTGCCGGGCAGGTAAATGAACGAGCGTTGGCGCCAGAGCAAAGCGCCGTTGACCAGGCTATCGCGGGCGACGCGCCAGTAGTACACCGTGCTGTCCTGCCAGTTCACAGCCGGTTGCCAGCGGAGCAGCCCGCCGGTTTGCAGGCGCTCTGCAGCCATTTTAAACGGGCTGTCAAACGTTTCCAGGGTATCCAGTTCCAGCAAGTACCGCTGCGCGGCTGCACGGCTGTTCAGGGTAGAAGCCCAGAGCTGCACTGGCCCGCTCCGCGCGATGCCGTAGTTTTCAGGAAAAACCGGCGCCACATCTTCGGCAAAAAAATAGAGCGGCAGCCCCGGCTGTCCGTTCGGGTCGAGCAGATTGTTGTTCTGCTCGGCGGCGAAAGGTTGTTCGGCCACCCGGTCGTCGGGGTCGAGGCGAATAAAAAAGCGGTTGAAGCCCAGCTGGCTGCCGGCCGTGGGCAAGGCGTATTCCAGCGTTTTCCGGAAAGGCGGGGCAGCCACCGTATCGGTCAGGCGGGGCAGGAGCTGAAGGTCGGGACGTTGTTGTTCGATCGAAAAGTCGAGCGCGCTGCCGGTATTTTCTCCCAGGTTGACCACATCGAAGCGGAGCTGAACAGCGGGCTGCTCCAGGCTGACCGGGTTGGGGTCGAAACGCAGGCTTTGGGGGTCGACAAGGTAGTCGGGGCCCGGGTAAAAATGCAGGCGGACGGCAGGGTCGCCTTGAAGCAGGTTTTGGTGCAACAGGGCTATCTGGGCCGGGTAGCCGGTCGTACTCAGCTGAGCGATCGTGTTTGCGAGCGCATCGCCGATCGGCGCCCCATAATCTGCGCCGCCCAGGCGGGCATAGTAGGTTTTTCCAAACTCATGCAAGGCGTCGGCAAAACTGAAATTTACCGAAGCGAAATAGGCGATCGCCCCCCGCGAGGGCGCCAGCAAAAACTGCTCGCCGATACCCTGCTGCGGCGCCGAACACAAGCCGGAAAAACAACCCATGATCATCATCAGCGGATAGCGGCCCTGGTTGTTGTACACCGAAGGCGTGCCGATGTCGAAGTCGACTGCGCTGGACGAGGAGTGCCCGAAGATCATCCAAATGGAGGCGCCGCCGTCGAGCAATTCGAGCATTTGTTCGTAGCTCGACAGCTGAATGGGGTCGTTGGAGGTTTTGTAAAAATTATGGATATCGGCGCCGATGCGGTTGCCAGCCAACTCGTCGGCCATGCTTTGGGTGTAAGCCCGGATGGCTGCCGCTTCCCCAGCCAGGCCGCCGCTGTTGTGGATGATGCGTTTCATCCAGGCTTTTCCCGCCAGGGTTTGCGGCGCGCTCTCGCGCAGGGCTTCGTGCTCGATCACTTTGTCGAGGTATGCCCGTATTTGCGACGGCTGGGTGACCGCCAGGCGGCCTACGGGAAATAGCGGCGGGGAAAGTTTTTTCTCCTGCATGACCAGCAGTTGGTCGGCGCCCGGGCTGCCATAGGTCGGCACAAAAAACAGGGAGTCAACCAGCTGGGATTGGGTGTTGGGGCTGCGAAACCGGTCGTAGTCCAATCCCTTGCCGATAATCAGCAGGTAGCGCGGGTCGGGCCAGCTTTTGTGCGCCCATTGCACAAAATTGCGCAGGGCCAGCGGGTGGTAGCGGATGCCGTAGCCGAATTGTTCGTAGAGTTCGTTGACCTCGACCACGGCCACCTGAAACCCGCCGCCGGCCGCGCTGCGCCGGTAGTCGGCGTAGGCCGCCACCTGGTCGGCGCCGTTGTTTTCCGGATCGGCAAACAGAGCGGCATTCGACAAAATGATGTAGTTGGCGTTGAGGTTGCGGTAGTTGCGAAACTGGATTGGCTGGAGGTTTTGCACCTGGCGAATGCCGGAAGCCGGGTTTGCGACTACAATATGGCGGACGCCGGTGGCGGCGGGCAGGACCGCTTTGACCAGGCCGTTTTGCAGGATGGTTTCCAGGCGCAGTTCGTTTGTCAGGTCGTACAGTACCGGGATGCCGCCGACGGCGTTGAAGGTTTGAATTTCCAGGTATTGCGGTTGGCCGGCGCCGTCCAGTTCAAACGTCGCAGCATTGGCGTTTTCAAAATCAAAAAGGCGCGGGTAGCGAAGGAAAATGCCGGAGATAGCGTTGCGGTCGTTCGCGTTCAGGGTAGATTGCAGGCGCACGGCATTGTTCGCCAGCAGTTTGGCGGCCGGTATGGGCAGCTGGTGTTGAATGAGTTGCCAGCCGGAAAACTGGTTTTCCACGAGTTGTTCGCCGTTAAAACTCAGGGCTTGCTGGTGGCTGCCCAAGCCGCAGGCGTACCGAACGGTCAGGCGCGCATCCGGCCCGGCGGCGGAAAATTTGCGGGGCGTGAGGTTCACGGAAAAATCGCTGGCCGGGTACGTGGCAAAGCCCTCTCCATCGAACCAGGAATACATGATTTCGCTGCCGATCTGGCGTTTGAAACGGGCGTTGGTGTAGTAGTAACCCACTTCCGACCAGCAAAACGGCTCCACAGGCGGCGGGTTGCCGAGGTCGTTCGGAGTTGGGATATAGCGCAGGGCTTGGCCGCTGTCGTCCCAGCTCAGGTAATATGCGCTGGTATCGTTGAACAGGCTGTACCAGGGGTTCAGGTTTTCGGTGTCGGGCTTGGCAAACAGGTGCCGGTCGAGGGCATCGCGGTTGCGCTCGCCGTAGAATTCCAGGTAGTCCTGGACTTGAAGCAGGCCGTCGGTGCTGACAAACAGCGGCTCTTGTTGGCCGTAACGGTACAGCCGGATGTGGCTGGCCGGTACCGTAGCCAACGGGAAGCCCGCGGCAGCCAGGGTTTGGTACGGAATCCGGTACAGGCCATCGTCGGCCAGGCTGATTTTAAAATAGGTTTTGGAAAAATCGATCCACTCGTTGCCGTAGAGCGTATCTGTTCCGTTCCAGATTTGCGCCTGGAGGGAAGCTGCGAAAAAAAGGCAGGCCCAAAGGAAGGTTTTTTTCATATAATTCAGGTGTGCTGACAGACCCTGGGCAAAATTACAGAATGTGGCTGGGGAACGATCAGCCAGAATTAGAGCATTTTGGACAGGATTTTCAAGATCAACAGGATTCTTAGCTGGACTTTAGCCTTTTAAACCTGAAATCGTGTCCGACCAGATTTTGAAAAAACGGACTCCAAGTGGTCGCCGACCAAGAGGATTATGACAGGATTCCCAGGATTTAAAGGATTTGTAGGATTTAGAAGCCGGAACAGCTTCTAAATCCTAAGAATCCTGTAAATCTTGTCTTTAAAAGAACAAGTCCCGGTGTGTCTGGGCAGAGGTTACACTTCAAGCAAACCAATCAAACGACATGACTTCACTTCCGCCCGACGCCCCCGAACGCATCGACGCCGCGCTCGCCTGGCTGCGGCGGAGCATCGCCGCAACCGGCGGCCGGGGTTCGGCGCACAGTTATTCGCCGTTGTGGGGCTGGACGGCCGCCTACCCGGAAACGACCGGCTACCTCCTCCCTACCCTGCTGTTTTATGCCGAAAAGCGCAATGATCCGGCGCTGCTGAAAACCGTCGGCGCCTGCTACAAATGGCTGATTGAGCAACAGTTGCCCTGTGGCGCATTCCCAGGCGGCCTGGTTGGAAGCAATCGCCCAAGCGCATTCAATACCGCTATGATTTTGTTTGGCTTGTGCATTCCAGTTGAGAAAATTTTGGCTGAGGAGGATAAGATTCGGGGAATTCAAAGCGCCCAAAAAGCGCTCGGTTGGCTGCTCACCCTGCAGGAGCCGGACGGCGCATGGAGGCAGGCGGCGTACGTCCCGGGATTTGTTCCGGCGTATTACAGTTATGCGGTTTGGGCGGCGTTGCAGGCGGGGGAATTCCTCGGGCGCCCGGAGGTCCGCCCGCCGATGCGGGAGGCGCTTCGTTTGTACGCGCAGTATTTCCAGGCCGATGGAACCCTGCGCCATTGGGGCCTGGAAGCGGGGCCGCAGGCATTTACCCACACCATTGCCTATGCATTGCACGGATTTTTAGAAAGTGCCCTGATGTTGGACGAGCCGAAAATTTTGGACCAGTGTTACCGCTCGGCCGAGGCATTTTTACTGGAATTCGAACGCCGGGGAAAAACGGCCGGCCGGTACGGCGCCGGTTGGCGGGGCGACTATTCGTTCTCGTGTCCGACCGGAAATGCGCAGCTCAGCATTTTTTTTCAGCGGCTGTTTCAAC
>CAZVZH010000161.1:0-10674 GCA_964630705.1 uncultured Saprospiraceae bacterium | reverse complement strand
GCCAGACGATCTTGCAGCGTGCCGACGCTGTCGCGCAGTTTGTCGGCATGAACGAGATCAAATTTGCCATGCGCGAGACCGAACTTCTGATTAAATACCTCGAGCAGCACCAGGAAGTCACCGACATTTTGTTCACCGGCGGCGACCCGATGATTATGAAGTTTAAGGTGTTCGAGCAGTACATCGCGCCTTTTTTGGAGCCGAACAACACCAATATTCAATCCATCCGGATCGGGACGAAGTCGCTGGCTTTTTGGCCGTATAAATTTACCGACGACCCTGAAGCCGACCAGTTTCTGGGTCTTTTCGAACGCACGGTCAAAAGCGGCATCAACCTCGCTTTCATGGCCCATTTCAACCATCCCCGGGAGTTGCAAACGCCAACGGTTCAGGCGGCCATCCGGCGCTTGCGCGGCTCGGGCGTGCAAATCAGAACCCAATCGCCGCTTTTGCGCCATATCAACGACGATGCGGACACCTGGGCCGAAATGTGGCGCGAGCAAGTCAACCAAAATTGTATTCCCTACTACCTGTTCGTTGCGCGCGATACTGGCGCCAAACACTACTTCGACGTGCCGCTGGTGCGCTCTTGGGAAATATTCCGCAAGGCCTACCAACAAGTGAGTGGCCTGTGCCGTACGGTGCGCGGGCCCAGCATGTCGGCCACTCCGGGTAAAGTTCAAATTTTGGGCGTGAGCCAAATCGGCGACAAAAAAGTGCTCAGTTTGCGCTTTCTTCAAGGCCGCAATCCCGACTGGGTCGCCCGCCCGTTTTTCGCCGAATACGACGAATCGGCCACCTGGCTGAACGAGCTCAAGCCGGCTTTTGGCGAGCGTTTCTTTTATGAAGACGAATTGGACCGGATGTACCGGGAAAAAACCGGCGCCCACCACAGCGCGCTGAACTAAGGAACGCGCATCTTTGCCGAATGGAATTCGAACTCAAGGGCAGCGACTTCATTCAGCTCAACGACTTGCTCAAAGTATTGCATTTGACTGGCACCGGCGGCGAAGCCAACCTGCGTATCAGCGCCGGCGAAGCCCAGGTAAACGGCGCAGTGGAATACCGGAAGCGCCGGAAGCTGCGCGCCGGGGATGTCGTTGTGTTTGCTGAAACGGAAATAAAAATCCGATAACCGGGGGCTTATTTCAAAATGTGCTTCACCCGGGGCCGGTGCGGTGTAATGTCGCCCAAGCGGGCTTTTTTAGCGGCTTCGTAGTCGGTGAAGTTCCCTTCGAAAAAGACGACTTCCGCATCGTCTTCAAAAGCCAGAATGTGCGTGGCCAGCCGGTCGATAAACCAGCGGTCGTGGCTGATGAGCAACACACAGCCGGCAAAATCGTCCAGGGCGTCTTCCAGGGCGCGCAAGGTGTTGACATCGATGTCGTTGGTCGGCTCGTCGAGCAAGAGTACGTTGCCGCCGTCTTTGAGGGTCATGGCCAGGTGCACGCGGTTGCGTTCGCCGCCCGAGCACACACCCAGTTTTTTTTGCTGATCGGCGCCGGTGAAATTGAAACGGGAGATGTAAGCCCGGGCGTTCACCGAGGCGTTGCCCACGGCGAGTATTTCGTTGCCGCCGGAGATAATTTCATAAATCGTTTTGTCGGGTTGCAGGGCTTCGTGGCTCTGATCGACGTAGCTCATTTTGACGGTATCGCCGATGGTCACTGTTCCGGCGTCGGGTTGTTCCTTGCCGATCAGAATTTTAAACAAGGTGGATTTGCCGACCCCGTTCGGGCCGATGATGCCGACGATGGCGTTTTTGGGAATTTCAAAGTTGAGGTTGTCGAACAGCACCCGGTCGCCGAAGGATTTGCGGAGTTGGCTGACCTGGATCACCTTGTCGCCCAGGCGTTGGCCGTTGGGGATCCAGATTTCCAGTTTGGCTTCTTTTTCCCGGGCAGCTTCACCGGCCATTTTTTCATAGGCGTTCAAGCGGGCTTTGCCTTTGCTTTGGCGGGCTTTGGGCGCCATGCGCACCCATTCGAGTTCGCGTTCGAGGGTTTTGCGGCGTTTTTCCTCGCCGCGTTCTTCCTGTTCGAGGCGCTTGGCTTTTTGCTCGAGCCAGGAGGAGTAGTTGCCTTGCCAGGGAATGCCTTCGCCGCGGTCGAGTTCGAGAATCCAGCCAGCGACGTTGTCGAGGAAGTAGCGGTCGTGCGTGACGGCGATGACGGTGCCGGGGAAGTTCTGGAGGTATTGTTCCAGCCAGCCGACCGATTCGGCGTCGAGGTGGTTGGTCGGTTCGTCGAGCAGCAGGATATCGGGCTGGCTGAGCAGGAGGCGGGCCAGGGCGGTGCGGCGGCGTTCGCCGCCCGAGCACACCTTGATGAGCGTGTCGTCGGGCGGGCAACGCAGGGCATCGGTGAACAGGTTGATGCGGTGGTCGAGTTCCCAGCCGCCCAGGTGTTCGATTTGTTCCAGCACTTCGCCCTGGCGTTCGATGAGTTGCATCATTTCCTCGTCGTCGGTCACGACGCCGAGTTTTTCGCCAATGGCTTCGTTTTCCTGGAGGAGGCTGGTGATGTGTTGAACGGCCTCTTCCACGATTTGCCGCACGGTTTTGTTTTCGTCGAGATCGGGTTCCTGGGCGAGGTAGCCGATTTTAAATTGTTTTTCGAACTCGATCTTGCCTTCGTAGTTTTGGTCGAGTCCGGCGATGATTTTGAGCAAGGTGGATTTACCCGAACCGTTCAAACCCAGGACGCCAATTTTGGCGCCGTAGAAAAAAGAAAGCCAGATATTTTTCAGTACTTGCTTGCTGGGCGGGAAGGTTTTGGATACCCCCGACATGGAAAAGATGATCTTCTCGGACATGGATGCTGGAATTTTTCGGCCCGCGGGCTGCGCGCGATCTTTGCGATTTAAAAAACTGGAACGCCGATTTTTTTCGGCCGCGCAAAGGTCGGCAAAAGCCCGTTGATTCCAGTCCCCAAATTTAATTTTCTAAAAAAATGTAGGGCAACCATCTACCGGGAAACTTGTTACACGAACGCTTTTAACACTACACCGCCCTAGCCCGTACTGCCATGTACAAAACGTTGATTCCTTTTTCAGAAATTGCCCACCTCGCCAAAACCGATGTCGCCTACGCTACCCATTCGGCAGATTTGCGGCCGTTCTACCGGCATACGCCCGAGCTAAAAAGCTTTGCTGCGGCCATCGAGGCGCGCCAAAATTATCCGGTCGACCGGGCTTTGCTGGCAGAAGTGTTACAGGAGCAATACGCCCCGCTGCCCGATGCCGAACTGGCCCGCCAACAGATTGAAGCGCTGACCGATGCCCGTACCTTTACCGTCGCCACGGCCCACCAACCCTGCTTGCTGCTCGGTCCGTTGTATTTTGTGTACAAGGCCATCAGCACCATCCGGTTGGCAGAGCAGGTTCAGGCCGAAACCGGGAACAAGATCGTCCCCGTGTTTGTGCTGGGCAGCGAAGACCACGACCTGGACGAGCTCAACCATATACGACTGTTCAACAAAGTGTTGCGCTGGGAGCCCGGACTCGAAGGCCCGGTTGGGATGATGCCGGCCGCCACGCTAGCTCCGGTACTCGAAGCGCTCGAACCGATATTGGGCAACTCGGAACATGCCGCCGAACTGCTCCGGCGCGTCCGAACGAGTTATGCCCAGGCTTCTACTTTTGCGGAAGCGACACAGGCGCTGTTGCACGCTTTTCTGGGGCGGTTCGGGCTGGTGGTTTTTAACATGAGTCATCCGAGGCTGAAGCGAAAGTTCATACCGGTCATGCAAGACGAGCTGGAGCGCCAGACCGCCAGTATGCTGGTCAACGAAACGATTGAAAAATTGAATGCCCAGGGTTACAAAGCCCAGGCTGCGCCCCGGGAGATCAACTTGTTTTACCTGAGCCCGGGCAAACGCGAGCGTATTGTTTTCGAAGCCGGGCATTATCAGGTGATCCACTCGGACATTAAGTTTACGCCGGCGGAAATGCTGAAGGCGTTGGAGGCGCATCCGGAGCGCTTTAGCCCCAATGTTGTGTTGCGGCCGTTGTACCAGGAAATGATCCTGCCCAATCTGGCCTATGTCGGCGGGGGTGGCGAGCTGGCTTACTGGCTGGAGCGGCTGCCGTTGTTTGATCATTTCGGTGTGCCCTACCCGGTTTTGATCCGGCGCAATTCGGTGCTTTGGTTCGACAAAGATTCGATCAAGCGCTCGCTGAAGTTCGGTTTTTCTGCCAGCCGGTATTTCGACGACATCGACAGTTTGATCCGCGCTTATGTTGAAACGCAGGCAGATGCGGAGGTCAATCTTGCCGCTGATCTGGCTGATTTACAATCTATTTACGATCGAGTGGCGCTCAAAGCCCAGGCCATCGACCCAACGTTGGAAACAGCCGTGCGCGCAGATGCCGCCAAAATGAGCGCCCATTTTCAGCAATGGGAAAGCCGGCTGGTACGCGCTGAAAAACAAAAACACGAGGTGAGCATCAACCAGCTGCGCAATTTGAAAGACAAACTCTTCCCTGGGAACAGCCTGCAGGAGCGGACCGACAATTTTATCCCCTATTTCCTGAAATACGGCGAGCGCTTTTTTGATGCGCTACATTCGAACCTGGACCCCTTCGAACCGGGCTTCGTCTTGCTCGAAGATGTCGGCAATTAGTTTTTGACGGGTTTGCAGCAAGGCTTCCCGCGCCGGATGCCCCGCCGCCTTTCGGGCAGCCAACCAATAAGCCCAGCTTTCCCGGTAAAACATGGAAAACCAGCCCAGCGCTGGTAAAGCCAGGGCCAGCGCAATCCACCAGGGGTTGCCGGCAATCAGGGTACCGGTCATCCAAACCAGGTAATACACGATGCCGCCGAAAAAACCAGCGCCCATCCATACGCTGGAGAAAAACTCCCGTTTTTTGACCGTTTTTTCCGTTACCCATTTTGCGAAGGCGATGAGGGGGAGACTGCTGATTCGCCCGATCAGATAGGGCAAAAAACCCGCTGCAAACAGCAGCAGGCGAAACCAACTGCCCTGTTTGGGCAGCGCCAAGCCCAGGTCGGTCAGACCTGCATGCGCAAGCCTTTCAAAATAAGCGGCGCAGCGCCGGGCCAGGGCCGACTTTACGGCCGGCGCCATTAGATTTACCCCATCGCAGATATTTTTTTCCCGGACAAAACGCCGCTCATTGAACACGACGATCGGAATGGCCGGCTGGGGGAATTGGCTCCGGCTAATGGTCAGCAGTTGTTCCAAAAACAGGCTGTCGGCGCTATCCTCCAGGTGAAAACAAACCTCCTTCAGGCCCGATTCGACAGCTGCGCGCAGCGCTTCCGTGGCGGCTTGCGGGTCGTCGAGATAACGTTCCCAATAATCCCGGACAAAAATCGGGCGTCCGATTTGAAGCATCACCTCGTCGCGTGGGCGGTCGCCCCAAACATAGTTGCAACCGGCGGGGATAATTTGCAGCGCGTCCAGGCGGTGTTTTTCAAACGTGTCGAAAGCGATATAGACGATGCCTTTCTTCACCGGCCGCACCCGTTTTTCCAGGTGGTGTTCGCCTTCGACGTAGATGGTAACGGCGCGGAGGAGCGCCAGTTGTTGTTCGCAAAATTCGAACACGCCGTCGTTGCGATGGCGCCCGTTGTAGCCATCGCGCAGCCGGAAGACCGGAAACATGTTGAGGCTTTCCATCAATTTTCGGAAGAGCGGTTTTTTAAAAATATCGCCCCGGGTCATGTTGTACAGCGGGGGGTCGAGCATGGGGCCCAACACACAAGGGTCGACAAAGGCTGTCGGGTGGTTGGCTGCGAGGAGGACGGGCTGGTCGCCGGGCACGCCCTTTCGGTTGCCCACGTGAATTTTTCTGAAAAAACCGCGCAGCATCAAATGGGCCAGGATTTCGATGTAGGGGTATAGTTTTCCGCTGCTTTGCCGGCGAAGATTGAATTTCATGGGGCAAAAATAGAGGTCGTACGCTAAAATTCTGCCTGTCCGCGGTTTTCGCCGGCTACCTTTGCAGCTATCGAAAAGGACACAGCATGCCGAAACCCAGCAAAACACTTTTCATCATCGGCGGCGCCACCGCCAGCGGAAAAACCGCTGCGGCGCTGCGGCTGGCGGAATATTTCAAAACGGAAATTCTGTCGGCCGACAGCCGGCAGTTTTACCGGGAAATGCGCATCGGCACGGCCAAGCCAAGCCCGGAGGAACTGGCCGCCGTGCGGCATCATTTTATCGACTCGCTCAGCATAACCGACCACTACAGCGTCGGCGATTTTGAACGGGATGCCCTGGCGATTTTGGAAACATTGTACGAGCGGGTTGACAGCGCGGTTTTAGTGGGCGGTTCCGGACTTTTCCTGCAGGCGGTTTCTGCCGGCCTGGATCAATTTCCGGCGGTATCCCAGGAGGTGAAAATGCAGGTAGCGGCAGGCGAAAAAGCCGGTGGGCTGGAGTGGCTGCAACTGCAGTTGAGCGCACTCGACCCGGCGTATTTCCAACGCGTCGATCAGCAAAATCCTGCCCGGCTCCGGCGGGCCCTGGAGGTTTGCCTGGCTTCCGGCCAGCCCTACTCTGCCTACCTGTCCCGGCCGAAACCGCGGCGCCCGTTCACGCCGGTTTTTATGTTGCTGGAATGGCCGCGCCAGGAACTTTACACCCGAATCGATGCCCGTGTCGATTCGATGCTCGAAGCCGGACTGGAACAAGAGGCGCGGCAGTTGTATCCGTACAAACACGTGCCGGCGCTGCGCACGGTTGGCTACGAAGAATGGTGGCCGTATTTCGAAGGCGATGCCCGCCGCGAAGAAGTGGTGGAAAAAATCAAACAGCACAGCCGGAACTATGCCAAGCGGCAGGCAACCTGGTTTCGGAAACACGGGGCCTGGCAGGCTTTTCATCCGGCCGAACAGGAGTCGATGCTCCGTTATTGCCAGCAGGAACTAGGCCGTATTTCGGGCGGCGGGCAGTAAACCCCGGCTCAGGACTGGCCATTTTTCCAGGTAACGCACATTGATTTCCCAAACCAGCAGGCTGAGGAACAAACCGAGCGCCGCGCCGCCGAGCACATCGATGAGGAAATGCTGGACCAGAAAAACCCTGGAAAACGCAACAAAAAATGCCAGTCCGAACCAAAAAAGTCCGAGCGCGGGCCAGCGTTTCCGCGACATCAGCGCCATCAGGCCATACATGCAAAATGCCGCAGTGGTATGTCCCGAAGGAAAACTCGTTTGCCCGCCGTTCAATTCAACTTCCGGCACGGTGACCACGGCGTCGCGCAGGCCGGTATGGTTAAAATGTGTGATTGGCCGGTCGGTGCCGATGTTGTCTTTTAAAACGTAGGAAAGCGGTGGCAGGATCAGCCCTGCCAAGGCGATCAGCGCTGCAAACCGGAAGCGCCACAGAGCCGAAAGCAGTCCGAAAAAAACAAAAGCAAGCGGCTCGCCCAGTTGGGTCGCCCATCGAAACAAACGGTTCCAGGGTTCGGTGCGCCAGGGGTTGAGGTACAGGATTTCGTAGCCATGCGGGAGGAGCAGTGCGAGCAAGAGTCCAGCATTCAGCAGTAAAATGGTGGGCAGCACAAACCAGGGATTCGACCAAAAAGCAGACTTCATGCCGATTCGTTGTTGTTTGCCGTACGCCGGCGCAAGCGGTGCAGCCAGCGATCGAGCCGGTCGGTGCTGAACATTTGGGCGTCATTGAGCGCCCTGCGCGTCAGGAAAAAACCGATGGGCACCAGCGCGACACTGGGCGCCATGGCGGCCCAAAAGGCGCTCAGCACATAAGCTTCGGCCAGTTTCCGGCACATAATGGTGAGCATAATAAAGGTGACGAAAAAAATGATCGACACCAGGATTGGGTAACCGAAACCGCCTTTCCGGATAATCGCCCCCATGGGCGCGCCGATAAACAGAAAGATAAAACAGACCAGGGCGAAACTGTATTTGGTGTACAGTTCATAACCGGTTTTGATGGCTTCTTTGCGGCGGCTATCGATCTGCGCGATACGGCGCTCCAGCATGACCTGATTGCTCCGCGACTGGATCAGGGCATTTTTTAACAATGGCGCGCGCATGCTATCGGGGAATGTTTCCTCGAGGGAGGCATACTCGCGCAGCGGTTTTTTCAACACTTGTTGGGGTAAATCGGGCCCCTTGACAACTGGAGCGGGGCGGGTGGCCGGGATGGGGATGCCAATCGGCTTTTGCTGAACCGGCAGCTTTGTCCGGGCCAGGGAGTCGGCTGTAGCCTGACGCGCCCGGTTGGCGGCCAGCGAATCCGTTTCCAGTTGTTTGGCCAGCCGGATCAGGTTGGCAGCCAGGTCGTCGGCGACGCCATCGCGGGTTTCCTGCACTTCCCGGTAAAGCGAATCTACGTTTTTCCGCAACTGGTTCATGCTGAGCATGGAGCGCTGGCTCTTGAAACGGTCTTCGTCGGTTCGGTTCATTTCGAACTCACCCAGGTCCCATACTTTCGACCAGGATTCAAAATTGGTGCGCACGAAGGGATAGCGTTGTCCTTCTGTTGCGCCTTGCGGACTAGGTTCCTGGTATTGTGCGCCATGGAACAGGTTCATGACAAAATAGCGTTTGTCGCGGGTGGTGAACATTTGCCCGCTGTCGGCCAGAATTTGGTTGAATTTGAGCCGGCCGGAGTTGGTTTGGTCTTCGATCAGTACGTCGGTGATGGTTTCGCCGTCGCGGGCTTTACCGCCGATCCGAATCACGAACTGCCGGAAATCTTCATTAAAAATGCCTTCTTCCAGGGTCAGCGCCGGCTTTTGCTTGCGGATATCGTACAGCCTGGATTTGAATTTCAGGTTGGCCATCGGGATGAGAAAATCCGAGCAGATGTATGAAAAAAAGCCGATGGCTGCCGCTACTACGATCAGTGAACGCATGATCCGCAAGAGGGATATGCCTGCCGATTTCAGGCTGGACAGTTCGTAGCGCTCGGCCAAATTTCCCATCACCATAACCGAGGCGATTAGCACGGCTATTGGCAGCGCCATGGGGAATGTGGAAATGGAGAGGTAGCCGATGAGCTCCAGCAGGATGAAAACACTCACGCCTTTGCCGGCGATTTCGTCGATGTAGAGCCAAAGAAACTGCATGACCAACACAAACAGGGCAATGCCGAACGATACCACAAACGGGCCCACAAAACTGGTCAGTAAAAGCCGGTCAACTTTTTTCATACGCTAATAATCAAACACCGCCTTAAACGCCTTGAGGGCTGAAATCGTTGCCAGCGGGTCTTGCGCTTTGAAAACGCTACTACCCGCCACCAGCACGTCGGCTCCGGCTTGCAGGATAGACTCTGCGTTTTGAAGGCCTACGCCGCCGTCGACTTCGATCAAAGCGGAGGAATTGGCCGAATCGATTAGTTGCCGGAGTTTTCGCAGTTTCGGCAAGGTTTGATAAATAAATTTTTGCCCGCCAAATCCGGGGTTGACCGACATCAGGCATACCAGATCGAGGTCTTCGATAACATCTTCGAGCAACTGCACGGGGGTATGCGGGTTGAGCGCGACACCTGCGCGCGCGCCGGATTCTTTAATTTGATGAATCGTTCGGTGTAAATGCGGGCAAGCTTCGTAATGCACGGTGATCACCGCGGCTCCGGCAGCCCGGAATGCTTCGATATATTTCTCCGGCTCGAGGATCATCAAATGCACATCCAGCGGTTTTTGGGCCAGCTGATGAATAGCTTCGATAATAAACATCCCGAAAGTGATGTTGGGCACAAATCGTCCGTCCATCACGTCCAAATGAAACCAGTCGGCTTCACTCCGATTGACCATTTCGATCTCTTCTGCCAGGCGGGTAAAATCGGCTGCCAGCACTGAGGGTGCTACCAAATGTTTTTTCACAATAGTTTTGATTTATCGAACAATGACCACCTGATCTTCCCGTAAAATGGGCATGCGCCGCATTTTAAGATAAAGTTGCACGGTGGCCAACACGTCTTTTTCGCAGTAGGCGGCAATCCTGTCGAGGTCGCGCTCCTCCCAATAAACCTGGGCGACATCCGCTCCTGAAATATCGTCTTTCGGCGATGGGAAGCCAAAAATGGCGGCTAGCAAGCGCAGGGAGGTGTAGTTTTTGTAATCGCCGAACTTCCACATTTCCAGCGTATCGAGCAGATGTTTGGTTTCCCAGGGCTTGCTGCCGGCGATGTCGAGCAAACGCGGAAAAGGCAATTGATTAATCAGCAAGCGCCGGCAAATGTAGGGTACGTCGAACTCCCGGATGTTGTGCCCGCAAACTGCGAACTTTGCCGGGTTATTAAAATGTTTGTGGAGCAATTCGGCAAAATCCTCCAGCAGACTGGATTCCAAATGATTGTAGAACGACTTCAGGCGGAGTAAAGGCTCCGGGCTGTCGGCCTGACGGGTCAAAAAACCAACTGAAATACAGATAATTTTACCAAACTCGGCATAAATGCCGGCGCGGGTTTGGAATGCCTCGGCAATTTCATCGTATTCCAGTTCGTCTTCTTGTTTGCGCAGGATCGTTTTTGCCTTCAGGGCCCAGAGTTCCTGAAGTTCCTCTGGCAACTCCTCATATTCAGAAACTCCCGGAACCGTTTCGATATCGAGGAATAAAACATTGTACAGGTCGTAGGATTCGAACAGTGACATGGCAAAACGATTTGGGCAAAGTTATTAAAGGTTTCTGGTTAGAGGGTTTCTGGTTAGAGGGTTTCTGGTTAGAGGGTTTCT
>CAZVZH010000160.1:0-10720 GCA_964630705.1 uncultured Saprospiraceae bacterium | reverse complement strand
AACGACGTACAAAGTAGTGAACCGGCCATTCAGCGCCAGAAAGGTGTTGATATTTTCCTGGTTAGCAAAGGCATTGTACGCCATCAGGCCCGGGTTGGCGATCACATCGCCGCGTTCGAAACCAGTGAACGATTCGAGATAGTCGGCATGCACGAACTGGCCGGCAGCGTTGAAGCCGGTAGTCGGAATATAATCGTAGTTAAAACGACCGATGTAGCCGTACTCGAACAGGCGGTCCTGGTGGCGCGGGTCGGCCGTTTCACTGAGGCCGCGCTCGAAGCCGAACTGCAGGGTGTAGCTGGCATTGGAAATAGACACCCGGCTGGCCGAAGCGCTGCCGTCGCTGCTGCCCAGGCGGTGCCGGAAACGGGCAATACCGCGATAGCGGTTAGAGAAAGTAGTGGGGTTGTTGTGGCTGTTGAGTACTTGCCAAGGGCCGGTAGCAGCCTCAACATTACGGGTAGGCGTGAATTGATTTTCCACGTCTTTATACGTCCCGGTAATGCTTAGGTCTATGTTGTCAGACAGGCGGAAGTCCAGTTTAGCTGTTACGTCCAGATCGGAACGACCTTCAAATGGGTTGCTGTCGAGCACGTCAATACTATCCTGGGTAAACGTTTCGGCGGTGGCTGTCGGCGCGCCATTGAGCAGGAAGAGTGGGTTGGCTTGCAGGCGCCCCAGTACGTTTTGGGGGTCGTTGAGTTTGGCCAGTTCTGCATTGACAATGCTTTGGTCAGTGCTGTAGAGGTTGTCCAGATTGATGCCGGCGCCTTTCACGCGGTATACGTTCAATGCGGGCGGATCATCATCTTTTTGTTTGAGGTACTGGCCGGAAAGGCGGAAGCCGATGATCGTGCGTTCGCCCGTACCGTCGGCGTTGCGTTTTTTCAAAATCGGGCCACTCACGTTGGCGGTGCCCAGGAACCAGCCGTACGGGTCGAGGCCGTGGGAATTTTCCACCTCCACAGAGCCGTGGTAGGCGCTGGCAGGGCCTTTGGTTACTACCGAAATGACACCGCCGGTGACGTCGCCGTATTCGGCGCCGAGGCCGCCGGTGATCACCTGGAGTTGTTCGATGTCTTGCACCGGCGGAGGCGTGCCGGAAACCCGGATCCCGTCGATGTAATAGTTGGTGGCATTGGAACGCGAGCCTTTGATGTTGATGGCGCCGCCGTCGATGGAGGAGGTGCCGGCGGTGGTAGCCACAATAGCGTTCACACTCCGGGTCGGCAGGTTGCGAATTTGCTCAGAGGTGAGCGTTTGGCCGCCTTGGGTTTTGTCCTGCTCGATCAAAGGCACCTTAAAGGCGGTAACCGTTACTTCACCGAGGATATTTCCAGCAACCAGGGAAAAGTCCACAGAGTTTAACGTGTTAACCAGTACACGTACGCCAGTGAGTTTTTGCATAGCAAAACCGGTGTAGGAAACTTCTACATCGTAGTTTCCCGGGTCGAGAACGATCCGGTAGTCGCCGTTGTAGTCGGTAATCGACCCGCGGACAAAATCGGTACCCTTGAGCACCTTGATGGTCGCTCCGATCAGCGGTTCGCCCGATTCGTCGGAAACTTTACCCGTCAGCACCGTGGTGCCGGTTTGGGCAAAGAGGGCGCCCAGGCTGAACAGCAGGGCAAAAGTTAATAGTAATGATCGTACCATAGAACAGAGGTTGATTATTGACTTTATAGTTTGAAGGACTTTAGTTTGAAGTTTGAAGTTTGAAGTTTGAAGTTTGAAGTTTGAAGTTTGAAGTTTGAAGTTGTTCAACTTCGCGGAATAGTGGACAACTTCGAACTCCAAACTTCAAACTTCAAACTAATTTTTCAGCCCGCAATGTTACTAAAACTGCCCGGCAGTGTGCGCATCCGGAAAAAACATTGTTAGTGTTTGACAAGAATCAGCGGTTTAACAGTGCGTTCAGGCGTATTTTGGGGGAAAGAGCACATTTTTTATTTTTTCCAAAAGCACTTCTGCAAGCAGTCGTTTTGATTCATGCGTCCAGCCGGCGATATGCGGGCTGAGCACTACCTGGTCCATCTGATGCAAGCGCCGGTAAAGGTTTTGCTCTTGCATGGAATAGGTTCCGGGTTTTTCATTTTCAAACACATCCAGGCAAGCGCCGCGCACCGTTCCGGCTTCCAGGGCCCGAACCAAATCAGCTGTATCGACGCAGCCCCCCCGGGAAGTGTTGATCAGGATCAAGCCGGGTTTGCAGCCCTCCAGGAAGTTTTTATTGACCAGGCGCCGGGTTTCATCGGTCAACGGCAGGTGCAGGCTGATGATGTCGGCGTGCCGGAGCAGCTGGTCAAGATTTGTTTCCTCTACGCCCGGCACTTCCGCGGCGTAACCGGTTTTGTATTTATCGTAAGCGAGCACAGTCATTTCCATGCCCCTGAGCTTCCGGGCAAATTGGCTGCCGGTATGCCCGAAACCGATAATCCCGATCGTCCGTCCTTGCAATTCAAAACCCCGGTTGGCTTCCCGGCGCCAGATATTTTGCCGGACTTCCCGGTCGGCCCGGATCAGGTTGTTGGCCAGGCAGAGCAACATGCCGAGCGCTTGTTCGGCTACTGCGTTCCGGTTGCCCTCGGGGCTGCTCAGCACGGCCACTCCTTTTTCGGCGGCATATTCCCGGTCGACAATCTCCATGCCCGAACCAAGGCGGGCTACAAAACGCAGGGCTTTGGCTTTGTCGAGCAGGATGCGGTCGACCCGGATTTTGCTGTTGATCACCAGGCCCCGGTAGTCCTCAATTACGTTCAAGGTGTCTTCCGGACTGATATTTGGCGAATAGTGACAAGTATAACCCCATCGTTGGATGCCATCGATCAGTAGGGGGTGGCAATCATCGGTGATCAGGACAAGTTTTTCGTTGTATGCCATGCAAAATGACGTATTTATATGCAAGGGCGCGGCCCAAATGAGCGAAAGGCAATCCGAAACGGCTGAACTGCCCTTGTGGGTTTGTGAAAGAAACGGGGCTGGAGTTGGCAATTCAGGGCGCTTGCCGGAACTTTGCCGCTGTACAGCCGGATGATTTTTATCCAATCCTTCGCTCCTGCACCCAACAAAAAAACAGCCCTTCCACCGGGGCAAATATATTATCCGCTACATGAAATATTGCTTTTTAGGAGCAGCGCTTCTGCTCACGGTTTTCGCCTGCAATCCGGTGCAAACTTCTGAAAAAACTACGGCCAGCTGCTACGTGCGGTATCTGGCAGAAGAAGGGCAACTCACTGCCGAGTTTCAACTCCGCACTGAAAAATCGACCACCGCCCCGGCCCGCAACCTCGAACTGCCCGAAGGGGTGCGCTACCAGGGCGTACTGATGCAGGCCCTGTCGACGGCCGGCCCGCGTTACCGGTCCGAACGGGCTACTGGCTACCAGGCCGAACATCGGTTCAGCTGGAAAGGGCCGGAGGGCCGGGAACAGGAGGCGGCGCTCCACATGAACCCCATCACCGCTTTTTCCTTCGAACCGGCAGCGCTCTCCAGCCGGGCGCCAGCTACCATGCGCTGGGACGGCGCGCCGCTGGAAAAGGGCGAATCGCTGGTCATGATCTGGGACCGGGCCGACGGCAGCCGAACGGTGCCGATGGAAATTATCGGAACACCCGGACAAAGCCAGGTCGATTTTCCAGCCGCACAAATGGCCAAATTGGGGCCAGGCGCCTGGACTATCTACCTGGTACGCAAAAAAAATATCCGCACCGATACACAAGGGACAGCCGTGGCTGCTGCCCTGGAATATTACACCGCCACAAAATCGTTCGAACTGCAGTGAGCGCCAGCCGGTTTGGTTTAACATTCCGTTAGCTGCCCATCCTGGCCCTAAAAGCTTAATTTTGCCCGCTCAAACCGGGCCGCCCGGCCCATTTTCCTCCACCATTTTTTCCAACGGAAAAGTCTCTCGCTCAACATGAAAAAACTACTGCTCCTGACTTTTTGCGCAGCAATTTTACTGACTGCCGCCGCCACCGCGCAGAACGCCGCGAAACCCGGCGCCAAACAGGTCACGCTCCTTTGCAAAATTATCGATGCACCCGCTAATGCCGAATCGATTGGCTTGTTCGAACCGCTTGGAATGGCCTACCGCGAAGTAGCCCGCGGCGCCCGGCAAGCCGACGGATCTTACATCGTGACCATTCCGGCATCCGAGCCCAAAATGTACGCCATCGGTTTTAATGAGTCGCAAATCGGTCCGATCATTCTCGGCTCTGAAAAAGACGTAACCCTTTGGGCCAACGCCCAGTTCATGGAAAAAGGGCGCACAATCGGGTCGGAACTCAACAAGGCTTTTGAAACCGCCCGCAACCAGGCCGCTGCCCTGCGCGAAACCGGCGATCAACTCCGCAACGACCTCCGCATGGCCCGCTCGACCCGCAACGGCCAATCAATCAAAGCCGAACAAGAAAAAATCGCCGCCCACCAGCGCGAAAAAGCCCAACTTCTGGATGAGCTGAAAAAATCCAACCCGCTGATCTGGCGCTCCATCAGCCTCCTGCTTTCCCCCGACGACAAAGGCGACAGCAACGCCGGCGAACTCGATTTTTATGGCGAAAACTTTTTCGGCTATGCTAAACTCGACGACCCCGCCTACGAAGAAACGCCGGAGGTTTTCCAGGCCTTTCAAAATTACGTGCAAACAATCTCCCAATTGGGCGCCAACGCCGTCAATTCCAAAGCCTTAATCGACGCCCAACTCGCCAAACTCAAACCCGGCAGCAAAATGCACCGCCGCGCCTTCGCCGGTGTGGTCGACGGCATGCAAAAAGCCAACCACCCGGAATACGTCAACTACGCCCAACAATACATCAAACTGTATAAAAAAGAAGACCTCGGCGAAGTCGGCCGGCTAGAGTACGATCTGCGCAAGTTCGCCACCTACACCGTCGGCATGGAAGCGCCCGACCTGGTCGGCAACACCCCCGAAGGCGCCCCCTACGCCCTGAGCAAACTGCGCGGCAAATACGTGCTGATCGACTTCTGGGCCAGCTGGTGCGGCCCCTGCCGCCGCGAAAATCCCAACGTCGTGGCGATGTACAAAAAGTACCACGAAAAAGGCTTCGACATCCTCGGCGTCAGCCTCGACCGCACCGCCGACGCCTGGAAAAAAGCCATCGAAGACGACGGCCTCATCTGGCACCACATCAGCGACCTGCAAGGCTGGAAAAGCGAACACGCCGCCTTGTACTCGGTCAGTTCTATCCCGCAAACCCTGCTGATTGCCCCAGACGGCACCATCATTCAGCGCAACCTGCGCGGCGAGCAACTGGGTGAAAAACTCCGCGAAATTTTCGGAGAATAAAGCTGCCCTTAGGAACGAACAGGGGCTGTTCCGGATATCCGGAACAGCCCCTGTTGTTTTTTACTGCGGCGCCTTTTTCGCATTACAAAAACGCCATCACCCCCGCCTGTACCGAGAGCGTGTTGACCGGCTCCCGTTTCGGCCCGACACCTTTTCCACTCAACGACTGCCGGTAGGCCGGCTCTAAAAAAGCTACGTAACGCCCTTTGGCAAGGGGCTGTTCCAGGCGCAGGCCCAGGTCGACAGAAGCGTAAAAATTGGTGTTCAGGCCGCCATTTTCCAGCAGGCCCTGGCCATTTTGCCGCAGCTGCGGGGCTTGGTTGGGATCGGGTAGGAAATTGGGCGGTAAGGAATTCGGCGCGTAGTAGACCGTCCCGTAATCGTATGTTTTTTGGACGGCAATATTGGCAGAAATTCCGGCTACGGCATGGGCGCTGATGGCGCCGAGGCGTCCGATCCGCCGGCTGACTTTTACCGGCACGGTCACCATTTCGTTGTGCACCCGGGTCAGGGCCGACCCCACATAACCGTCGGACAGATTGCCCGCGTAAATTTCAACCTCCCGTTTGGGCACATACGATTGCGAACGGTAAGCGATGCCCGTTTCCACACCCCAGTTTTTCCCTCGGGTACCGAGTTGCAAGGCCGCGCCATAACCTCCAGATTGCCGACGTTTTTCATTTACCAATACCCGGTTCTGGTCGTATATGCCGGAAACGGCAAAGTAAGCCGGCCCACGTTGGTTAACTTTCCGGACCGGAACGATCGGCAGATTAAGCTCGCGCTGCGGCAGGTCCAGGGCCGCCAGGGCATCAAGCGGAAGCGGTTCGGCTGCAGCATAGATGCGTTGGCTGGCTGTTGCGGCCAAATGTTGTAAATCCTGCAAAACGGTAGCCGCGCCCGGAGCCGTCAAATATTGGTTGGAAACCAGTTCTGGGCTGGAAGGCTCCCGGAGCAAGGCTTCCAATGCGGCATCCAGATATGCCGAACCCGTAGCCCCAGTGCCGTTATGCCGGCAGGTTGATCGTTTGGGGAATTCGTGCCCAGGTTCCGCCTGGGCAACCGGCACATCAGGCCGTGGGGGCGGCGCCGTCGGAAATTTTGGCGCATGGTGCGGCCCGCCCAAAAAAACCGGAGTATTCCAAAGCAATAAAAACACGGCAAAAACCTCCGCCAGTTTGAGCAGGCGAAGGTGCCTTAGCCGCAGCTGAAGGGTATCGAGCCGGGCGGCCATGAGGTTCCAATGCGCCGATTGGTAGGGCGCTTCCAAACCCTGGAGGCTGGAGCTAACCGCCTTATCCACTGCATCGCCTGGCGGCGCCAACCCTGCCGGCGGCAAGGTGTTCAAGCGCTGTTCCAGGGCGGCCCAGGTAGCCGGCTCGTACGGCGGCTCCAGGTGTTCCAATACCGACTTCAGGTGCTGATCGAAATGTTTATTATCGCTCATGGTCTTCAAACTGCATGCTACGCGCAGTAAAATATTCTTGTAATTTGATTCGGGCTTTGACGAGGTTGCTACGCGAGGTACTTTCGGTTATCTGGAGCGCATCGCCGATCTCTTTATGGGAATAGCCTTCCACCACGTAAAGGTTGAACACAGCGCGGTAGGCAGGCGAAAGGGTTTGCACAGCATCGAGGATCTCCTGTTCGGTGAGCTGGCTGAGGGCGTCGGGGTCGTCGTACGAAAGGTGGTGGGCTTCTGTAATATCCTCCGTTCGGCGGCGAATGGTTTTTCGATAGTAATCGATACAGGTGTTGACCATGATGGTCCGAATCCAGGCCGGAAGCGAAGTGCCCGGGCGAAAGCGCCCGATGTTCTGAAACACCTTGATAAATCCTTCGTGCAAAAGGTCGAGCGCTTCGTCGCGCGAGCCGGCATAACGCAGGCATACCCCCATCATCTTGCCGTAGTACTGCTCGTACAACTGCTGCTGCGCCCAGCGTTCCTGCCGGCCCAGTGCGATGATCAGGTTGTGTTCTACGTTTTCCAAAGGGAGGGCTAATTCCATAAGTGGTTGACGGTTCAAATGTTCAGAAAAATCGGCAATTCATCAACGCCTGCCCCCATGCAAGCGAGGTAAAAACGCATGCCCTGCCGGATTCGCTGCCAGTCTGGCGTTTTTTTCCAACGAAAAGATGCCCGCTGCCAGGCACTATTTTTTTTAAAACATTTTCTATTGACTAATTGAAATTTTTTGTTTTAAATTTGTGCCATCTTTAAACCACTTTTTTTACACCACTCCGCCGTCATCATGGGAATAATGAAACATTTTGCCACGGAGGACAATACACAGCAATACCATTTTCGAAAATCAAAAACGCAAGCCCGCCGCCAAAGCGCTTTGGGGCACTACCGCCCAACCCCGGAAGCGGAATTGCCGCTGGATGCCCTGCTCCGGCAGGTATTGTTGCGGCTGCACCGGGTTTGGATAGCCCTGCGTTTTCAAATCCACCGCCTGACGCTAGGCGCTTTTCGCGAACGCGGCAGCGTCAAATTAGGGGCGCTGGCAACCATTTGTTACCTGCTGTTTTTTTCTGAAAATCCGCTTGGATTGTTTTCCCAGGCCTCCGGCAATGAGAGCTTGGCAGTCGGACCGGTAGAGACCGCTCTTGAAGTCAGCGACAAACCCCGAAGCCGGTCGATCAACTGGAATTTTAAACCCAAACTGCAGAACCGCCAGCCAGAAGCGCCCAGTACTGGCGAACCGCCAAACAACCCAGCGCCCATGCGCGCGGCACAAATGGTCAAGCCCGATGCCGAACGATACATCGCCCGGTTTGCCAAAATCGCTCGGCAGGAAATGCAGAAATACGGCATCCCGGCCAGCATTAGCCTGGCGCAGGGGCTGATCGAAAGCCGGTATGGAACCAGCAAACTGGCCGTGCAGAACAACAACCATTTCGGCATGAAATGTTTTTCAAAAAAATGCCGCGACGGGCATTGCTCCAATTTCTTCGACGACCACCACAAAGATTTTTTCCGGAAATACCCCAATGCCTGGGAAAGCTGGCGCGCGCACAGCCAGATGCTGGCCGGCGGCCGCTACGCACGACTCAAAAAACACGGCCGGAACTACAGAAAGTGGGCGTATGGATTGGAAAGTTTGGGCTACGCCACCGACCGCTCCTATGCCGAAAAACTCATCGGCGTCATCGAGCGCTACAATCTGCACCGGTTTGATTGATGCCGGAGATCATTATGCTCTTCCCTGTCCAAATTTTTCAAATTGGACTTTTGACTTAAAAAAGCCCCCGCACCGGATGTTCAAAAAAGTCAAAAGTCCAATTTGAAAAGGCAAATTTGAAAATTCCGTTGACGCCGACGCAAGGCGCTCAACCCTGCACATACACCACGAATTTTTCCTCAAACCACGGGTCCGTGAAAAACGTACTGATCGGAAAAACTTCGGTATACGCCGCACCATCACCCGGCAAGCCGGCAATTTCAGCGCTTAAGTTGCCGCCTTTTAACGCAATCAAACCGTTCGGATAGGCGTGCCCGTGTTTTTTCTTCAGCAAACGGTGGCACCAGGTCATGAGCTTATCGAGCGGCGCCACCGCACGTGAAACGACAAAATCGAACGTGCCCGGCTGGTGTAAGTCTTCCGCACGCATATGGCGGGCGGTCACATTTTTTAAGCCCAGCGCCTTGGCTACTTCCCGTACGACCGTAATTTTTTTTCCGGTGCCGTCGATCAACGCAAACTGAACTTCGGGAAAAAGGATAGCCAGCGGTATGCCAGGAAAACCGCCGCCGGTACCCAAATCAAGTACGCGCGCGCCAGATTTGAGTTCAAAAATTTTAGCTATCGCCAGCGAATGGAGTATGTGCCGGATTTCCAGGTTATCGATGTCCTGGCGGGAAATAACGTTCACCAGGCTGTTCCACTCCAGGTAAAGCGGCGGCAGCTGTTCCAGTTGGTGGAATTGCGCTGCAGTCAGGTTGGGAAAGTATTGTCGGATAATTGAGAGCTGCTGCATTATTCGGCGAGGTTGCGCAACATGGTTTCCGCTTGCTTGCGGCGTTTCGGGTCGCGGGTATTGCCCAAAGTCCGCTCCACTGCCATTCGGGCCTTTTCACGCAGCAGCGGGTTTTCCTTGGCCAACTGTACAAAAGCCAGCGCCTGATACCAGTAGAGATCCTGGCCGTAATGTCCCAGGTCGTCAATTTTTGCCAGGCACTGAATGGCCGTCGACGGGTCGTCCAGTTTTAAGTGCAAAATACTGAGGAAAAACCAGGCGTCGGAGTGGCAAATGGAAGCTGAATCCAGCACGATCAACAGCAGCGGATCGACGGCGGCCTGGTATTCATTGGCCTGGTAGTAGGCGTCAGCCTCGCGCAACAACAACAGGCAGGTACTGGGCCGGGCGGCGACCGAGTCGTTTCCCATTTCATCCCCATACCGTCCGCGCAGATCCTCCATAAAACTACCCGGCGGGTCGAAATTGTCGGCAAACACCTCCGCTGCCGTGGTAGGCCGCGCATAAAAATGGTAAATGCCGTACCCTACTACGGCTATCAGAAAAATGCCGATCGCCCAGCGCCAAATCCGGTTCGATTCTGCCGGCGCCGGCAAACCGGTGCTCCAATCGGATTCGAGGATACTCGCACGCTGCCAAACAGTGTAGCCAGCCGGGTCGGCTAGTGCGGCGCGCGCCCAATCGGGCAGGCCCGTTTCCGGCAGTTCTGCGGCAGGCAGGAGTTGTCGAAATTCTGCCGTACAGGTGTTCAAGCGCTCCTGGCCCAGCTGATCGATTGGCAGCCCGGCGCTGGTGTCGTCTACCGGTTGCAGTAATTTTCGCCGGCAATCGGCATCCAATTGTTCGAGCCGGTTCCAGGCTTCAAACTTTTGCTGGGTGCGCCGCAAATTTTCTTCTTCGGTCAGCTTTTCTGCGGCGGTTTCAAATCCGGAGCCCTGGCTCAAGGCAAAATGCTGTTGTGCCAGGGTTTCCAGCAATTCCTGAACGGACGTTTCAGCCGGTATTTTCCCTTCTCGTGCCAACCGGGACAAGTCAAAAACTGCCAGCTGAAAAAATTTTCCAGCCTGGTCGGCCGGGCAGCCGACGGACCCTAGTTTTTCGAGGATAACCTGGCGAAATTCATCGTACACGACAGCCAGGCTGGAATCCGGGTTGTCGCGGAGGCCGTGGAAATAGGTTTCGTCTGGAAATTGTCCGGTGGGTTGGCTCACGTGCGGCTCGATTGCTGATTAAGATCGGTTTCGGGGCGTAAAAGTACGGTTTTCCGCGGCAGTAAAAAAAGAGCCGGGACATTGCTGCCCCAGCTCTATGAAAACACCTAAAACCCTATTAACTAACCTTATGAAAACTATGCTGCGATCTGGTCAAACGTTTAGTAGCGCTTAGCTGATCGAGATTGTTTTTACAGTTGGTATCGCTCCTTCTTTTTTGGGA
>CAZVZH010000159.1:0-10729 GCA_964630705.1 uncultured Saprospiraceae bacterium | reverse complement strand
TTTATTTTTCCGGGATATTAAGCCAACGCCCAACCAGAAACCTTCTAACCTTCCAACCAGAAACCTTCTAACCTTCCAACCAGAAACCCTCCAACCAGAAACCTTCTAACCTGTGGATAACAAACCGACACTGATCCAGTTCCCCACCAAAGGCGAACCCGCCATTGGCTACCTGACGGTGGCGGCTGCCGGCGCGCCGGTGCCTTTTGAGGTGCGGCGGGTATTTTGGACCTATTTCACCCCGCATGAGGTGACCCGAGGCCGTCATGCGCACCACGAAACCGAAATGGTCGTGATTGCCGTGCATGGGCGCATCCGGATGTCGGCGGAGTTGCTGTCGGGTGAAAAATTTGAATTTGTGTTGGAAAAACCGACTCAGGGTTTGTATTTACCACGGCTGTGTTGGCATGTGATGGAATATTCGCACGATGCCGTGCAACTCGCCTTGGCCAGCACGCCCTACTCCGCCGCCGATTATATTCGCAGTTATGAAGCGTTTCGCCGGCTGGGAAATAAAATCTGACCAACACATGGTTTCCAAACTCTACTCCATCGTCTTGCTCGCCTACCAAAGCAGCGGCCGGCTCGAACAGGCCGCCCGGCGCATCTGCACCGTGATGGAAGCTGAAAACATCCCCTTCGAACTGATCATCATCGACGACGGCTCGCAGGACGACTCCTACCAACTCGCCCGCGCACTGGCCGCCGGCGACCCGCGCATCCGGGCCTATCGCCTGAGCCGGAACGTCACCTCGCCCTATGCTTTTTTCGCCGGCCTTTCCCTGGCCAAAGGCGGCTGCGCCACTGCCCTGCCCGACGACCTGCAGCGGCCGCCCGAACTGGCGGTGCAGCTGTACCGGCAGTGGGAATTGGGGCATAAAATTGTAGTGGCCTACCGCTTGTCGCGGCGCGACGGCCGGCTCAACGACTGGTTTTCCAACCTGTACTACACCCTGATGAACCGCTTCTCCGACGTCCGGTTTCCACCCGGCGGCACCGACGGCTTTTTGGCCGATCGCGAAGTGATCGACATCCTGGTGCACCGCATCAGCCCGATCCACACTTCGCCGGTGGTGGAGGCCTTGCGCCTGGGCTTCAACCCGGTTTTCGTGGGCTACGACCGGCCGGCGGCAACAGGGCGCTCGCGGTGGACGCTGCGCAAAAAACTCCGGCTCTTCGCCGATACTTTTTTTGGGGCTTCGGTGTGGCCGCTGCGCGCCATTGCGGTGCTGGGTTTTGCCGTGTTTTCCATTTGCCTGTTGTTGGCAGGGCTGATCATTTGGGCGAAATTGTTCACCGACAACACCCTGTTCGGCCTGCCTGTGCAAGGCTGGGCCACTACCCTGGTGTTCATCACTATGTTCAACGGCTTGATCCTGCTTTGCCTGGGCGTGGTGGCGGAGTACATCTGGCGCATTTTTGAAGAAGTGAAAAAACGCCCTGGCTACCTGATCCGAAACGATGACGAATCCTGAGCCTATTCCTTTTCTCGACCTGGCGCCGCAACACGCCGCCCTGCGCGCCGAGGTATTGGAAGCGCTGGCGGAGGTATACGATAGCCACTGGTACATCCTGGGTGCGGAGCTCCGGAATTTTGAAACGGAATTTGCCCGCTGGAACAGCGTCGGCCAGGCCGTGGGCGTAGCCTCCGGGCTCGATGCCCTGCACATCGCCCTCAAAGCCCTGGGCGTCGGGCCGGGTCGGGAAGTGATCGTGCCCTCGAACACCTATATCGCCAGCTGGCTGGCTGTGTCGTCGGTGGGCGCGGTGCCGGTGCCGGTCGAACCCGATCCGAGTACCTGGAACCTGACGGCAGCCGGCGCAGTAGCGGCGATCACCCGTCGCACCGCCGCTATCCTGCCGGTACACCTTTTCGGGCAGGCCTGCGAAATGGGTCCCTTGCTCGAGCTCGCCGGCCAGCACGGCCTGAGCATAGTGGAAGACAACGCCCAGGGCCACGGCGCCCGCTACCGGGGGCAGCTGACGGGAAGTTTCGGCCAGGTGAACGCCACCAGTTTTTACCCCACTAAAAATTTGGGCGCGCTGGGCGACGCCGGCGCCGTGACCACCAATTCGGACGCGCTGGCGGCTTTTGCCCGAACGTACCGGAACTATGGTTCGATAGAAAAATACCGGAACGAAATGCCCGGCATCAATTCCCGACTCGATGAAATGCAGGCCGCTGTGCTCCGAATCAAACTCCGGTACCTGGAAACCTGGACCGCACAGCGTAAAAATCTGGCACAGCAATACCTGCACGCGCTGGCCGAGGTTCCGGGTATTGAGTTGCCCCGGATTGCGCCGGACTGCACCCACGTCTGGCATTTGTTCGTGGTCCAATGCCCCCGGCGCGATGCCCTGCAGCGGCATTTGGCCGAACGGGGCATCCAGACCCTGGTGCACTACCCGGTGCCGCCGCATTTGCAGCCGGCTTATGCGCCTTTGGGCTTTCGGACCGGCGATTTCCCTTTGGCAGAGCGGCTGGCGGCTGAAAGTTTGAGTTTGCCGCTTTTTCCGGGTATGACGGCGGAACAGGTGGAGCGTGTGTGCGCGGCTGTTCGGGAATTTGAGTAACCGGGGTTTTTCTCAAACCATTTTCCGTCGAAATTAAAAATTGCAAATTTGCGGTTCACCTGACCGGCGCCAATATGTCCAACAAAGAAATCGCCAATGCCTTCGACGAGCTGGCTAATTTGCTCGAATTGCACGAGGAAAACGAGTTTAAAATCCGCTCTTACCGCAACGCCTACCTCACGCTGCGCAAGCTCGACCAACCCCTGGCCGGACTCAGCGATGCCGACATCAAAAACATCAAGGGTATTGGCCCGGCTATCAGCGGTAAAATCCGCGAGCTGCTCAGCGCCGGCAGCATGAAAGCCCTGCAGGAAGCCCGAGCGCAAACACCGCCCGGCGTGGTCGACATGCTCCAGGTGAATGGTTTCGGGCCCAAAAAAGTGCGGGTGGTTTGGCAGGAAATGGGCATCGAGAGCATCGGCGAGTTGTTGTACGCCTGCAACGAGAACCGGCTGATTGAGTTCAAAGGTTTCGGCCTGAAAACGCAGGAAGACCTCAAGGGAAAACTGGAGTATTACCTGCGCAGCAAAGACCAACTGCACTGCGATGCCGCCGAAGAGGAGGCCGATTTTGTCGGAGCCTGGCTGACGGGCAAACTGCCCGGCGCTTTTGTCAGCCCGGTGGGCGAAGTACGCCGCCGCTGTCCGGTGGTGGCGCAGCTGGAGCTGCTCGTTGGGTACAACGGCGCTTTCGACCCCGCGTTCGACGGAGAGGCGCTGCGCCTCGAAAAGGAAGAAAACGGCCGTTTTTTTTGCCGACTGGAAAACCACACGCCGGTGCTGCTGCACCGTTGCCTGGCGGAGGAATTTGGCTCCAAATTGTTTCAACTGACTGGCAGCCCCGATTTTATCGAAGCCTTTGTCAAAGCCGCGCCGGGCCTCAGTTTTAAAAGTTTGCGCACCGAACAAGAGGTATTTGAAAAAGCCGGACTGCCTTTTTTGCCGCCCGAGTTGCGCGAAGCGCCGGCACTGCTGGAAGCGCCCCCGTCGAGCTTGATCGACGACCAGCAGCTCCGCGGCGTAGTGCACACCCACACCACCTGGAGCGACGGCCTGCACAGCCTGCGCGACATGTGCCTGTATGCCCGCGAACGGGGCTATGCGTACATCGGTATCACCGATCACAGCCAGTCGGCCTTTTACGCCAACGGACTCAAACCCGACCGCGTGCTGGCCCAAATGGAAGAAATCGACCGGCTGAATGAGGAACTTGCGCCCTTCCGGGTGTACAAAGGCATCGAGAGCGACATCCTCAACGACGGCTCCCTGGACTACGACCAGGCGCTGTTGGAAAAATTCGACTTCGTGATTGCGTCGGTGCACAGCAACCTCAAAATGAACCGGGAAAAAGCCACCGAGCGCATCCTTCGCGCCATCGAAAACCCCTGCACCACCCTCCTCGGGCACCCCACCGGCCGGCTTTTGCTCAGTCGAGAAGGCTATCCGCTCGACTGGGACGCCGTGTTCGAAGCCTGCGCCCGGCACGGGGTGGCCATCGAACTCAATGCCAACCCCTACCGCCTGGATCTCGATTGGACGCTCATTCCGGAAGCGACCCGCCACGGCATCCGGATTAGCATCAACCCCGACGCGCACAGCAAGGAAGGCATACACGATATGCGCTATGGCGTTTGGGCGGCCCGAAAAGGCCGGTTGACAGTGGAGATGTGTTGGAATGCGCAGGAAAAGCCGCTTGGAAAGTAAAACTGCCCGTTCTCTTCAGAACGAGCAGTTTCATCAAATTTGAAAACGAAATTAAAGCGTGCTTTATTAAGGGACAAAAATACTCGGATCACTGCAGCCGGCATACCCCTAAGTGGGGGGGCGCTGAAAATGGATGTACCCTTTTTCCTCGCAGAATTCCGCAAAATTGCGCGCACTTCTGAAATCATAGACGAACAAAGCCCGCGCTTTGCGCAAAATATTGGCATTGTACTCGTGCAGGGTGTGCTTCGACCAACCGCGTTGGGCCATGATTGCTGCGGGCGACTTCCCGGCTGCGTACCCGAGCAACAACTCGAGCTCGGCGTCGGTGAATTCATCGATCAATTGCAGCGACAACTGCGTGATAATTTTCCCTTCCAATTCCTGGATATCGCCGCTGCGCAGGGTCAGCCCGGCCTCTACCGGCCGGAGGTTGCGCGGCGACCATTTCGTTTCCCGGTAAAATGTCTGCAGAGTCGTCACGATGCGCTGTTGGGCGTCTACCTGCACAATCGTAGAGTTCATCGTAAACCAATAGTACTGGTCTTCCTGGGTTTGTAAAGGCAGGCCAAATCGGTAGGAAATATCGAGGGGATCGACGATGACCTGCTGCGAATACACCAAATGAAAGGCGGCTGTTCGCCACCGCAGGTAGGGATGCACGTAGTCGGGGTGCATCTGCCGGAAAAAATCTTTGAAACTGGTGAATTTTCGGCCAAACAGCGGAAGGTCGCCGTCGCTGTACAACACCTTCAGGCTTTTATAGTCCACGATTTGCCAAAAAGCCATATTCGGATACGAGCCGCGAAAGTCTTTTAATTTGGCTAAAAAAAGTTCGAAGGCCTCCGGGTCGAGGTCTACAGGAGGGCCGATCGCCTCCCGGTATGCTAAGGAAGGTTGGACGACTAGGTTTTCGTAAAGCGCTTCGTATGCAGGACGTCCGATCATTGGCTTGGGCATTTATCCTCCCATTGCAGCACGCTAAGATCGTTGCCGGATCGGGAGATTTTAGAAACAGTTGGTTCCAAAGTTATAAATTTTTTCAAGTAAACCTTGACAACTGAACAGTGTTCATTAATTTTGCAGTGTTTAATACGCCATTAACCTTTAGAGGGAACACCGTAACGGTTGACCAGAGCATAAAAAGGTTGATCAAATTGACAATCAAACTTTTACCAACTTTATAAGCCCCGCCAACACCACCAACGCACTATGGGTATTTCACAACGAAAAGAACGCGAAAAGGAAGAAATGCGTCGCCGGATACTCGATGCGGCCCTGCGGCTCTTTCGCGAGCGGGGTTATGATGCGGTGAGCATTCGGAACATCGCCGAAGCCATCGAGTACAGTCCGGGCACCATTTACCTTTATTACCAGGATAAAAGTGAAATCTTTTTTGCCCTGCAATACGAAGCCGCCGCGCTCAAACGCGACCACCTGCTGCCCGTAGCCAACATCGTCGACCCTTGGGAACGGCTTGTGGAGTTCGGTTGGCGATACGTGGATTTCGGCCTGAAGCATTCCGACCTGTACGACCTGCTTTTTATCACCCGCGCCCCAATGGAATACATTGAAAATCAAGAGTGCTGGCAAGTAGGCCTGGCTACGCACGCCTTTTTTGTGGAGACCGTGCAAGCCTGCGTCGACCAGCGGTATTTCAAAAGTACCGACACTGAAACCATCGCCTACACCCTGTGGTGCCATGCCCACGGCCTGGTGTCGCTGTTCGTGCGCGAACGCATGCGCATGTACCCCGAAGAGCGGCGCGCGGATCTGGCGCGAAAATCCTTTGAAATGATCGTGAAAATGGCGCAAAGTTTATAAGCAGGCAACGGCTCAAGTGGCTAAAACGACCGTTCGCCTGCTACTTTATGCCCTATACCATCGTCTTGTTGAGCAGCATTCCGGCGCTGCTTTTTTTTGTACCGGAAACTAAACAGTGTTCAGAAACTAAAATCTGTTCTTCAATGAAAACCACCCTTCCTCTTGTCTTTACGTTGACGGTTATTAGCATGGCCGTTTTGCGGCTGGGCGCCCAGGGCTCGCCGGTTTTAGAAGCCTACGTCAAAACCGGCTTATCCAACAACCAGGCCCTCCAACAACAGCAGCTCGACCTGCAGCAAAGCCTGGCCGCCCTGCGCGAAGCCCGCAGTTTGTTCTACCCCACCGTCCAGTTCAACGCCACCTACACCCGTGCCTCAGGCGGCCGCAGCATCGAGTTGCCCTTGGGCGACCTGCTCAACCCGGTGTACAGCACCCTCAACCAAATCACCCAAACCAACGCCTTTCCGGTATTGCAAAACGGGCGCGAGCAGTTTCTGCCCGATAATTTTCAGGAAACCTACCTCCAGGTCGCCTACCCGCTGTTCAACTCCGATTTGAAATACAACCGCCAGATCAAGGAACAGGTCGTTCAGTCCAAAACCGCCCAAAAAGCCGCTTACGAGCACGAACTCCGCTACCGCATCACCGAGGCCTACCTGCAATACCTGCAAAGCCTGGAAGCCGAAAAAATCTGGCAAAACTCCAAAACCGTGCTGGAAGAGCTCCGCCGCTTCAACCAATCGCTCGTCGACAACCACGTGGCCACCCGCGACGTGGTGGCCACGGCCGATTACGAGCTCAGCAAAGCCAACCACCAAATTTTCCAACTGCAAAGCCAGCAAAACACTGCCCGCGCCTATTTCAATTTCCTGCTCCACCGCGGTTTGCAGGAACCCATCGAAGTTGATACCAACCTGCTCCGCCAGGGGGTTGCGGCCTATGCGCTCGACGAACTCGTCCGCGAATCCGCCACCGACCGCCACGAACTGGCCGCGCTCCGGGCCGGGCAAGCCGCCGCCGAATCGGCCCTCCAACTCCAGCAAGCCAAACGCAACCTACCCTCCGCTTTTATCGGCGGCCAACTGGGTTTCCAGGGCTTCGGCTATCATTTCGGCGACAACCAAGCCTACGCCCTGGCACAAGTGGGCCTCCGCTACGACATTTTTAACGGCGGCCTGACCAAAAACAAAATCCAGCAAGCCCGGCTCGAAAATGAAAAAATACGCGCCCAGTACCAGGAAGCCGAACAACAAATCGCGCTGCAGGTCACCCAAGCCTGGAACGCGCTCGAAAGCGCCCGCAATGCCTGGTCGACCTCCCGCCAGGGCCTGACCGCAGCCGAAGAGGTGTTCCGCATCGTCAACAATAAATACCGGGCCAGCCAAGCCCTTTTGTTCGAATACCTCGACGCGCAAAACCGCGTGACCACCGCCCGCCTCCAGATGCTCCTGGCCTGGTCGGATGTGCTGGTGAAAGAAGCCGAACTCAAAAAAGCCGCCGGACTGTAGTGCCCGGCGCAGCTTAGGGAAAAGACCTTCCAGGTTTAAGAAACCTGAAAGGTCTGGGCACCCGACCAATTTCCATTTTTTCAAACCCGTCCATGTCCTTTTTTAAAATGAAAAACATTCCGCTTCGCTCCCTGGCCCCCGTCGGGCTCGTGCTCTTTGCCTTCACCGGCCTTTTTTACCTGCTTGGCGGCTGCGGCAATTCCGCCACGGAACAGCCCCAGCCTGCATCCGAACAAACCGCCGACGAGCGCATTCCCGTACGCGCCGCCCGCGTGCAAACCAAAACCATCGACCTGCCCGTGCACGCCAGCGGCATGCTCACCAGCTCAGCCGAGCAGCGCCTGTCGTTCAAAATCGGCGGCGTCATCCGCAAAATCTACGTCCGAGAAGGCGACCAGGTGCGCCCGGGCCAGCTCCTGGCCGTGCTCGACAAAACCGAGATCGACGCCCAGGTCAGCCAGGCCGAACAAGGCTTGCTCAAAGCCGAGCGCGACCTCGGCCGCGTCGAAGGCCTTTACCGCGACAGCAGCGCTACGCTTGAACTTCTGCAAAACGCCACCACCGGCCGCGACGTCGCCAAGGAAACCGCCCGTATCGCCCGCTTCAACCAGCAATACGCTGAAATCCGCGCCAGCCGCGGCGGCAAAATCATCAAAAAACTGATGAACGAAGGCGAGATCACCGGTCCGGGCACTCCGGTATTTGTGCTGTTTGAAACCGGCAAAGACGACTGGGTGGTGAAAGTCAACGTTAGCGACCGCGATTGGGCCCGCCTCAACACCGGCATGCCCGCCGAAGTGACGATGGATGCCTACCCGGGCGCCACGTTTAGCGGAAAAGTAACCGACCTGGCGCCGGCCGCCGACCCGGCCAACGGACTTTACCCCGTGGAAATCCGCGTAACCCCGCAAGGCAAACGTTTCGCGCCAGGGTTATTCGCCCAGGTCGATATCAGCCCGCGCCAGCCGCGCCCGTACAGCGTGGTGCCCGTCGAAGCTATCATCGAAGGCGACGGCCGCGAAGCGTTCGTATTCGCCCTGCAAGCCGATGGGCAAAGCATCCGGAAAATACCCGTGCAAGTCGCTTTTCTCGAGGGCGACCTGGCCGTGTTGGCGCAAACCCTGCCCGACACCACCGAGGTGATCACCGCCGGCGCGCCGTATTTGACGGAAAAGAAAAAAGTAAAAATCGTGGAAAACTCCGGCCTGAGCGCCAGTCCGGCCAGCTCCGAGCGCTAACCCTTTCCGTCCAAAAAAATCGCTTTGTCATGAAAATCGCCGAATTTTCTGTAAAAAACAGCCAGTTTACCTTCATCATTTTTTTGGCGGTACTGGCCCTGGGCCTCGGCTCGCTGCTCAACATGCCCCGGGCAGAAGACCCGAAGTTTGAAGCCCCCGGCTTCACGATCATCATGGTATACCCCGGAGCCGGCCCGGCCGAGGTGGAGGATAAAATTGCCGACCAGGTGGAAGCCAAACTCGGCGCGTTGGAAAACATCGACCGCATGCGCTCCGTGTCGGCCAACGGCCTGATGGTGCTCACCATCGAGTTCAAACACGGGCAAGACCCCGACAAAAAATACGAGGAGGTCATCCGGGAAGTCAACGCCTTGCGCTCCGATTTACCCGCCGATATTTACCGGATCGACGTCCAGCGCTTTTCGGCTTCCGATGTGGCCATGATGCAACTGGCTCTTATTTCGGAAAACGCCTCCTGGGAACAGCTCCGCGAAGAGGCCGAGCGCCTCGAAGACCTGCTGGAAAAAATTCCCGGCCTCAAAGGCGCCGACACTTACGGCTATCCCAAACGGGAGGTGCGCATCAGCCTCAACCTGCCGCGCATGGCTGCCGAGGGCATCCCACTCAGCCGCATCCTGGGCGCGCTGCAAAGTGAAAACGTGTCGATCCCCGGCGGGGCCGTGCACGTGGGCGAGCGCCAGTTTTTTGTGCAAACCAGCGGCGATTTCGAACAGATCGACGAGGTGCGCAACACCATCGTGTTCGCCAACGGCGGCAAAATTGTGTACCTTAAAGACCTGGCTGAGGTAGACTACGCCTATGAGGAGCCCCGCCACCTGGCCCGCTTCAACGGCGCCCGCAGCGTGTTTGTGGTGGCCCGCATGAAAAACAGCCAGAATATTTTCGATGTTGGGGAGGAAGTCGACCAGGCGCTGCTGGCCTTCCGGGAAGATCTGCCGGCCAACATGGATTTTCAAAAAGTGCTCGACCAGAACGACTCCGTGCACAAACGTCTCGGCCGTTTTTCCAAAGATTTTGCCATCGCCATCCTGCTCGTTTTGCTCACGCTGTTGCCGTTGGGCACCCGGGCCTCGCTGGTGGTGATGATCTCCATCCCGCTGTCTATCGCCATTGGCCTGTTCGCGCTCGACCAGTTGGGCTACACGCTCAACCAACTGAGCATCGTCGGCCTGATCATTTCGCTGGGCATTCTGGTCGACGACTCCATCGTGGTCGTGGAAAACATCGAACGCTGGCTCCGCGAAGGCTACGGCCGGCGCGAGGCCGCCATTTTGGCTACCAAACAAATCGGCCTGGCCGTGCTGGGTTGTACCGCCACGCTCATTCTGGCCTTTTTACCCCTGGTATTTTTACCTGAAGCGGCCGGCGATTTTATCCGCAGCCTGCCCATGGCGGTGGTCACAACGGTGCTGGCCTCGCTGTTTGTGTCGCTGACCATCGTGCCTTTTTTGGGCAGCCGCCTGCTGGCCGAGCACCACGACCCGCGCGGCAACCTGTTTTTGCGCGGCATGAAATGGGCGATTTCCAAAACCTATGCTCCGCTCCTGCACCGGGGTTTGCAAAACCCCCGCTGGACGATGGTGATTGCCGCCGCCATTTTTTTCGGCGTACTTAGCCTGGCGGGCCGGGCCGGTTTTGCGGTTTTTCCCGCCAGCGAACGGCCTATGTTTTACATCGACGTCGAAACCGCGCCAGGCACTAATTTTGAAAAAACCGACCGCGTGCTGGCCATGGTCGATTCCGTGCTGTACCTGTACATGGCCGACGAAGTCAAAATCAACCCCCTTGCCCGCACCACCAGCCTGGAAACTTCAAACTCCAAACTTCAAACTCCAAACTCCAAACTTCAAACTCCAAACTC
>CAZVZH010000158.1:0-10745 GCA_964630705.1 uncultured Saprospiraceae bacterium | reverse complement strand
GTCGATACGAAAAAACCGATACTTACAGTACCGGCTGATGTAACGATCGGTTGCGACGACCCTGTTCCGGGTGTCGGCGTCGCCACCGCTACCGACAATTGCGACCTGGATGTAACCGTAACGTATTTGGGCGAAATGAACATGGGCGCTACCTGTACGTACAGTTACCAACTGATGCGCACTTGGAGAGCGGTGGACAATTGCGGCAACTCTACTACAAAGGCCCAGATCATAACGGTTTTGGACGACGAGCCGCCTACCTTCACCTTTGTGCCGGCCAGTATTACGCTGGAATGTACCGCGCCGGTTCCGACGTTTGTTGGCAACCCGACCGCTACGGATAATTGCGGCGGCTATGTCCAAATTACGTTTAACGGCTTCACCAACACCCCGGGCGACTGTCCGCAGGAATACGTGCTGACCCGCCAATGGACGGCGACCGACGAATGCGGCAACTCAGCCACTGCGATCATGACCATCACCAAACAAGACACCCAGGCGCCGAATTTCACCTTTGTGCCGGCCAATGTCACAGTCACCTGCGAAAACATTCCCAACCCAGGTAATCCAACCGCTACCGACAACTGCGACCCCTCGGTGAGCATCAGTTACAATGGCCAAGCCCAATCGCCGGGCGACTGCAGCTCCGGATACACCATTACCCGGCAGTGGACGGCGGTGGACGATTGCGGCAACACCAAAACTGCAACCCAACTGATTACCGTCAACGGTACCCAGCCCTTGCAAGGCGATCCTCCGCAGGCACAAACCCAGCAGGGGCGCACTGCCGATCCGGCGCCAGGCGTTCAGCAGCGCGATCAGCCGGCCAACCCAAATTCGTGGCAACTGAAAGCCACGTTGGTACCCAACCCTGCAACGACGGAAGCGGATGTCTGGTTCGAGGTGCTGGATGCTGGCGAGGTGAACTTACGGTTGTTCGATCAAAACGGCCGACTGGCTCAGTTGCAGCAATTTTCGGCCGCCCGAGGCGCCAATGTTTACCGGCTCGACCTGAGCGGCCTGCCTGGAGGGTTTTATTCCATGCAATTGCAAGTGAATGGCCAGATTACCGTAGAAAAATTGGTTGTTCTAAAACTCTGAGCAGGGCAACGTTTCTCCCTCCTAAAACAAGCGGACGCCTGGCAATTGCCGGGCGTCCGCTTTTCACCTGAAAAATTCCAGCGCCTAATTCCGCGATGGGAACACGCCTTGCATGGCAATAATAAAATTGAGGACTTGATAGGGCTGCATGTTGTTGAACGGTTGATTACCGCCGGCAGACCCTTCGGTAGCTGACACACCGCCCAGTTGGCCGTTGCCGGCGTTGGCGGCTGCGTAATTATCGGCAGTTGTTCCAGCCAACACATTGCCGTTCGGTTCGTCGGTAGTGCCGTTTGCCGTCGAAACAGCCACCTTAACGGTGATCGGGTGCGTGTGTGCGGGCATTTGGGTCACCGTAAGCGTGGTGTTTTCGGTGCCGCCTTTTTCCCCCAGGCTCCGGGGTGTCAAGCCTGGGCCATTGCCGTTGCCCAAAGGCACGCGGCCGCGCAAATCGGGCAAGCCGAACGTCGTGCGGCCATCGCCGCCGTAGGTAGTGCCGAGCAGGGAAAACAAGGCCGAGTTTTGGCTGATAGGTAGCAGTTGGCCTTCGCAAAGCGCCCAGCCGCGCGGGGCGAAATTGCCGCCAAACATGATGATCGTTGCCATTAATGGATCCATAATAAAATTGGGTTTGTTCCGGGCAGGTGCGTCCTTTTGCCCGAAGAGTGGATGTTTGCAATGGAGCTTGGGGAAAATAACGAAAGCCCGTCCGGCATTGCCCGGCGGTGGCTTTCGTAGTTTAAAAATTAGCTTCTGGAAGGGAAAATGCCATACAAGCAAATGACAAAGTTCATCGCCAGGGTGGGCTGCAAAATTGGCGCCGGGCCATTACCGCCAGAGGGAGCTTCCGTTGCCGAGACACCAGCCAGTTGGCCGTTGCCGCTGTTCGCCGGCGCGTAATTGTCCGTGGTAGAACCGGCCAGCACATTGCCGTTCGGTTCGTCAGTAGTACCGTTGGCGGTTGAAACGCCAACCTTCATGCTCGTCGGGTGGGTGTGCGAGGGCAAGTTGGCAACGCTAAGGGTCGTTTGTTCGGAGCCCGACATCTGCCCCAGCTGGTAATTGGAAAGCCCCGGGCCACCGCCGGTGCCGATTGGAACCCGCCCGCGGAAGTCTGGCAGGGCGAAGGTGGTTTGCCCGTCGCCGCCATAGGTAGTGCCGATGAGGGCGAAAAGTGCGTCGTTTTGAGAAATATCCATCAACTGGCCTTGGCAATAAGCCCAGTTCCGGGGGGCGAAGTTGCCGGCAAACCAAATGATTTGCGCAATATATCCGTCCATAAATGGTGGGTTTTAACGTGAAAAAAATGACTGGGTCGGCATTAGTTCCGCGACGGGAAAATGCCTTGAGTACAGATCACGAAGTTCATCGCCAGGTAGGGCTGTACAATGGAGAATGGCTGGTTGCCGCCTACAGGAGCGTCGGAAGCGGAAACTCCGCCCAATTGGCCGTTGGCGCTCGAAGCGGCAGCGTAGTTGTCGTTGGTAGTGCCCGCCAACACATTGTTATTCGGCTCGTCGGTAGTGCCGTTTGAGGTGGAAACGGCTACATGAGCGCTGATTTGGTGCGCGTGCGCGGGCATTTGCGCCACCGTCAAGGTGACGTGTTCCGATCCGCTCATTTGCCCCAGGTCGTAGCCCGACAAGCCAGGGCCATCGCCCGTGCCGATGGGTACGCGTCCGCGAAAATCGGGCAGGGCAAAAGTGGTGCGCCCGTCGCCGCCATAGGTGGTGCCCAGCAGGGAGAACAGCGCGGTGTTTTGGGCAATGGATAAAATTTGACCCTGGCAAAAGGCCCAGTACTTGGGCGCGAAATTGCCGGCAAACATGATGATGGTTGCCATTGTACCTTCCATAATTAAAAATTTAGATGGTTAAACATTTGGTAAAAACGAATCGTACTTAAAATCAAGTAGTGGGAAAAGCGCAGCTGGCAAACAGGTTGTATTTGCCGAAACAAGAAACTATTTTGCGCTTGAAGCAGAAGGATTGCTGCAAGGTACTGCACAGGCTAAGAAATAAAAAATTATTTTTCGGTAGCGGCGCACATATCCGGAAAGCGGGGCAAACCGAGTCGTAATTTTTCAACCTAAGCATCTGCCGGGGCGTTTAATAACCGTATTTTTGTACCACGCCTTTAAAATTTTGGACCGCCCCAGCCAGAGCTGCCGTTTTACCATGCCCATCCAACGCAACGAAGAGGATATCATTCAGGAAGTCCTCAACATCTTTTCCACGCACCTGGAAAAAAACAACCTGCGCCGAACGCCCGAGCGCTTCGCCATCCTGGAAGAAATTTACAAACGGTCCGACCACTTCGACGCGGAGGCCTTGTATATCCACATGAAGAACCGCAACTACCGGGTGAGCCGCGCCACGGTGTACAATACCCTGGAATTGCTGACAAGCTGCGATCTGGTGAAGAAACACCAGTTTGGCAAAAATCTGGCGCAGTACGAAAAATCGTACGGCTACAAACAGCACGACCACGCCATTTGCGTCAATTGCGGAAAAGTGGTGGAGTTTTGCGACCCCCGCGTGCAACAGATCAAAGACATGGTGGGCGAACTCCTGAATTTTCAGATCACCCACCACTCCCTCAACTTGTACGGCATCTGCGGTGGCTGCCAGAAGGAAATTGAGTTCGGGATTGTACGCAAACAACCTAAATTGGTGGAAAATGAGCCCGGTTGGGGCGATTAACTGATGTCGGTAAGTTCAACAATTTGATTCCCTTCAAATCGAAAAACCGATTTCCCCCGCAGCCGCAATTCGGCGCCTTTGGCCGGGCCGCCGGGCAGGTCAACAGCCAGTACAGCGAAATAGTCGATGTCCACTTCGGTGCAGTCGCCCGCGTGGTGGAAAGCGAGCGGTGTTTGCCGGCGTTCGGAGAAAAATTGGGCGGCGCGTTCCGCCTGTTCGCGGAAGGCCGCCCGGCCTTCGAGTTCGAGCGTGGTAGCGCCAGCGGAAACATTGGCGAATTTTACCGTTTCGTGAAAACCGGCGAGCATGCCGTTGAGGTCGAAGCGGTTGTAGGCGTCGAGGTAGTTGCGGATGAGGACTTCGCGTTGTTCCATCAGACAAAATTAAGCAAACGGTCAGCTGGTGTGCCCGGTGTAACGACCGTTTCAGAGAATATTCCCTTCCTTTGCCGGCCCTGTTTTTTCCATGTCGCTCGAAATCACCCTGCTCGTCCTTTTCGCTGCCCTGCTCCACGCCAGCTGGAATTACCTCGCCAAAACCATCCCCAGCGGCGCGCCCTTCGTGTGGCTGGTGGCGGTGGTCATGCTGATCCTGTGGCTGCCGGTGGCGGCGGGTTACGTTGCACTGTACGGTTTTGACTGGTCGCTGACAAACATCGGCGCCCTGCTGGCCAGCGCAGTTTTGCACCTGGTGTATTTTCTGATCCTCCAAATCGGGTATCAAAAAGCCGAGCTCTCGCCGGTGTACCCCCTGGCGCGGGGCAGCGGACCGGTGTTTGCCACCCTTGGCGCCGCAGTTTTTTTGGGCGAGGTGGTGAGCGGGCAGGCAGTCGTTGGACTTTGCCTGGTTGCCGCGGGCGTGTTTTTGGTAGCCGGCCTGACGCCAGGCGGGCAACGGCACCCAGACTGGAAAACCGGCTTGTCGTACGGCCTGCTGATCGGAGCGCTCATTGCCAGTTACACCGTTTGGGACGGGTTTGCCGTGCGCGAGCTGGCCGTGGCGCCCATCCTGCTGGAGTACAGCACCAATCCGGTGCGGGTACTGGCGCTGAGCCCGGTCGTTTGGAAAAAATGGCCCGAAGTACGCGCCTTGTGGGCCGGGCACCGCTGGAAAATTCTGGTGATCAGCATCATCGCCCCCTTTGGGTTTATTTTGATTCTGTACGCCTTGCGGGTAGCGCCGGTGCATCTGGTGGCGCCAACGCGGGAAATCAGCATCGTGCTGGGTGTTATTTTCGGAGCGAAACTGCTGACCGAGCAGAATTTCCGCAGCCGCCTGGCCGGCGCCCTGCTAATTGTGGCGGGAATTGTATTTTTGTCCAGATAAAAAATCAAACGCACAGCCATGGCCATAGCAAAACCGTTCAACCTCCAAAAATGGATCGATGAAAACCGCCACCTCCTCCAGCCGCCCGTAGGCAACAAACAGTTGTACGTGGGCAATGACGATTTTATCGTCATGATCGTCGGCGGCCCCAACGGCCGAAAAGACTACCACTGGGAAGACGGCGAGGAGTGGTTTTACCAGCTCGAAGGCGACATCCAGGTCAAGATCATCAACGACGAGGGCCAACCCGAAACCATCGACATCCGCGAAGGCGAAATGTTTCTGTTGCCGGCCCGCGTGCCGCACTCGCCCCAGCGCCCAGCCGGCACCGTCGGCCTGGTGATGGAGCGCACGCGCCGCGAAGGCGAGATCGACAAACTCATGTGGTTTTGCGAAGGCTGCGGCGAAAAACTGCACGAAGCCGGCTTTCCACTCAAAGACATCGGCACCCAGATCAAAGCGGCCATCCAGGCTTTCGGCGCCGACACCGCCGCCCGCACCTGCAAGCATTGCGGCCAGGTGATGGAACTGTAGGGAGATTTAGCGATTTACGATTTAGCGATTTACGATTTACGATTGGGTTCACCTTTCCGGGTAGGGATGGATGCAACTTTTGGAATGCCCACAAAAGCCGCATTCAACCTCACTTCCGGAAAGGTGAACCCAATCGTAAATCGTAAATCGCTAAATCGTAAATCCCCCTACCCCGCGTACATCGCCGCAATTTCCGCCCGGAATTTCTCCAAAATCACCCGGCGTTTGAGTTTCATTGTCGGCGTCAGTTCGGCCTCGGAGCCGTCGGTTTTCACCGGCTCCCACATGTCGGGCAACAGGCTGAATTTTTTCACTTGTTCAAACTTGCTCAGTTGCGGGTTGATCCGGTCGAGCAACATTTGGTAGCGCCGGATCACATCCGGATGCCGGAGCATTTCGGCGCGCGAGGTCCAGTTCAGGCCGTGGCGCAAGCACCAGTCGCGCAGGCCTTCCTCGGCAGGCACGATCAGCGCGGTCACGTAGTTGAAATCGTCGCCCACTACCATGGCTTGCTCCACCAGATAGTGCTCTTTGAGCGCCGTTTCGATGGGCGCCGGGGCGATGTATTTGCCGTGGCTGGTTTTGAGCAATTCTTTTTTCCGGTCGGTGATCTTGAGGTATTTTTTCCCGTTGGCTTCCACGAAAGCGCCGACATCGCCGGTAGCCATCCAGCGTTTGCCGCCGGCTTCGGTGAGCACCTCGGCTGTTTTTTCCGGTTGTTTGTAGTAGCCCAGCATAACGCCCGGGCTGCTGGCGATGATCTCGCCTTCGCCGGGCTGGTATTCGGGGCTGGGCTCGAGGCGGACTTCCACGCCGTTCATCAACGGGCCCACGGTGCCGAGCAGGGCGCCGCCGGGTTCGGGTTTGCTGAAGCTCAGGGCTGGGGCCACCTCCGTCATGCCGTAGCCTTCGCGCACCTGGATACCGGCGGCATTGAAGGTGCGCATCACGCGCAGCGGGCAGGCGCTGGCGCCGGTAATGATCGTTTTGACGCTGCCGCCGAGCGCGGCCCGCCATTTGCTGAAAATGAGCCGGTCGGCGATCCGCCATTTGAGCCAGGCCAGGCCGCGGGGTTGGTAATCGAAGTACCAATGGTCGGTCAGCTGGAGCGCCCAGAAAAAGAGCGCGCGTTTGAGGCCGCGGAGTTCCATGCCTTTGGCTATGATCTTGTCATAAACTTTTTCCAGCAAGCGAGGCACGGTGGTAAAATAGTGCGGGCGGATCGCTTTGAGGTCGCCGCTGTCGCCGCCCAAATTGTCCGTGCCGGTAAAGCTGACGCTGCAACCGAAGGCAAGGAAGGCATACACCGCCACGCGTTCGAAAATATGGCTGACGGGCAGGAAACTGAGCACCCGGTCGCCGGGTTGGAAGTCCATCATGTGGCGTAAAGACTCAATGTTGAACACCACATTGGTGTGGTTGAGCATAACACCTTTGGGGTTGCCCGTGGTGCCGGAGGTGTACACGAGCGTCATCACCGCATGGGGGTCGATGCTGTTTTTGATCTGTTCGACTTCCGGGTAGCGCCAGTTGGCGGGGTCGCCTTGGTCGGGGGCGGGAAAGAGCAGGGCTTCCCAGTGCCGGGCGATGGGATGCGACTCGAAGCTGAAAATTTCTTTAAGGCCGGGGAGTTGGGCTTGGGCTGCCGCAACCTTGTCGTACAGGTCGCCGCTGCCTACAAAGCAGTATTGGGCTTCCGATTCGTGGAGAATGTACGCATACTCGCGGGCGCTGATGGTCGGGTACATGGGCACGTTGAGTACGCCGATTTGGTTCATGGCGATTTCGAGGGCCACCCAGGCGGGGCTGGTTTGGTACACCACTGTGGCTACTTTGTCGCCGGGCAGCAGCCCCAGTTCGAGCAGGCCGCGGCTGGCGCGATTGACGAGGCCGACCATTTCGGCAGTAGAGCAGTAGCGCCATTGGCCGTCGACTTTGTGGCCGAACGCTTTTTCCAGAGGGTACAGGCGGAGTTGATCGTAGAGGTAGTCGAAAAGCCGTTGTTGTTGCATAGTTCGGTTTTAAAACAAATTGAATTTTTCTCGGATGTTCGATCTGAAAAAACGGACGAATAGGAAATGCGATGGGCGAAAATGCACAAAAATATTTTTTCGTCCTAAATGGGGCAGTACTTGCAAAATCTGACGCTCATTCCATGAATGCCGGCCAATTTGGACAAACAGAGCCCAGGCTACCAAATTTGCGTTAACTTTTGTTTTTTAAAACAAATAATTTTTTATAACATAATTTTTCAAAGGTTTGGTTATCAAGCCTTTTTGTCGGATATTTGTTACTCTTTTGGGAAAGCGCTCCTTTTCGTCCGGCTACCTTTTTTCTTCAGCCGATAATCCCTCCGAAAAGGGCTTCGAAAAATGATTTTTGTGGAAATACCGACCAGAGCAGCCGTTTGACGTTGCTCTGCGTGCTTGCCCGCCCGACAGTCTTTCTGTGTTTGAGTACTGTCGATGCCCGGGCAAGAGGTTTTCAGGTTCTGATCCAACCGGCTGTTTGCTGGTGCGATGATCCGGGCATACATTTTTCGGCCGGCGCCTTTCGGAAAGCGCAAACAGCAGCTCAAGTATTTCAAACAGCAGGCAGGATGAATACGCAACCAGAGTTTTTAAAACTGATCTTCAAGGGCCGTCTTGAATTTGGCTCCCAGCGCAGCTTCGAAATGGTGCTCCGGCACTGGCAGAACCGCCTGGAGACGTACTTCAAAACCGATATCCTTTTCAAAGCGGAGGAGGTACTTTCGGAAGAAGATTACTCGCTGACGGTGCCGCAGCAAAAAATTCTGAACACGGAAAAAAGCTGGCGCAGCACGACGGCCCTGCTGGAAGAACTTGCCCAGTTTGCCGTGGCGGGCAACGTGTGGGCCTGGTGCATCAACGACGAAGGCCAGCTCATCGAAACGATGAACATCGAGCCCGACACCGATAAGGTGGCAGTGCAGGAATACCGCCGGGGCCGCAGCCTGGTTGGCCAAAAAGGCAAAGAACAAGAAGCCACTGAGGCCCTCAGCCGCGCCATCGAAAAATACGAGCGCCATGCCCTGGCTTACGAACGCCGCGGGTATATCAATTACAAGTTAAAAAACTACAGCGATGCCATGCGCGATTTCGCCAAAAGCATCCAGTTCAACCCCTACCACCCCGACGCCTACTATGGCTGCGCCAAACTTAAAATGCTGAAAAACGACTGGGACGGCGCCGTGACGGATTTCGACCAGGCGGTCAAACGTTCGCTGCCCCTCCAGCCGCTGCACTGGCTCGCGCGCCTGAAAAAAGGCGAATGCCTGTACCAGGCCAAAAAATACAAGGAAGCAGCCTATGAGCTCCGGCTTTACCTCAAACGCAAATTCAGCGAAAACGACCCCAACTACGACCGCCGCCGCTGGGCTTCTTTCCTGCTCGGCCGCGCCTTGCAGGCCCTCAACGACCCAACTGCCGCACTTGAAGCCTTCGACCAAACGCTGAACATTCCTGCCGGCATCGAACTGGCGCCGGAAGCCGAGGTGTTGTTGCAACGCGCCATCGCCCGGCGCCGGGTGGGAAAACCCGAGTTTGCACACGATCTTCAGGCTGCCGCCCAAATGGGTTCTTCGGAAGCAGCCCGGCTGCTGGAGGAGTGGCAAGCCTGAGCCCAAACTTTTCAAATAAAACTTTCGACTTCCAGGCGCCTGCCTGAAGCGGACCAACCCGGCTATTGCACCACAGCAAGCAGCGCCGGATCGCAGCTGGCCGTTAGGCCAAAACGGAAGGTCCTCTCGCGCGGGCATTCCCCTCATTTTTATACTTTTGCGCCCCGTTAAGCAACGTGTCAGAATATGGAAAAAAACCGCGACAACCTGCTGGGCGTCTTTCAAACGCTTTACCGCTGGCGCAAAACGATTCGAAACGTGTGCCTGCTGGCTTTGGTCGGCAGCGTCGGGCTTTCGCTTTTGATGAAAGATTACTACGAAGCCACCACCATTTTTTACCCCACCAGCCCGCGCCTGGCCAGCCCTGAACAAGTATTTGGCAATACCGGCCAGGTGACGGATTATTACGGCTCCGACCACGACCTCGACCGGCTGGCCGAAATCGGTTCGGGAAAAGAACTCGAAGATTTTCTGGTACAGCACTTCAACTTGTACGAACACTACGGCATCGACTCCGCTGCACAAAAAGGGCCGTTCAAAGTGCGGGAAATACTCCGCAGCCTGTTCAACCTCCAGAAAAACAAAAACGACGCCATCGAGCTCAGCATCGAAGACACCGACCGGCGCCTGGCCGCCGAAATGGCCAACGCCGCCCGCGAAAAAATCAACGAAATCGGCCAGCGCCTCACCCGCGAAAGCCAGGCCAAGCTCCTGGCAGCCTTCGAAGAAAACATCCGGTACAAAACCGCCGAACTCGAACGCCTGGGCGACAGCCTGCGCCGTACCCAGGAGCGCTACCGCATCTACGCGCCCGGCCCCCAAGGCGAACTGCTCTCCGAACAACTCGCCACCGCCGAATCGGAGGTGACGCTCAGCCGGGCCAAACTCGAGGTGCTCGAACGCAACCCTATCATCCCTCGCGATACCATCGCCTACATCCGCGCCAACCTCAACGCCTACGAAGCCCAACTGCAACAACTGATGGCCGATCACGGCAACGACACCAAACTCACCATCAAACGCTACAACGAAGGCTCGCCTCAAATCGCCATTCTGCAAGACCTCCACTACCAGGCCCGAAAACAACTCAGCTTCGATCTGGAGCGCTACAACCAAATACAGGCAACCTTTAAAACCAGTATTCCGGCCCTGCTCGTGGTGGAAACCGCCGAACCGGCCCTGATCAAAAGCCGCCCCAAACGCAGCATCATCGTCATAGCCACCGTGGTGGCCGCCTTTTTGTTCACCGCCCTGGCTGCCCTGATCGCCGACGCCTACCGCGACGTGCGCTGGACCGATATTACCCGGGATTAGTTTGAAGTTTGAAGTTTGGAGTTTGAAGTAGTTCATTATTCCGGGAAGTTGAACCACCCCAAACTCCAAACTCCAAACTCCAAACTCCAAACTTCAAACTTCAAACTCCAAACTTCAAACTCCAAACT
>CAZVZH010000157.1:0-10768 GCA_964630705.1 uncultured Saprospiraceae bacterium | reverse complement strand
AACCTTCCAACCTTCTAACCTTCCAACCTTCTAACCTTCCAACCTTCTAACCTTCTAACCTTCCAACCTTCTAACCCTCTAACCTTTAAAAGCTGTTAATTTGACCCAGTAAAAAGTTTATAAAAAAAGCCATTGTTTTGATGACGATCGATCCTACTCAAATTGCCACCAAAGACCTGCACCAGTTTATCCTGGGCGCGGTGTCGCCGCGGCCCATCGCTTTTGCCAGTACTATCGGCCGCGACGGGGCGCCCAACCTGGCGCCGTATAGTTTTTTCAACGCCTTCAGCAGCAACCCGCCCATCCTGATTTTTTCGTCGAACCGGCGTGTGGCCAACAACACCACCAAGGATACCCTGCGCAATGTAGCGGAAACCGGCGAGGTAGTCATAAACGTCGTTCCATATTCGATTGTTCGGCAAATGGCGCTATGCAGCATCGAGTACGGCGCCGAGATCAATGAGTTTGAAAAAGCCGGACTAACGCCCCTGCCCTCCGAGCGGGTGCGGCCCTTCCGGGTGGCCGAAAGTCCGGTGCACATGGAGTGCGTCGTCGAACAAATTTTGCCGCTGGGGGAAAAAGGCGGCGCCGGCAACCTGGTCGTTTGCCGCATCGTGCTGATGCACATTTCCGAAAGCGTACTCAACGAATCGGGCCGTATCGACCCGCACAAAATCGACCTGATGGGCCGTATGGGCCGTTTTTACTACGCCCGCGCCAGCGGCGAGGCGGTGGTGGAAGTGGTACAAAAAGTGACCGATCTGGGTGTGGGTTTCGACGCGCTGCCCGAAGGTTTGCGGCACAGTCCGGTGCTAACCGGCAACGAGTTGGCGCAAATTGCCGCCCTGACCGAGCTGCCCTCCCGCGAAGCCGTGCTGTCGGTTGTGGCCGACGGTCGCGTGCCCGATGTGTACCCCGCCGGGGCCTCCCGCGAGGCGCTGCACCGGCTGGCGCGAACGGCGCTCGAACAGAACGATGTGGAACTGGCCGCCAAACTGGCGCTGCTGGGCGAGTATGTTTGAACCATTGCAGGTTTTAGAGGGCATGTACATTTTTCAAATTGGACTTTTCGAATTGGACTTTTGATTTCTTTTGCGACATCGCGGGCAGGGCAGCTTTTTTTAAGTCAAAAGCCCAATTTGAAAAGTCTAATTTGAAAAGTTTTGGCGCCGCCCCCGGCCTTAAGTTGGCGCTACAGGTCGTTCAACCGGGCCACCATAATGCCCGTTTGGCCTTTTTGACTGCGCAGGTACTGGGCCAGCGGCTGGGCCGACAGCAGCACTTTTTTCCCTAACGACGAGGCGTGGAGCAGGTATACACGTCCGTTTTTGCGCACGGCAAAGCCCTGATGGGCGATGTCGAGGTCGCGTTTCCAGGAGGTGAGCGCGATCAGGTCGCCGTCGCGCAGGCGGCTTTCAATTTTGGCCACCCGGTCTTGCGGGATGTAGTGCCAGGCGTGCTGGTTGAGCCGTTTTTCCACTTGCTGAATTTTCCGGAGCGTCGCGGGGTCGCGCAGGGCCGGGTAGCGCTGCGGGCGGGCGCTCATGTACCCGATTTTGTTGCGGTAGGGGATACCGCCGAGCTCCTGGGTACAGTCGCGCAGGTAGCCCAATTTTTCCGCTTGGAGCAGCCAGCCGGAAAAATAGTGGATGCGGGAAGCATAGCCGTCGACCGTGCCGCCCCAGTAGCGGAGTTGCTGCACGAAGTGCTGGAGGCTGTCGAACGTCGGTTGAGCGGAGCGGGCGGCCAGGGCCAGGGCCAGGCTGTTTTCCATGAAGGTCCAGCAATCGAGCTGGTGCAGGTTGACGGTCAGCGTTTCGGTATCGCCGTGGTTGAGCGTGCCCGCCACATAAGGTACGCCCGCAAACGATTGGGCCACCGCCAGGGTTTGTGCCGCAAGATGGGCCGGCGCAGCTTGGGCCAGCTGGATCTTTTCCTCGAACACCTGGATGTCTTGCGGATCGGGAGCAAGGTAGCCAACCGGATCGGTGCTCAGAGCCGGGCGGATCTCCCAGGTTCCGGGCAGGAATGCAGGTTCCCACCAGGCCGGCCCGCCGAGGGTAAAAAAGCCGGATAAAATGCCGATGAAGAGACGCATACAGGAAAGGGCGTTGTTCTGCAGCCGCTAAGTTAAAAAAACCTTTGGTGGAAAAAACTCCGGAATTGTTCCGCCCAGCCCCCGGTGGAAAGCGAGCGGGTTTGCCACCAAATACCGTACTTTCGCCTTTCTCAAACCGGAATGTTGTAAAAATGGCACGCATCCTTTTCGCACTGGCGCTTGGCGTCGTTTGGTTCTCCTTTAGTTCCCCGCTCCGGGCGCAAAATTTTCGCGTGCAGGTAGCCGCTTATACCGACTCGGTGCCGGCCGCTTATTTCACCGACAAAGGCGTCAACGGCGTCGTGGCCAGCGTCGACGACAGCGGAATTTATCGCTACATCTTCGGCTCTTACGCCACCTACCTCGAAGCGGAGGAGGTGCAGCAGCGTATGGTTGCCAAAGGGTTCGCCTACGCCGCCGTGATCGACCTGGAAGCCCAGCGGGTACTGACCAACCTGGGCGCCTGCAGCTACTACAAAGGCGGGCCGGTGCCCATTGCCGAAAACGACAGCATCCGGTTTATGTACTTCGGCCTCGGCCAGTCGGCGCTGCCGGAAAAAGAAAAAGCCGACCTCGACCACATGCTGGCCAAACTCAAAGCCACACCCGCTTCCCAGCTGCGCATTTTGGGCTACACCGACGCCGTGGGCGGCGGCGCGGCCAATCTCGAACTGGCCACCGCCCGCGCCCGCGCCGCGCGCAACTACCTGATCGACCGGGGCATCGACCCCAACCGCATGTTGCTGCGCGTGTTTGGCGAAGCCCTGGCCGGCCGCGTGGAAGAGGAGGTGGAAAATGCGGCCGAACTGGAGGAAATCCGGAAGTTGTACCGCTGCGTGGTGCTGGTTTGGCGGCCGGAGTGAGCAGCCTTACCCCTCCTGTGCGCCAAGCAGCAAATTGCCCAGCGCCCAAACATCCTCAAACGAATTGTACAGCGGCACCGGCGCCAGCCGGATCACATTGGGTTCCCGCCAGTCGGCCACTACCCCATTCGCCGACAAGTATTCGTACAATTTTTTCCCGCCGGCGCCGGTGAGCGCCGAAATCTGGCAGCCCCGCGCCGCGGCGTCGCGGGGGGTGATGATGCGAAAACGCTGGCCGCTTTGGTTGGCCTGATCGAGGACGAACTCCAGGTAGCCGGTCAGCAGCAGACTCTTGGCGCGCAAGGCATCCATGCCGGCTGCGTCAAAAATTTCCAGACTGGCCTGGTGGGCAGCGAAGCTGAAAATCTGGGCATTGCTCAGCTGCCAGCCTTCAGCGCCGCGCATAGGCCGGAAGCCCTTGCGCATCTGAAAGCGCACGCTTTCGTCGTGGCCCCACCAGCCCGCGAAACGCGGCAGTTCGGGCCGCTCGGCGTGGCGCTCGTGCACGAAAGCACCGGATGGGCCTCCGGGACCTGAGTTCAGGTATTTGTAGCTGCACCACACGGCGAAGTCGGGGCCCCAGTCGTGCAGCCGCAGCGGCAAATTGCCGGCAGCGTGCGCCAGGTCGAAGCCGCAGTACGCGCCCGCCCGGTGGGCTGCGGCGGTAATGGCGGCCAGGTCGTAAAACTGCCCGGTGTAGTAGTTTACGCCGCCGAACAAGACCAGGGCGGTGTGCGGGCCTTCCCGTTCGATGACAGCCAGGATATCTTCGGTGCGCAGGCAGTCTTCGCCGGGCCGGGGCCCCACCTCCACGATAGCTTCGGCGGGGTCGAACCCGTGCCAGCGCGCCTGCGACTCCAGGGCGTACTGGTCGCTGGGGAAAGCGCCGGCTTCCATGATAATTTTGAACCGCGAGGCATCGGGCCGGTAAAACGACACCATCATCAGGTGCAGATTGGTTGTCAGGGTGTTCATCACCACTACCTCGTGTTCGAGGGCGCCGACGAGCCGGGCAGCGGCCGGGGTCAGGAATTTGTGGTAGTACATCCAGGGTTTTTCCCCGCGAAAATGGCCTTCCACGCCGTGGGTAGCCCACTGGTCGAGCTCGGCGAGCAGGGCCGGGCGCACGGATTTCGGTTGCAAGCCCAGGGAGTTGCCGCAGAAGTAGAGCACGTCGCGGCCCTGGTGTTGGGGGAAAATAAACTGCCAGCGGAAGTCGCGCAGAGGGTCTTGGGCATCTAGGGCTTGGGCGAAAGCCTGAGTGTTTTCGTAGTGCATAGTGGTAAAAAACAAAAGAATGCCATTCGAGTCTGTTAGCCGCGTAGCAGCGGCATTTTTGTAGCCGACACAGCCTTTATTTTTAAAAACAGCGTAGCGGTGGCATTTTAGAATGCTCCCGGAACATGATTTTTTTTCAAAATATCGCTGGGTTCACATAAACCGCACCGTTGAATCCTTTTGCTTCAATCATTTCCCGGCCTCAATAAAATACATATCCACCAGACCCTTGTTGTGCACCGCTTTTTTGCCGCGGTAGCTCGACGAAAACCGGTGTTTGACGGCCTCGCTGGTTGCGCCCGACACGTTGATGCGGCCGGGTTCGCCGAGTTCTTCGAGCCGGGCGGCCAGGTTGACGGCATCGCCCCAGATATCGTAGGCAAATTTGTTTTTGCCCACCACTCCCGCAATGACGGGGCCGGTGTGAATACCGATGCGCATGCTGCGAAACACGGCGTTGGGGTACGTCTGATTGCGCGCCTCCAGCCAGTCCATCATTTCGAGCGCGGCCGAAACGGCATCGACGGCGTGGGTGTCGTTGGGCACGGGCAGGCCGCCGGCGCACATGAAGGCGTCGCCGATGGTTTTGATTTTTTCCAGGCCGTATTTTTCACAGATTTCGTCGAAGCCGAGGAAGCAGGCGTTGAGTTCGTCGATGAGTTCTTCCGGTGTGAGTTTTTCCGAAAGGCTGGTAAAATTTAAAAAGTCGGTGAACAGCACCGTGGCAGATTCATAAAACCGCGGAGTAGCATAGCCGTGGCTGCGCAGCTCCTGGGCCACCTCGTCGGGCAGGATGTTGAGCAGCAGCCGGTCGCTTTTCTGGCGCTCCTCCTCGATCTGGGCTTTTTGCGCTTCGATCTTCTGGTTTTTGAGGGCGAGGCGTCGGCTGGCGCGTCGGGAGAGCATCCAGCCCAGGCCGAGCAGGGCCAGGATGACGAGGCCCAGGCCGCCGATGCCGTACACAAAACGGCGAAAACTGTCTTGTTCGCTGGCCTGGTGTTCCTGCTCGCGGCGCAGCTGGACGACGCGCACACTGTCGGCCATGCGTTGGGCACGGTCGATCTGCTCTTGTTGACGGAGGCCGGCGATGAGGCGCTCCTGTTTTTCGGCGTCGAGGTTTTGGGCGGCCAGGCGGAGTTGCTGGGTGACTTGCAGGGCGAGCAGGGTTTGTTCGCGGAGTTTGGCTTGATCGGCGTCTTTTTGGGCTTGGAGCAGGCGCAGCTCGTCTTCGCGGCGTTGTTTTTCGAGTTCGAGTTTTTCGTTGGTGAATTTGAGCCGCTCCTGTTCGTAGCGCGACTGCTGGAGTTCGAGGTCTTTGAAATTCTGGCGCGTGATGAGGTAGCGGATATGGCCTTCGGCAGCGCCGAGCTGGTTGCGCTGCTGGGCGATCTGCTGTTGGCGGGCCTGGTCTTTCAGCCGGATGGAATCGTTGATGATAAGGTATTTCTGGTAGGCATCGTAGGCTTTTTCAAAATCGTAGAGCTGGTAGTGGATATCGGCAGAGGTTCGGTAGCAGCCGGCCAGCACGTCGTTTTGTTTGGTTTCGATGGCGACACGTATGGCTTCGTTGTTGTGCGTGAGGGCGTTGTACACGTCGCGGCTGCCGAAATAAACGCCGGCGATCAGGTGCTCGAGGCTGGCCATGGGCGCCTGGTCTTTCTGGCGCAGGAGTTCGTTGCGGGCGCGCAAGAGGTAGTCGATGCCGGCTTTGGAGTCGCCGAGGTTGTGCAGGGCGATGCCGATGTTGGCGTACACGAGCTGGAGGTAGTCGCAATTGATGTACTCGCATTGCAGTTCGGCTTTGCGGAAATACTCGAGCGCGCGTTTGTAGTCGTTCAGGGCGGCGTATTGTTTGCCCATGTTGTTGTACATCACGGCGCGCTCGTCGGGGTAGCCGTTGTACTCGATGATCGACTCGATGGCCAGGTAGTAAAACAGGCCTTTGCTGGGGTTGCCGTGTTCGCTGTAGGCGGTGGCGAGTTTTTGGTAGAGGCGCACCAGCCGGGGGTAGTTGTTCTGGGTTTTGTAGTGGCGGATGAGCACTTTGTAAATGACCTCCGCGCTGTCGTACCGGGCTTCGAGCAGGCAGGCGTCGCCGGCCTTTTCGATAACGGGGTAGTTCTCCGGGTCGAGCCGGATGACTTGCCGGTAGTAGCGGCCCGCGTAGTCGTAGAGTTTTTCCTGAAAAAAGAGGTCGCCCAAGCCGGAGTACACCTCCAGGAGGGCGGCTTTGTCGAGCACCAGCGGACTGGAGATACCGCCGGGGTTGAGTTTTTCTTCGGCCTCGAGGTAGTATTGCAGGGCTTCCTCAGTGCGGTTGGTGCGGGTGCATACGTCGGCGAGCAGGATGGAGGCGCGCACGATGCCACCGTCGTAGCGAAGGTCGCGGGCGATGGCCAGGCTGCGGGTAGCCAGGTCGTAGCGGCTGGCGTCGGAGCCGGCCGAGCGGGCGCGGTCGAGCAGGGCGTCGGCTTCGATGGTCGAATGCTCCAGATCGTCGATGCCTTGGGCCGGCAGTGCCGGGCCGAGCGCCCAACAGGCGATCAGGGGCAGGAACCAACGCAGGAGGACGGGGAGGCGGCGCATTGGGCAAAGTTGAGAAAAACGCGGTGATTATGTGTTGCTTCGCTGCTAAAATGACGTGGTTGAGCGCTGCGCAGGCGGCTCCGGCGCGGGTTTATCTTTGTAAATCTTTAACTGGGGGTTGGGATTTACAAAGATGAATGGCAAAACATGCTTTTGGATTTGCGCTGTTAAAATGCACTTGAGGGATGTTCCCGATGTACTGGCGAGAATATGCTAAAATGGAGCAGCTGCTCAAAACGCTCTTTTTATTCGCTTAGAGCGTCCAGAAATGCTTCAATTCCGATAACATCGACGATTGGAAAATCAATTTCTTTAAGTACCTTGAAATGCTTGTCATTGCTGACGATGTATTTGGCGTTTGCAGCTATGGCACAATCAACAAATTTGTTGTCATCTGCATCTTCCTTTATTAAATTCCAGTTGAAGAAAATTTCTGTTCGAATGACGTTTTCGATGTTCAACAGTACTTCTGCTATATTTACCGCAACCGAAGTATTGGCTTTTCGTTCCAGCACTTCCATGTATTCCGATAGAATCTCATTGCTTATGGCCAGCTGATACTTGCCGTTTAGGAGCGCGTCAAAAATGGGCCGGTACCTCGATTTTGTTGAAATGGAGATCAACAACACATTAGTATCCATTACAACTCGCATCATTTTTTAGATTTCGTTCGCAGGTGTTCCTCTGCCCATTCGCGCATAGTTTCATCCGACCACTTATTCTCCTCCCAAAGTTTGTCCATTTCCTCCGATGCTTTTTCAGCAAAATAGCGGGAAAGCAATGCTTTTATATCCTTGAGCTGATCCTCCTTAAGCGGAATGGAGAATATTTTCAGCAGCTCCAGTTGTAAATTGGTTAGACCTTTAACGGCTTCCATGTGCGCAATTTTTCGAAAGGTAACAACTTTTTTGGGTTGGAGGTTGCCTTCGCTCCACTTGGTGATTTCTTGCATTGATGGTTGGTAGGAAAGTAGGTTTCGCTGTCAGCCACCGCGTCAGCGAGCGGTTGGTAGACGCCGGACTCTCCCACTACTCCACCCAAACCTCATCCACAAACACCCAACAAGGGCTTCCCGCCCCCTTGTGCTCCGCCGGGCATTTGCCCAGCGACTGTCCCACCACGCGCAGGTAACGCGCCGTGCGCCCCCCGAGCGAAACGCTCAGTTTTTGCTGCTGGCCGCCAGTGGCCGTCACCGGCACCGTGTTCGGCGTTTCACCGGCCGGGGTGAACGTTTTACCGTCGTCTGAAACCTCCACGCGCAGTTTCACCGGATAAAAAATCCAGGCGTTTTCGTCCTGTAAAAAATTGACCGTCACGGTGTTGACCGCCCGGGCGCTGCCCAGGTCGATCACCGCGTCGAGGTCGACGCCTTCGTAGCCTTGCCAGCGTCCCGAGCGAAAATCGGCGCCGCCGGCTTGCAGGTCGACCAAAGCCTGGTCGCCGCCGCCGGTATACTGCCGGCTGTACGGGTGGGCCAGGCGCAATACCCGGAGGTCGGGTCGCAGTTGCACAAATTCGGCCGTAGCCATGGCGCTGCGCCGGCCGGCATACTCCGTGTAAAACCGCAGCACGCCGCTTTGGCGGATTGTCAATGGCTGCTCATAAGGCTGAAACACGGCCGCCGAATCGCCGTAGGCAAAAAAGATACGCGCCGTGGGTTCGATGCAGCCCAGGCGCAGCGTCTGGCTATCGGGAAACACGCGCTGCGCCTGTTCGATGAAGGGCATGGGCGCCAGCTCGGGGCCCGAAATAGCGGCCACCGGTCGGTCGGCCGGGGCGCTGGCCCAGTCGGAAGGCTTGTCGCCCATGTCGAAGCGCAGGACGCTGCCTTGCAAAATTTCATCGTGGCGGATCCAGCTGCGGGTCAGCGGCTTGCCGTCGAGGTAGGCGCGCTGGATGTAGGGCCGGCGGGCCGAGGCGCCGGGGGCTTCCACCGTAAAGGCGGCGCCGTTGTCGAGCCGGACCGTCGCTTTTTCAAACAGCGGCGTGCCGATGGCATAGTCGGGCGAGCCGGGCGTCACCGGGTAAAAGCCCAGGGCAGAAAATACATACCAGGCCGACATCTGGCCGCAATCTTCATTGCCGCTCAGGCCGTCGCGCCGGTCGCTGTATTGCTCGTCGAGGATTTGCCGCACGCGTTGCTGGGTTTTCCAGGGCTGGCCGGCGTAGTTGTACAGGTAGGCCATGTGGTGGCTGGGCTCGTTGCCCTGCACGTACTGGCCAATCAGGCCGGTGATATCGGCCTGCTCGCGGCCGGTAGTTTTGGTGGAGGCGGTGAACAGGGCGTCGAGCGCGGCGGCAAATTTTTCAGGGCCGCCGAGCAGGCGCATCATGCCCGACACGTCTTGCGGGGCGCCGAAACGGTACTGCCAGGCGTTGGCCTCGGTGTAGTTGTAGTTGACCTCGTAGGGATCGAAGGGGCTGTGCCAGGTGGAATTGTTTTTAGCCCGGAAAAAACCGCTCGAAGGGTCGAACACATTTTTATAAAACTGGGCGCGGCGCAGGAAGCTGTCGGCCAGTTCGTTGCGGCCCAGGTCGCGCGCCATTTGGGCAATACACCAGTCGTCGTAGGCATACTCCAGCGTTTTCGACACCGATTCCGGCTCCTCATCGGAGGGAATGTAGCCCAGTTTTTTGTACCAGAGCAGGCCGTAGCGGTCTTCGCCGGCGCTGTGGAGCATAGCTTCCAGCGCCTTGCGGCCGTCGTAGCCGCGGATGCCTTTGAGCCAGGCGTCGGCGATGACGGGCACGGCGTGGTAGCCGATCATGCAGTCGGTTTCGTTGGCGCTGAGCTCCCACACGGGCAGGCGGCCGCCCTGTTCGTATTGCCGCAGGAAGGTTTGAATAAAATCGCGGGTGCGGGCGGGTTCGAGCAAGGTGTACAGCGGGTTGCAGGCGCGGTAGGTATCCCAAAGGGAAAACACGGTGTATACCCGGTGATCGTCGGCGCGGTGCACCTCGAGGTCGCGGCCGCGGTACTGCCCGTTCACGTCGGAGTAGAGGTTGGGGGCCAGCATGGTGTGGTAGAGGGCGGTGTAAAACGTGCGCTGCTGGGCTTCGGAGCCGCCTTCCAGGGCGATTTTGCCGAGCTGGTCGGCCCATTTGGCTTGGGTGGCGGATTTTATATTTTCAAAATCAAAATCGGGGCACTCGGCGTCGAGGTTTTGCCGGGCGTTTTGAACGCTCACCGCCGACAGCGCTACGGTGGCCACCACGGGCAGGCCGTCGAAGCAGTAAAAATCGAGCAGGCCGACGATGCCCTTGCTCACCACGGCCCGCTGTGAAATGCGGGGGTCCTGGGTCATGTCGATCACCTTAGCGTTGAAAAACGGGCGGGAAAAGCGGATGGCGAAATACACCCGCTGGTCGCGGGCCCAGGCGCTCGACATGCGAAAGCCCACCAACTCGCGGTCGTTGACCACCGTGAGGCTGGAGTTGAGCACCCGGTCGCGGTGGCGCAGGTCGATCATCAGGTGGCCAATTTCGCGGTTGGCCGGAAATGTGATGCGGTGCACGCCCACGCGTTCGGTGGCAGTGAGTTCGACCAAAATCCGGTCGGGCGCCTGATTGATCGCCACGGCGTAGTACCCCGGCTCGGCGTATTCGTCGCTTTTGTTGAACGGCGCGGCATAGTCTTTCGGATCAAACCGCACCCCGCGCATGTAGGGCAGGAACAGGATGTCGCCGTAATCGGGCACCCCGGTGCCGCTCAGGTGGGTGTGGCTGAACCCGTAGATCAGGCTGTCGGAATTGTGGTAGCCCGAACAGCCGTCCCAGCCTTCGAGGCGGGTGTCGGGACTGAGTTGCACCATGCCGAAGGGCGCGGTGGCGCCGGGGAAGGTGTGGCCGTGCGCGTCGGTGCCGATGAAGGGGTCGACGAGGGAAAGGAGTTTGGAGTTTGGAGTTTGAAGTTTGGAGTTTGAAGTTTGAAGTTTGGAGTTTG
>CAZVZH010000156.1:0-10802 GCA_964630705.1 uncultured Saprospiraceae bacterium | reverse complement strand
TCGTCTGAAATGCTATAAATGGCGTCTTGTTCGCCTGTCACCATCAGCCAGCGGCCGCCCTGGATGCCGAGTTTTTCGGCGTGCCGTTTCAGCGCAGCCACCGTATCGTTTTTAGTGTCGATAGAGTGGGAGAGGAGCATGAGCCGCGGCTCGTTGGCGTATTTTTGGTAGATGCGCAGGCCATTGGCTTTCACCTTCGGACAAATCGTGGGACAGTGGATGAAAAAGAAGTCCACCACATAGATTTTACCTGCAAAGGTGGCGTTGGTCACCTGCTGGCTGTCCTGATCGACAAAAGAAAAATCCGGAATGCTGGGGTAAATCGTGTCGCCCTGCACCACCCGCGGGTAGCCCAGGATCGGGAGCGGCCGGTCGGGGTTGGGTGCGCAGCCCAGGGCAAGCAACAGGGTGAAAATCAGCAGATAACCGAGTACTTTCATGGTAAAATGTTATTGTCCGGCCAGGCGCCGGCCGGTTTCGGCGGCGGCCCGTATGTCGGCGTAGTTTTTACTGATTTTAGTTTTTTGATCTTCGAGGTAGGCCCTTCCGGCGGCGTCGAGGGGCAGCTCGGGCGCCTGGTATTCGCGCATCCAGGTGAACATATCCGCTTCGGCCTGTTTCATTTGTCGAACCGCCGTGCGGATCGAATCGGCCCGGGGCGAAAGGGAGTCGAGCGCCGGCAGTTCGGCTTTGAGTTGGCGGCTCAGGCGGTTCATCTCGCCCATGTCGCGCATGGCATCGTCGTGGATGCGCATAGTAGTTTCGAGCAAAGGGTCGGTGGGCGGTTGGGTTTTGGCAGGTTGGGAAATATATACGAACAGCAGGCAAAGTGCTGCTGCGCCCAATCCAATCCAGGTGTTGCGGTCCATGGTAAAAATTTGCGAGCAAATGTACAGGCTGACTCCGGTGAAACAACGGCTGCATGGCATTGTTTTGCTAATTTTGCTCCCATCCCACTCACAGCAAGATACCGTTTCATGCTCCTTGCCATCTCTCCCATCGACGGCCGCTACGCTGAAAAAACCCGCGAATTGGCGGATTACTTCAGCGAGTACGCCCTGATCCGTTACCGCGTATTTGTCGAAATCCAGTACTTCATCGCGCTGTGCCAGTACGGGCTGCCGCAGCTGGCCGACTTCGAAGACGATAAAATCGACGAGCTCAACGCCATTTTTGAAAACTTCAGCATGGCCGATGCCGAGTACATCAAGACCATCGAGCGCACTACCAACCACGACGTGAAGGCCGTGGAGTATTTCCTCAAAGAGCGCTTCGATGCCCTCGAAATCGGCCAGCTCCGCGAGTTTGTCCATTTCGGCCTAACCTCCCAGGATATCAACAATACCGCTACGCCTCTGCTGTTTAAAAACGCGCTCAACCAGGTGTATTTCCCATTGCTCGAACGCCTGCGCGACCAACTCAACCAACTGGCGCAAGATTGGGCCCGGGTACCCATGCTCGCCCGCACCCACGGGCAACCAGCCTCGCCCACTTTGCTCGGCAAAGAGTTTCTGGTGTTTGTCGAACGCATCGACAGCCAACTCGAACAACTGCGCGCCATACCGCACCGCGCCAAATTCGGCGGCGCTACGGGCAATTTCAATGCACACTATGCCGCCTACCCCGACTACGAGTGGCGCCGTTTTGGCGACGATTTTGTCAAGGAATTTCTCGGCCTGGAACGCACCCGCACGACCACCCAAATCGAACCCTACGACTGCCTCGCAGCCCAATGCCAGGCCATCGGCCGCATCAACACTATCTTGATCGATCTGTGCCGCGACATCTGGACCTACATTTCTATGGAGTATTTCCGCCAGAAAACAGTAAAAGATGAGGTGGGCTCCTCCGCCATGCCGCACAAGGTAAACCCCATCGATTTTGAAAACGCAGAGGGCAATCTCGGCCTGGCCAATGCCCTGCTCCAGCACCTGGCAGAAAAACTACCTATCAGCCGGCTCCAGCGCGACCTGACCGACAGCACTGTGCTGCGCAATCTGGGCGTGCCGCTCGGGCACAGCATCATCGCGTTCAAAGCCGTGCTTAAGGGCCTGGGTAAGTTGCTGCTCAACGAAGGAAAATTGTACAACGACCTAGAAGACAACTGGATGGTCGTAGCCGAGGGCATTCAGGTGATCCTGCGCCGGGAAGCATATCCCCAGCCCTACGAGGCGCTCAAAGCGCTTACCCGGGGCCGGCCGGTGGTGGGCCGGGAGGAGCTCCACGAGTTTATTGACGGCCTGGACGTGTCCGACGAAGTAAAAGAAGAACTCCGGCGCCTGACGCCGCACAATTATGTCGGTTTTTAAAATAAATGGTGTTGCGCTTTTAAAACAAATTTTTTAGTTTTGCTTAAAAAAATTCGCAGGATGGATACGACTCTTGAATGGACACCTTACGAAACAGAACGCGGAAAACCTATGCCGAGTAAAAATCATGGATACATCCAGGGCCAATTTTTGTATCAATTAAAAAAAGTTGGACAACAAAAATTTACCTGCTTTTCTGAGCTAAGCCTGGACTTGGCCGACTGGGAATCGGTACCCGATATCGCCATTTACCCCAAAATGGACATCGATTTTCTGCACGACGAAACCAGCATGAAAGAGGCGCCGCTAGCGGTCATCGAAATACTTTCCCCCACGCAGAGCTTGCAGGAATTGGTGAGCAAAGCGGAAAAATATTTTCAACACGACGTCCAATCCTGCTGGCTGGTGTTGCTTTCCCTGCGCAATGTGTACGTGTTTTCCAGTGCGGAAAACTACCGGATGTTTACCCACACGGAACTGCTGTCCGACCCAACTTTGGGAATAGAAATTCCACTGGGGGAAGTGTTTAGTTAGTTTGGAGTTTGAAGTTTGAAGGGGTTCGCCATTCCGAATGGCGAACCCCTTCAAACTCCAAACTCCAAACTCCAAACTAAATCAGATCATTCTTTAACCAATTTCCCAATGTACATTCCCGACTGGCCGGTGAGTTTTACCAGATAAATTCCCGGTTTGAAATCGCCGACGGCGATGCGTGCCAGATCGCGCTGCGTGCGGCTGTCTTGCCACACCAAGCGGCCGTCGAGGCTGAAAACCTCCACACGGTCGATGGTTTCGCCGGGCAGGAACACGGACGATTCGTCTTGTGCGGGATTGGGCTGCAGCCGGATAGCTTGGGGCGCGGCGGCTTCTTCGGCGCTGGTGAACACGGGGTCGAAGCGGGTGCCGGTGTTCAGTACTTCCTTGGTAGCGGTATTTTGCACGAATGCAAGCACGTACAAGGAGTCGAAATTTGACGTCCAGCCGTTGGGGTTGTCGTGCACATAATTGTAGTTTACCGTCACAGAACCGCCGGCGGCCGGCAGCGTGATAGCCGCGCCGTCGATGCCGGGCAGCATAGCGTGGAATACATCGTAGTGTTTGGATTCGCCGTTAGGCGAGTTGTAGTTGACGGTGCTCTCGGCTACGGCGGCGTAAATTTTGTAATCGCCGGCGGGCGGCGTGGCATAGCTGGTGACGGTGATGCTTACCGTTTTGTTGGGCGCGCTGCCGCTTTCCTGCACCCGGATGCCGATGGAGCTTTGCTGGTTCAGGGCGGCTTCGAGCGTAGCGGGCGGCAGCAGGGGCGTGCTGACGGGTACCAGGCTGCCGTTCAGGGCTACGCGGGGCGTGCCGTTGACGCCGTAGAAGTTGGAGCGGCTGCTGTTTTCAGCCGTGTTGGAAAGGTAAATCAGGCAGTTGGAGTAGGGTACCGGCGGGTGGATCGACAGGTGGCGGACATCGTTGGGATATTGGCGGATCAGGTTGTAAAACGCCGGGTTTTTGCTGGCGCAAATGCTGCAACGCGAGTTGGTAAAATGCTCGAGCAACACGTACTTTTTGGGTTGGCTCTGGGCCAGAAGCGCTGCGCTCAGGCAACCGAAAACGAAGAGTAAAGCAATTTTTTTCATGTGCGGATTTGTTTGTAGTGCAAAGCTAGGGATTCCAGGATTCGCGGCCGGCAAAGCTTTCGCCAAAACCGGCCAAATGTCGGCGAGAGAACAATGAAAAGCCGTAACATTGCGCCTTCGTTCGACCATTTTCACTGAAAACAAGCCAAACCATGTTTTTGTTAGCCATCCCCGATTTTGCTTCGGCAGAAGTTTGGATCAGTTTGTTGACGCTCACCTTTTTAGAAATTGTTCTGGGGGTAGACAACATCATTTTTATCTCTATTATTTCAGCCAAATTGCCGCCGGAAGAACAACCCAAAGCCCGCAACATCGGCCTGATTCTGGCTATGGCGCTGCGTATCCTGCTGCTTTTCGCCCTGGTGTGGATTATCGGCATGAAAGCGCCTTTATTTCACATCGATCTGCCCGGGTTGCACGGCGAAGTGACGGGGCAAGGGCTGATTTTATTCTTGGGCGGTGTGTTTTTATTCTATAAGGCAACCACGGAGATTCACCACAAACTGGAGAGTCCGATTGCAGCGGACGACCCAAAGATTGCCCAAGGCAAAGCAGCGCTCAATTCCGTCATTACGCAGATCGCCCTGATCAACATTGTTTTTTCGTTCGATTCCATCCTTACGGCGGTGGGTATTGCCAACAATTTGCTGATCATGATTATCGCGGTGGTGGCCTCCGTTATCATCATGATGCTGTTTTCCGGCGCGGTCAGCCGTTTTGTCAACGAGCACCCGACGGTGCAAATGCTTGGTTTGGCCTTTCTGATCCTGATCGGTTTTTCCCTGGTGGCCGAAGCCGCGCACCTGGGGCATTTTATCGAGGGCGCTGTGCCGAAAGGTTACCTGTATTTCGCCATTTTCTTTTCGCTTTTTGTAGAAATGCTCAATATACGGATGCGGAAAACCTCGGCGCCGGTACAGCTGCACGGCGTGGCAGATACGGCTAAAAAGCGGGGCCTGCTCGACGATAATTTGCTCGACGCTACGGAGCAGCAAATCAATGGTCCAAAACATTAGTCAAAAAAATGACGGAACTGAACCTCGACCGCGATCTGGTTTTTTTCGATATCGAATCTACCGGCCTGAATGTGGTGCGCGACAAAATTGTCCAGATCGCGCTGGTCAAATTGCACAAAAACGGAAACCCTCCGGCGGAGTTTACCAGCCTGGTCAATCCGGGTATCCCGATTTCGGAGGAAGCCATGGCAGTGCACGGCATCACGCCGAAAGATTTGGCGAACAAGCCCACCTTTCAGCAACTGGCGCAGAAAATCTGGGATTTTATCGGTGATGCCGACCTGGCCGGCTACAATTCCAACCGCTTCGACGTGCCCATGCTCATGGAAGAGTTTGCCCGGGTGGGCATGGAATTCGATGTCAGCAAGCGGCGTTTGATCGACGTGCAGCGTATCTTTTATAAAATGGAACCGCGCACGCTGAAGGCCGCCTACCGGCTCTATTGCGGCAAGGAAATGACCGACGCCCACGACGCCCTGGCCGATGTGCAGGCCACCATCGAAGTGTTTCAAGGCCAATTGAAAACTTATGAGGGCGTCGATCTGATCGATGAAGACGGCAACCGCGTTCCGGCACCGGTGCAAAACGATATGCAGGTGCTGCACGAGTTCACCAACGACCTCAACTTCCTCGACGCCACCCAGAAAATGCGCGTTCAGCCCGATGGCACCGCTGTGTTCAATTTTGGGAAATACGTCGGCCAGCCGGTCAAAGAAGTGTTGGCAAAAGATAAAAACTACTATTTCTGGATGCTGGAAAAGGAGTTTTCCTCCCAGGTGAAGCAAATTTTGAAAGCGATGATGCGCGATATTGAGCAACAATCGAAACCGAAATAACATGCGATCAATTCAGTCGGTGGCGCCAATTCCGGATCGCCGGCGGCGGCGCCCGTTTTTTCTCCTCTTTGGCGCAGCTTGGTTTTGTTTGCTGGCAGCGAATTCCTGCACCGAACCCCGCGAAGGTTGTCTGGATATCGAAGCCACCAATTTCGATGCCTCCGCCGACAAAAGTTGTTGTTGCAGCTACCCAGCTTTGCAACTCCTGGTACAGCCCCGCTTCGACAGCCTGGTTTGGAAACCCGATACCGCCTATGAATATGTGCCGGGCAAATGGTTGCGGCTCCGGGAGGCTGTTTTTTACCTGTCAGATTTTCAATTGCTTCAACAAGGCGTTCCGTTGGTCGTGAGCGACACGGTCGGCCTGGCTGTGTGGGGCAATGCCAACGACACCATCCGGCAAACGTTTACCGACGATGTTCAAATGATCCGGCGTAGCTCCGTCAATTATGCTTTGGGGGAGTTTCGCACCAGCGGCGCTTTCGAAACGATCCGTTTCCGGCTTGGCGTGCCCGAACCGCTGCAAGCCGCCATTCCCGGCCTGGCGCCGGAAAACCATCCGCTGCGCATCCAACCGGAACGCTTGTGGCTGGGCCGCGATACCGGCTATGCGGCATTGAAACTGGTGTTTACCCGCGACACGCTGACGGCTACACCCGCCGATACGATCTGGTTGGCCCGCCCGGATTTTGGCGGCCTGGACATTCAGCAGGATGGGCCTTTTGCCCACGAAAGCGGTTTCGACTTTACGCTTCGGCTTACGGCCGACTATAAAACCTTGTTTCAGGGTGTGGATTTGTCTACCGGCGACAAATCGGTTTGGAAACAGCAAATAATTGTCAACTTGCCCCAGTTTTTGCGTGTTACACCGTAAACGTTTGTGCGACTTTGCACGACTAAAGCCAACCATTTTTTACACCACATATTTCATGAAAAATACTTTCAGTATCGGCATTTTGGCAGCGCTTCTGCTCAGCCTCGCTGCCTGCGACGGCACTCCAAACGTGGAAACCGGCCCCCGTTCCACCCTCACCATCACGTTCAAGGCCTTGTACGACGGCCAGCCTTTGGAGAAACTAAAAAACTACGACTACGATACCTATCAGGTTCAATTCAGCCGCTTCAATACCTACCTCAGCCAAATCGCTTTGCTCGACGGCGCTTCAGAACAGCTGCTGAGCCCGATCGAATGGGTCGATTTTACCCCCGACTTTGCCCCGGGCAACCTGGCAGTTGAGGTGCCGGTTGCTTATGCCAACGTTCCGGACGGCTATTACACCGGGATTCGAATCGGCTATGGCGTGCCGCCCAATTTAAACGTCAAGCAACCCAAAGACTTTGACCCCAGCCACCCGCTGAGCCGCGAAAACGAGTACTGGCTTGGCTGGGCCAGCTATATTTTTAATAAAATCGAAGGCACGGTCGATCTGGATAAAAACGGCAGCCCCGACGGCGGGCTGATCTACCATTGCGGCTCCAACGCCGTATACCGCACCTACGCCTTCAACCTGCCCATTAAAGTGGAACCCGGCGCTAGGCTCACCGTGGAGTTTGATTTAAAAGATCTGATGGTGATCAACGGAACCTGGCTGGATTTGAAAAACAGCTACAACCACATCACCTCCAACGACGTCAATGACGTGGTGGTCGCTACCATTTTGATGGATAATTTTGGGAACGCGACTGCGGTGTATCAACCCTAAATGGCCGCCCCCCCCGCGAGGGGCGCCCCTGCGAAGACCGGTAAAATTTTGCATGATTCGACTGCTTATGAAAAACTCCGTACGTTGCTGGACATTAAGACCTTGGATGGCGGCAAGCCTGCTGGCTGGTCTGATGACTTGGGCATCCTGTGGTAAAGACGATCCGCAGCCGCCTTCGGGCGAAACCGATCTGACCAATATTCCCTACGATCCCAAACCATACAATTTGATCAAACCGGCCCATTTCCCGCAGGTGCCCATTCCAGCGGATAATCCGATGACAGATGCGGGTGTGCAACTGGGCCGGCGCTTGTTTTACGACCCGATCCTTTCAGCCGACAGTACACAGTCCTGCTCAAGTTGCCATCTGCCGCAGGGCAGTTTTACCGACAACCGCGCTACCTCGGTGGGCATCGACGGAATAGCCGGCCGCCGCAGTTCTATGAGCCTGCTCAATATTGCCTATGCCACCAATGGTTTGTTCTGGGATGGGCGCTCGCCGAACCTCGAAGACCAGGCGTTACGCCCGGTGGAAGACCCCATCGAAATGCACAATACCTGGCCGAATGTGATTGGCAAACTCAAGGTGCATCCGAATTACCCCACCTGGTTTCGGCAGGCTTTCGGCATCAAAAATACGGGCGAGATCACCAAGGAACTGGCGGCGCGGGCCATTGCGCAGTTTGAAAGAATCCTGATCAGCAGTGGCGCCTCCAAATTTGACCGGTATTTGCAAGGCGACCTCGACGCGCTCGACGACGATGAGCTCGACGGCAAACTCATGTTTTTTGATGAAGGCGCTGTGGTTGGCCTGCCCGATGCCCAGTGTTTCCATTGCCACGGCGGCCTCACGCTGACCGGCAATAATTACTTCAACAACGGCTTGGACTCGGTGGCCAGCTTCGACGGATTCATCGACAAGGGCTTGGGCGGTTTCACCGGAAACGCATCGAATAATGGCAAATTCCGCTCGCCGACCCTGCGCAACATTGCGCTCTCAGCGCCCTACATGCACGACGGCCGGTTTAAAACCCTCGAGGAAGTTGTCGACCATTACAGCAGTCATGGTAAACCTTCGCCCAATAGAGATCCACTGCTTCCACAGGTGGGTTTTCCGATTCCGGGCTCCAACCCTGTCCAATACACCGGCTTGACGGCCAACCAGAAGAAGGCGCTGGTGAAATTCCTGCACACCCTGACCGATACGCCGTTTGTAAACAATCCGGATGTGCAAAACCCTTTCTGACGAAAGGCCTTAGCAGCAGGTCGTTCGCTCCGTCGCGCCGTTTTCCCAAAACCTTTGTCGGCTCGGATTCAAGCCGGGATGTTTTTCGGCGGCCCTCATAGCCAATGGCTATATTTGGCCCGGTTTTTTATATTCATTTTTAATACTTTCTCATCCCATGCGCGTTCTTTACCGAATTCCGATCCTGCCTGCGTTGCTGGCGGCCTTCGCGGCTGCCGCTCAAATTAGCGAGGGCGGTCTGCCGCCTAGTTTTGACCCACAATTTTCTCCGGTTTTTAACGGCGTTCCTCCGGTCGCGCCAGTCGTATTGGCTTCCCTGGATGCCGGGCTACTGCTCCAGCAAGATATTCAGCAAGGGGAAGTCTCGCGGTTTTCCGCCCCACTGCCCGGTGTGGATATCCGCCCGACCCAGGCGGGGCAGTGGACCAAATTGCCCAACGGCGACCGGGTGTGGCGCTGCGCCCTGCGTTCGCCGCAGGCGCTCGGTCTGATGCTGATTTTCGACCGGTTCCGCCTCGCGCCCGGTGCCAGGATGTTTGCGTACACTCCCGATCAAAAGCGTATTCTGGGCGCTTACACAGAAAAAAGCTGCCTGCCGTCTGGTGAGTTTCTGATCGGCGTTCTATCCGGCGAACAAACTATTTTGGAACTGCACGAGCCGGCTTCAGCGCTCGGCGTGTCGGACATTCACCTCAACCGGGTCGACTTTGTGTACGACCCTGCCGGACTTTTGCCGGCAACAGATGGCGCCGAGGATTTCGGTCAGTCTTATGCCTGCAACGTCAACGTGAATTGCAGCCAGGGCCAAACCTGGCAGTCGGAAAAACGGGGCGTTGCCCGTATTCTCATGGTTTTTTCAAACGGAGCCGGCTGGTGCTCAGGCTCCTTGCTGGCGAATACCAGCGGCAACGGCGACCCGTATTTTCTCACGGCGCACCACTGCCAAATCATTGGCCTGCTCCCGAATTTCAATATCTGGCGTTTCGACTTTGACTACGAGGCTCCCAGTTGCTCCAACCCGGCAACGGAACCCGCCCCCAAGTCGGTGCTCGGATGTCAGCGCATTTCCTATCGGCACGAAACCGACTTTTTACTCCTGAAACTCAACCAGATACCGGGTTCGTACAATTTGTATTTCAACGGCTGGAGCCGCGCAGCGGCCAGCAATAACAGCGTTAGCAAATCGACCTTTATCCACCACCCGGTAGGCGATATCAAAAAAATATCGGTCGACAACGATCCGGCAACCATTTTCCCGCAGACGATCAACTGGGGGCCCGGCTTCGGCAGCACCCCCGGAAACTCGCACTGGTCGGTGGTTCCGGAAACCGGCATTTACCAGCCGGGCTCTTCCGGCTGCCCCTTGTTCGACCAAAACAAACGCATCGTCGGGCAACTGCACGGCGGCAACCTGGATACCGTCAACTGTAAAGTAATTAACTCCTGGTTCGGCCGTTTCGACCAGTCGTGGGACCAAGGCACCACGCCCGAAGCGCGGCTCAAAGAATGGCTCGACCCGGGCAATACCGGCGCGCAAACCCAAAATGGTTATGTGCAACCGGCACCGGTAGCCGTTACCATCAGCGGAACCATTAAAACCCACTGGGATGTGCCCATGGCCAACGTCCAGGTGGCGCTCAGCGGCGGCGCTACGGCTACCACGCGCACCGATGCCAGCGGCAATTACACGTTCGCAAACATCCCGGCCGGCCTTAACTACCGTATCACTCCTTCGCGCGACACCAACGACGTCAACGGCCTCACCACCTTCGACCTGTCGCTGATCAACAAGCACGTCCTCAGCCTCGACACCCTCGACACACCCTGGAAACTGATCGCCGCCGACGCCAATGGCAGCAATTCCATTTCGACCATCGATATCGTGGAAGGTCGTAAGATTTTGCTCGGCTTGAACCCGACCTTTCCAGCGGTGACTTCCTGGCGGTTCTTCCCGGCCAGCACGGTTTTTGCCAACCCGAAAAACCCGTTTGCGGGGCTCCCCGCTGAATACCTGGAGTTTGCCGGCGCGCAAGACAACGTGACTAATGCCAATTTTATAGGCGT
>CAZVZH010000155.1:8854-10862 GCA_964630705.1 uncultured Saprospiraceae bacterium | reverse complement strand
AACCTTCTAACCAGAAACCTTCTAACCTTCTAACCAGAAACCCTCTAACCTATTTGAATTTGATGCGCCCCTGGCCGTCCGAGTTGCGCGCGTCGGTGATGGGGATATAGCGCTCGCGGAGCAAGGTTTCGGACATGCCGAAATAGGCGGCGTCGGGTTGGCGGCGAAACAGTTTGCCCGCGCAGCCTCCCGCTCCGGCCGTGGGGTCGATTTCGTACCACTGCCCGTCGAGGCGGGCGGCGATCCAGGCATGGTTGGGCTGTACCCGGGCTGGGTCGGCTGTTTCTCCCGGGCGGAGCAGGTAGCCTTCCCGGCGGCTGCAATAGATTCCCTGCAGGTTGCACATAAGTTTGAACAAAAAAGCGAAGCCGTCGCAGCGGGTGCGGCGGGTGCGCAGGATGTTTTCCAGTTGCTGTTGGGTATAGAACAGCGGGTGCATGGCCGTTTCCGGCTCGTTATCCAGGCGGTTTTCGTTGCCGCAATCGTAGGCTAAATAAGCGCCCAGCCAGCTGTAAATGGCGCGGGCTTTTTCCAATTCGGAGGCGTAGGGTTGGGTAAGGGAGTCGGAAAAGGCGATAAAATTTCGGCCGCGTGGCTCGAAGCGGCGGGCGCGGACGTCGATTTTGGCGAAATGGGCAGGCGTTTGGGCGGAAATGCAGAAGGCTAGCAAGGCAAAAAGTGCTGAAAACCAAAATTTTACAAGCATATAAATTAGGTTCACGAAAAAGTTGCCGTTTGGAAAATAGTAGCAATTTAATAAAAAAGCACGGGCAAAATCGAACCGGGATACGACTGTTTCGTTTAATGTCACTCAAAACACGCTTTAGGATCGTTAAACAAAAATTCACCAACCAAACAGTTTTTATCATGCAAAACCTGCGTACTACCCAACGTTCAATTTTCTTGTTTGCGCTCAGCCTGGTGGCGAGCCTGTTTTTCTTCGCCTGCCAAAAAGAGACCCTGCTCGAGTCGGCCGCAACGCCTCAGACCGACGCGCTTGTATCCGAGCGCTCCAACAACACCATTGTCGACATTGCTATTTCCAATCCCGACTTCAGCACGCTGGTGGCGGCTGTAGTTAAAACCAACCTGGTAGGGTTCTTGAGCCGCACCAACCTCAATGCCACTGTTTTTGCGCCCAACAATGCCGCTTTTGCAGCCTTGCCCGCGCCGTTCAACAATGCGCAGAACATCAGCGCCATCTCCAACCCGCAGCAAATTAAAACGTTGACGCAGATTTTGCGCTACCATGTATCGCAAGGCGCCAAAACGGCTGCGCAATTGCCCAATGGGTCGTACAACACCTACAAACCCGCCGGCACACCCAACGACAATCTGATCTATGTCGGCCGCGACGCTGCGGGTAGCGTCTTTATCAACGGCAACAGCAAAGTAGTAGCCGCCAACGTACAAGCCAGCAACGGCATCATCCACGTGATCGACAAGGTGCTGTTTTTCCCCACGCAAGACGTAGCGCAAATTGCCATCAGCAACAAATTTACGGCGCTGGTAGCCGCCCTCAACAAAACCAAGCTGACCAACCTGTTTATGATGCCGACGACCAACGCCACGGTGTTCGCCCCCACCGACGCTGCTTTCGCCGCCTTGCCCGCGCCGCTGAACAACGCCGCCAACATCGAATCCATCACCGATGCCGCTACAATCAACCTGCTGGCCAGCGTACTCCAGTACCACGTAGTAGGCGGCCGCGTATTTTCTGCCGACCTGCGCGACAACATCAACGTACCCACCCTGCTGTCGGGCAAATCGCTCAACATCACGCTGGCCAACGGCGCCATGGTCAAAGGCTCCGGTAATAACTCCGGTTCGAAAATTGTGCTGACCGACCTGCTCGCCCGCAACGGCGTCATCCACGTGATTGACCAGGTATTGCTGCCGTAATCGAATACGGAATGCGGAATGCGGAATGCGGAAAAATAAAACGGGCATTTTGTAAAAAAAGAAGGTGGGGGGGGTTTGAAAAAAAAAATGAAAACACCATAGCACA
>CAZVZH010000155.1:0-8844 GCA_964630705.1 uncultured Saprospiraceae bacterium | reverse complement strand
GGAATGCGGAATTTGTTCACCATTTCGGATGGGCTCGTTTCTAAAAACACGGAACCGACGCTATCCGAAATGGTGAACAAATTCCGCATTCCGTCCTAAACCGACAGTTCCAGCCAGCGCATTTCCTTTTCTTCCAGCGTTTTTTGCAGTTCGCCGAGCTCGGTAGACAGTGTTGTGACTTCGTTGGCGCCCAGGTTGTCGGCGTTGAAGCGCTCCATGATCTCGCGTTTGCGGCGCTCCAGCGCAGCGATGTCTTTTTCCAGGCGTTTCAGTTCGTTGCGCTCAGCGTTGGTAAGCCCCGAGGAAGTTGGAGCGGCGGCCGGCGCGGGGGAACTGGCGGCACGTTCGGTAGCGCGCGCTTGCTGTTCGGCTGCGCGTTTTTGCAGGCGGTATTCCACGTAAGAGCCGTTGAAATCCTTGACCCGGCCGTTGCCTTCGAAGACAAACAGGTGGTCGACCAGCCGGTCCATAAAATAGCGGTCGTGGGTAACGATGACCACGCAGCCGGGAAAATCTTCCAGAAAATCTTCCAGCACTTGCAGGGTGAGCACGTCGAGGTCGTTGGTGGGCTCGTCGAGGATGAGGAAATTAGGGTTGCGCATGAGCACCGTGAGCAGGTACAGGCGCCGGCGCTCGCCGCCGGAGAGCTGGCTGACGTACACCTGCTGCTGCGGCCGGGAAAACAGGAAGCGCTCGAGCAATTGGGCGGCGGTGAGTTCCTTGCCTTTTTCCAGGGGAATGACGTCGGCGATGTCGCGCACGGCATCGATCACGCGTTTGTCTTCGTTGAGTTGAATGCCTTCCTGGCGGTAAAAGCCGAACACAATGGTATCGCCGACTATCACCTTACCAGTGTCGGGTGCGAGGCTCTGGGTGATGAGTTCGAGGAAGGTTGATTTGCCGGCGCCGTTGGGGCCTACTACGCCGACACGCTCTTTGCGTTTGAATTTGTAGCTGAAATTTTCGAGCAGCGCTTTGCTGCCGTAGCGCTTGCTGATGTTGTGGCACTCCACGATTTTGCTACCCAGCCAGTTTTCCTTGATCTGGATCGACAGTTCGTCTTTTTTCGCCTTCAGCGCCTCGTTGGCGTCTTTGCGGTCGTAGTAGGCATCGACGCGGGCTTTGGCCTTGGTGGTGCGGGCGGCCGGACTGCGGCGCACCCAGTCGAGCTCGCGTTTGAGCAGTTTTTTCTGCCGTTCGTAGGTAGTACTGGCCACCTCCTCGCGGGTGGCTTTTTTTTCGAGGTAGTCGGAGTAGCTGCCTTTGTAGCGGTAGAGCTGGCCGCCCTCGAGTTCGATGATGCTGTCGCACACATTTTCGAGAAAATAGCGGTCGTGCGTCACCATAAACAGCGTAATGCCCGGCTGCTGGAGGTATTCTTCCAGCCACTCGATCATGTCGACGTCGAGGTGGTTGGTGGGCTCGTCGAGGATGAGGAAATCGGGTTCGTCGAGCAACACTTTCACCAGCGCCAGGCGCTTTTGCTGGCCGCCGCTGAGGGCGCCCACTTTTTGCTCCAGGTCGTGCATACCGAAGCGGAACAGCAGTTCTTTCACCTTGGCCTCGAACGACCAAGCCTGGTGTTCGTCCATGGCCGCCATGGCTTCCTGCAGGGCGGCGGCTTGCTCGGGGTAGGCCAGCGCGTGCTCGTACTGCCGCACGATGCGCACGAGCGGGATGCTGTCGTCGAGCACGGCTGCCAGCACGTCGATGCCGGGGTGAAAATGCGGCTCCTGGTCGAGCCAGCCGATGCGGATGTCTTTGCGCAGCAGAATTTTGGACGACTCGCCCTCCGAGCCTTCCAGCCCGGCGATCACCCGCATGAGCGTCGTTTTGCCCGTGCCGTTTTTGGCGATCAGGCCGATTTTTTGTCCCTTGTCGATGTGCAGGCTGATGTTTTGAAACAGCACTTTTTCGCCGTAGGACTTGGTGACGTTTTCGAGTGTGAGAAAGTTCATGCGCTGGATGGTGGCTCAGGAACTTTTCATATTGGCCTTTTCAATTTGAAAAGTTCAATTTGAAAAGGCCAATATGAAAAGTGGTGCACCCGATTGGTCGAGCGGGTGGTATTGGGCGGCAAAAGTAGGGAATTGTGCGGAGGGTGTTTCAGATGAAGCGGAATGAAAAAACTGACGGAGGGGCCCGTTTCCTTTTCGCGCTGAACATTCCGGCCACAGCACCACCCTTTCGCCCTTTACACTTTACCTTTAAAGAAACAGCCCTCCCACCGCCGCCTCAAACCGCGTCGCCACCGCGCCGCGCCGTAGCTTCAGCGTCGGCGTCAGCAGGCCGTTTTGGGCCGTCCAGGGTTCGGTGAGCAGCTGAAAGGTTCGCACCTGCTCGACGGTCCCCAGCCGCTCGGCATTGATGCGGTCGATTTCCTGGCGGAACAGTTTGAGCACCCGCGGATTGAGCACCATGTATTCCGGGGCGGTCCAGTGCACTTTGTTTTCGAGGCACCAGGCTTCGAGCCGCTCGAAGTTGGGCACGAGGAGCGCGCCCACGTAGGGCTGGTTGAGGCCCAGGGCCATGCACTGGGCAATGAAGGGCGAGGCGAGGAGCTGCTGCTCCACGTAGGCCGGGGCGACAAATTTGCCCGAGCTGGTTTTGAAAATTTCACTTTTGCGGCCTGTAATTTTTAAAAAACGCTTGTACTCGAAGCGTCCGATGTCGCCGGTTTTCAGCCAGCCGTCAGGCGTGAAACGCTCGGCGGTTTCGTCGGGCAGCTGCCAGTAGCCTTGCATCACGTTGGGGCCGCGCACCTCGATTTCGCCTTCGCCCTGTTCGTCGGGCTCGCCAATGCGCACCTCCACGCCCGGCGCCGGGATGCCCACGGTGCCGAAATGCACGCCGCCGGGTTCGAAGCGGTTGAAGGCCACCACCGGACTGGTTTCGGTGAGGCCGTAGCCCTCGCGCACATCCACGCCGGCAGCCGAGAACAGGCGCCCCAGCCGGGGTTGCAGCGCCGCAGCGCCCACAGCGATGCCCCGCACCCGGCCGCCCATGGCCCGCCGCCAGTGGCGAAACACCAGCCAGTCGGCCAGCAGGCGTTTCAGCCGGTAGTCGAGCGGCATGGCGTATTCGCCGGCGAAGGGGTAGCGCTCGCCCAGGGCTATGGCCCAGTCGAGCAGTTTTTTTCCTAAAAAACCGGCTTTGCGGCGGCGCTCCAGCAGGCGCTCGTAGCTGCGCTCCAGCACCCGGGGCACGGCGGTGAAAAACTCGGGCCGCACCTCGCGCAGGGTTTCGGGCAGTTGTTCGAGCGATTCGACAAACCACACCGGCGTGCCCGCAGCCTGGTACACGTAGCTCACCATGCGTTCGAAAATGTGGCTCAGCGGCAAAAAGCTCACCACACGCACCTGTGGCCCTACGGGTACGATGGCCAGCACCGACTTCACGTTGCTCACGATGTTGGCATGGCTGAGCATCACGCCTTTGGGCGCGCCGGTGGTGCCGGACGTGTAAAGCAACGTGGCCAGGTCGTCGGGCTGCACCTGCAAACGGGCGGCGTCGAGGGCCATGCGCTCGACGGGGTCGGGTTCCTGGGCCAGCTCGGTCCAGGCCAGCGCGCCGGACAGGTTTTCAAAAGAAAAAATATGCTCCACGGCCACGCCGGCAGCCTGAAACTGCTCCAGCATGGCGGCATTGCTCACGAAAAAAGCGCGCAGGCCGGCGTCGCGCACAATGTGCGCCAGCTCGTCGGGCCGGGCGGTGGCGTGCACGGGCACCGGCACGATACCGAGCTGGAGCATGGCCCCGTCGGCGATGATCCACTGCGGACTGCCGCAGTGCGCCAGTATGCCCACGCGGTCGCCTTTTTTAAAACCCAGCCGGTACAGTCCGGTGCTGATCCGCTCGCGCTCGGCCAATAGCTCCTCGGTACTCCAACTGCGCCACACACCGCCCGTTTTGCCCGACAGGGCGACAGCCTGCGGGTAGCGCTGGCGCTGGTAATCGAGTAGGTCGAACAAGCAGCTAAAATCCATATTTAGGTTTCTGGTTAGAGGGTTTCTGGTTTCTGGTTAGAGGGTTTCTGGTTGGGCGTTGGCTTAATATCCCGAATAGCTAAACGAACGCCCAACCAGAAACCAGAAACCCTCTAACCAGAAACTTTTTATGAAGTCATACGCCGCACGCGCACGGCGATCAAAATAGCCAGGCTGGACAAAAACAACACCGCAAGGGCCAGCACGCTCATGCGCATGCCGCCGAACATTTGGGCGACCAGGCCAAATACCAGGGTGCCAAACACGGTCGACACCTTGTCCATCACATCGTAAAAGCTGAAAAACGAGGTGGTTTCCCGGGTGTTTTCGGGCAAAAACTTGGCGTAGGTACTGCGCGACAAAGCCTGAATGCCGCCCATCACCAGGCCGATGGCCCCGCCGAGCACGAACACTTCCATTTCTGTTTGCACGGAATAGCCCAACAGACAGATCAGCGACCAAATGACGAGCATGACGAACAGGGAGGTGCGGTTGCCCTTCCAGTTCGACAAGCGGGAGGAGAGGAAGGCGCCGAGGATGGCAATGATTTGCAGGAGCAGCACCAGGATAATCAGTTTGGATTTTTCCATGTGCATTTCCTTGTCGGCAAAACTGGAGGCCAGAAACAGAATCGCCTGCACGCCGGCATTGTAGCAGAAAAAGGCCAGCAGGAACAAGGAGGTATTTCGGCTGCTGCGCACCGACCGGAAAGCCTTGAGCACCTCGTCGAAACCTTTGCCCAGCGCACTCAGCGGCATCGGGCGGGGCGCGTCGGGCGGCAGGCGGCTGAACGAAAAATGCGCAAAGCCCATCCACCACAAACCCACGCTCACGAAAGCCCAGCGAATGGCGGAGGTTTCGCTCGGAAAGCCCAGGACTTCGTGTTGGAGTACCATTACCAGGTTGAGCACCAGCAGGATGACGCTGCCCGCGAAGCCATAGATAAAACCCCGGGCGCTCACCGCGTCGTAGCGGTCTTCGGTGGCGATGTCGGGCAGGTAAGCGTTGTAAAAAACGATGCCGCCGGCAAAACCTACCGTGGCCAACACGAATCCGGCCAGGCCAATCCAGAGGTTATCCGGGCTGTCGAAAAAAAACAGGCTGAGGCAGGACAAAGAACCCAGCCAGGTAAAAAACCGCATAAAGCGCTTCTTTTTCCCGCCGTAGTCGGCAATGCCTGAAAGCAGCGGCGAAATAGCAGCGATGATCAGGTAGGCCAGGGCGATGCCCCAGGCGATGAGCGTTTCGTCGCGGATGGCAAATCCGCCGATGTTAACGGTGTCGGGGGCGATGCCGAGAAAATAAGGCGGGAAAATAGCCACGGTGATGACCAGGGCGTAGGCGCTGTTGGCCCAGTCGAAAAAGGCCCAGCCGTTGATGATGCGCCGGTCGTTTTTCGGAAAGGCGGGTGCGGAAGAAGCGGACACGTTCAGTTGGTTTAGCAGGAAAGACCTTATTATTTGATCGTTCCTTTGTTTGGGTAAATGTAGGAATTTAGGCACGCCCGATAAAATTAATCCTTCGGCTGCCCAAAGGGAATATGCAAGGTGCCGTAGGGGATCGGGTACACCCCCTCGTCTTCGTAGGCCATGGTCGCCACGCCCAAATCAAATGCCACGCCGCGGCCCATGAAGCGGCAGCCGAAGCCGATCATGCGCACCCGTTCGTAGCCGTCGTGAAAAAAATACGACTCGCCCAGGAGGGCAAACCGGCGGCTCAACCGCGCGGCGCCGGCCAGGTATACGATTGGAACTTGCTGCCAGCGGCCACCTTTGGCATGCAAGCCCAGACCGGCCGTCAGGTTGAGGTCGGGCGAGCCCAGGGTAACCACTGAGTACACCGCGCTGAAATCGACGTCGTCGTTATCGCTGCCGAAGCCATCGTAGTAGTATTCGTTGTACGAGCGGCCGTACATGCCGCCCAAGGCTACATTCACCTTGTTTTCCCGGATGGGGAAACTCAGTTTGGGCGTCACCCAGATGGGGAAAGGGCCATCCCAAAGGATGAAAAAAGGCGCGCTGCCCACCCCCAGCGAGAAGTTGTCGGTAAAACCGTAGCTCACCTGGTTGAGAAAGAGCTCGCTGTTTTCAAACACCCCCTCGCCTTTGCGCAGGCTGTAGGCGCTGGGGCCGACGAAATACCGGGGCGCAAACCGGTTTTCAAACCAAGGCAGGCCTTTGCTCGTATGGGTCGAGCGGGCCAGCTGGATACGTGAAATATTGGCGCGTTTGATGGTAATCACGCCGAGCATGGCGGTTTCCAGCACTATGGCTTCGGCCGACTCCGATTGGATTTTACCGGTAAACTCGTTGCCGTCGGTGGTGTACACCACATGCAGCCAGCTGGTGTCGGCGGCCGGCGTTTTCTGCGCCGCCAGTGGCAGGCTGGCGGCGCAAAGGAACAGGAGGAATATAATTCTGTGCATAGTCCTATTGACTGCATTTCGAGATAAAATGGTTGGCTGGGAAAACGAAAACCGGGCAGCTGTGCCAACCAGAAACCAGTAACTTTCTAACCCTCAATCAATCATGAGTTCATCCAAAAACAACCAGGCCCCATTGCCGGCGCCGGCAGCGCCTTCCGGGATGGGGCCGTAGTTGCGGGCGATCACTTTGAGGTAGCGGCCTTGGGCGCCCGGCAGGCTGATCGACACATTTTCCATGGAAAGCCCTTGCAGCTGATCGGCGTCGATGGTTTGGATACCCGCGGAGCGGAAATTTTCACCATCGTCAGACACCAGCACCTCCACGCTGCGCGGCGGGTATACCCAGGCGGCTTTGTTGTTTAAAAAATTGACGCGCAGGCGGCTGAAGTTGGTCGGGGCGCCGAAATCGATGACCGGGTCGAAATCGCTGCCGGCCAGGCCCACCCAGTTGTTCCAGGCTTTGGCCGCGCCGGCCACGCCGTTGGTGAGGGCATAGCGCTCGCCGCCGGTGTACTGGTCGGGTGGTCGGCTGAGGCTATAGGTTTTGCCGCTGGCCTTGTGCACGTAGTAGGTTACGGTGAGCATTTTGCCCGCCACCTGGTTGTTGACTACCGGAATGGCTTTAATCGTGGTTGTTTTTTGCAGGGGCAGGGGCGAGTAAAAACCCTGGGAATTCACCTTTGGATCGCTGCCATCGGTGGTGAACTTGACCTGGATGGTGCGGTCGGCGGCTTTGAGCGAAACATAGCCGCCGGAAAAGGCCGACTGGATGTCGTAGTAGCTGCGGGCATAATGGACGCCGAGCAGGTTCAGGCGTTCGAAATGCACTTTCAGGCGCCGCGCGAAATCGTCCCAACTTTTTTTGTTCTGCGGCGTCCAGAGCACTTCGGAGAGGGCGCAAGCGCGGGGGTAGGCCATGTACTCGACCTGTTCGGGCGTGGGCATGTACTCCGTCCAAACATTGCCCTGGGCGCCCAGGATGTGGCGGGCTTCGGTTTCGCTGAGTTCGGCGGGCACGGGTTCGTAGCCGTACACGCGGCTGAGGGTGGTGTAGCCGCCGATGGCCAGCGGTTCGGAGGCGGGGTCGCTCTGATAGTGGTCGAAGTAGCAGTAGCCTCCGGGCGTCATGATGGCGTCGTGGCCGGCTTTGGCGGCTGCGATGCCGCCCTCGGTACCGCGCCAGCTCATGACGGTGGCGGTGGGCGCCAGGCCGCCTTCGAGTATTTCATCCCAGCCGATCAATTTTTTTCCGTGCTTGGCGAGCATGGCCTCCGCCCGTTTGATGAAATAACTTTGGAGTTCGTGTTCGTCTTTGAGGCCTTCGGCTTGCATGCGTTTTTGGCATTTCGAACAAGTTTTCCAGCGGTCTTTGGGGCATTCGTCGCCGCCGATGTGCACGTATTGTCCGGGAAACAGGGCGCATACCTCATCGAGCACGTCGCTGATAAACGTGAACACCTGCTCGTTGCCGGCGCAGTACACCTCCTCGAAAATGCCCCATTTGGTGGCTACCTCGTAGGGGCCGCCGGTGCAGCCGAGTTCGGGAAATGCTGCCAGCGCCGCCTGAGCATGGCCGGGCATTTCAATTTCGGGAACGATGGTCACGAAGCGCCGGCGCGCATATTCCACCACCTCCTTGATTTCCTCCTGGGTGTAGTAGCCGCAGTATTTTTTTCCGTCGAACTGATGGGGCTGGTCGGAGTAGTGCCCGATGAGGGTTTCGGGGCGGCAGGCGGCCACGGTTTGCAGGCGCGGGTATTTTTTGATTTCAATGCGCCAGCCCTGGTCTTCGGTGAGGTGCCAGTGGAAGCGGTTGAACTTGTGCAGGGCCAGCAGGTCGATGTAGCGCTTGACAAAGTCGACCGGAAAAAAATGGCGCCCCACGTCGAGGTGCATTCCCCGGTAGCCGAAGCGCGGCGCGTCGCTCATGGTGCAGCAGCCGACCGTCCAGGCGACGCCTTGCACCGGAGTCGGGCTGTTGAACTGGGGCGGAAACATTTGCCGCAGGCTCTGCACGCCGTAAAACGCACCCGCTGCCGTGCTGGCTCGAATAGCGATATGCGTCGGGGCCACCTCCATTTCGTAGCCCTCGGCATTGGGCACGCTGGCGTCGGGCAGGAGGTAAATGCCGTTTTCGCGGAGCTGGCCGCCGGGCGCGGCGCTCAGCGGCTGCGCGCTCAGGGCGAACCCCGTCGAGGGTTGTGCCACCGCCAGCAGGTATTGAGCGGCCAGATCAAAGTCGGCCGCATCTTTTGGAAAGTAAATCCGGGTGTCGGGTTTCAGCTCAAACGCTCCGGCGCGCCCGTACGCGCGCACTGGCTGGGGGATAACAGTGATGGAGGAGGTGACTTGGGCCGTCATCTGGGAAACTGCCAGCAAGGCGAGGAGTAGAAATGTGGTGCGAATCATATTTTTTACTTTTTTAATTGGGTT
>CAZVZH010000154.1:0-10931 GCA_964630705.1 uncultured Saprospiraceae bacterium | reverse complement strand
AAAAAGGCTGGCGGAAATTAAATAAACCCTATGGTTTTTTCCTGAACCGGTAGGTGTACAAGTCGGGTTCGCCCTCGTAGTAGCCATCCAAAATGACGTGGTTGTAAGCGCTTCGGATCGCATCGATCGCTTCCGACAGGGAGCCGACGCGGTTGCCATTGACGCTGGTAACTACAAAACCAGGCTGGAGATTGGTTTCGTACACCACGCTTCCCCGGCGGATACTGGTGACCATGGCGCCTTTCAAGCGCATGCGCAAACGCTCCTCACGCGTCAGCTCCCGGAATTCTACGCCCAAGTCATCCGCCAACTCCCGTCCCGAAGCGCGCAGCGCAACGTCCGTCGTATTGTTTTTATCTTTTAACAAAACACGCGTGCTGTTGCGCCTTCCGTTGCGCCAATACTCCACCGTGAGGTGGTCGCCGGGGCGAAAACGGCCAACATATTCCTGTAGTTCCGGCGAACGGCGCACCTTGGCGCTATTTAAACCCAGGATGACATCGCCGGCGGTAAGCCCGGCATCCGCAGCAGCGCTGTTGGCATTGATCCGGGTAATGCGGACGCCATCGGCATTGGGCAAGCCGATTTCACGGGCGGTTTCACTGTTCAAATCTTCAATATGAACCCCTAAAAAGGCGCGTTGAACCTCCCCGTATTCCCGAAGATCGCGAATTACTTTTTGAACCAAATTGGAAGGCACGGCAAAGGAATACCCCTCATAACTACCGGATTCCGTAATGATCGCCGTATTGATCCCGATTAACTCGCCCGCCGAATTCACCAAGGCTCCGCCGCTGTTGCCTGGGTTCACCGCCGCGTCTGTTTGAATAAACGACTCGATACTGGTTACCCCACCCAAAATATTGATATTCCGCCCTTTGGCGCTGACAATGCCCGCAGTAACGGTACTCTCCAGGTTAAACGGATTGCCGACTGCCAAAACCCACTCCCCAACCCGCACCGAATCGCTGTTTCCAAAAAGCATAAAAGGCAGGTCATTTTCCTGGATTTTCAACAAGGCAATGTCAGTAGAAGGGTCAGAACCCACCAGTTCCGCTTTGTACTCCCGCTTGTCCGAAAGCGTCACCTTGATATCCCGGCTGTGTTCAACCACATGGTGATTGGTCACGATATAACCATCCGGCGACATAACCACACCAGACCCAGAAGAGCCGGTCAGCGAAGCCCCGCCCCAAATGCCGCCGCCGGATTCCAGGAGCGCCCGGATATTGACGACGGCAGGTGTAGCCATGGCGGCTGCATCAATAAAATCGGTCGGCGCGGAGGAGTAAAATGCGCTGTTAGACCGGGCGTTGAACAATTTGTCCACCACGCCGGCATAACGCGCCCCGCCATTTTCTGGCTCATCCCAAAACACCTTCGGAACGGGCGCGAAGTACCGATATAAAAAGACAGACAACAGTGCACTGAGTAAGGCAACAAGCACTAACTGGGTAAGTTGACGCATGGCATGGTAGTTTTACGGGTAGAACATTCACTATTTTAACACAAGCAGCGGAGAAGAGACATTCGAGCGGCTAAAATGTTAATTTTCTATAGATTTTTTTGCATAAAAATCATGCCCTTTTTAGAATCTTAGGAACGATCAAATAATAAGGTCACGATTTTGGGGAGATTAATTTGGCGCTAAAGCAGGCGCGAGGAAGGCGCATAGTAGCGCTACGCAACTGACGAGCAACGCATTTTAGGGGCAAATTAAGCCGCCAAAATTGTGACCTTATTATTTGATCGTTCCTTAACAAGCAAAGGCCTAAACTCTTTTGGAAATTCACAGTTTCTTTCAACGCCCGACAGTAAAACCGTAGTATCGGTGTTATACCTGACAAAAAGTGCTTTGAATGACGCTACAGTAATCAATCGTATGAACCTGACGACTATTGCCCTCTTTTTTTCCTGCCTGTTTTTCATTCCGACTATTGTCACAGCACAATCGGATAGCTTACGCGCTCCCGGTCCAGGCCTTCAAATTTCAAACGCCCGGGCAGAATTGCTGGCTGCGTTTGAACAAGACGACCGCCTGAACGCGCAGTTCTGGTTGGACTCCTTGAGCAGGCTCGAAAGCGAACTTCACCGCAGTATGTACTGGGACGAACGTTGGCTGTTGTACATCTGGCTGGAACAATACCCTACGCTTTTTACCGAAGTGCAACAGTTTTCTCAAGGCGCGGAAGAGCAAGCCTTGTATAAAATCCCACCTACACCCGATAGCCTTTTCACCCGCCTGGACAACCGTTTATACGAAAACCAGGCATACCTCTTCGACCAGGTCCGTAAAGCCTGGCTAAATACCGAAGAACGCGCCTTCAGCAGCCTGCTCATCAGTTATTTGTTGCGCCTGAGTTCCAGCGAACCGGCTGCCAGCGAATTTGACGACGCGCTCAAGGCCTTTTTAAAAACTTACCCCAGCTCCAGCTTTGCTCCATTTATCCGCATGCGCATGTTCAACCGGCCACCCGCGGCGAAATGGGCCATTGGGGGCGATTTGATGTTCAGCAATGGCAATTGGACGGAAAATCTGGAGGGCTCGCTACGTCCGATGTTTGGCGTCGACCTGGCTTTTTTTTATTGGCGACACCGGCTGAACGCCGGCTTGCGCTTAAATATCGGAGGCCAAAAACTCGCCAACGACATTGAGGAAAACCTGTACATCTGGCCCAAAGACGATCCTTCTACGTTCTTTTGTGTCGAATTGGAAGCCGGTTACGACCTGTACAACAAACCCCGCTTGCGCATCTACCCCACCCTGGGCGGCGGCTTTAGCAGTATCCACGCGCCGGAAGACGAAGAAAATTCCAACCCGGATTACTACCAAAACTTTCGCTTCAACGGTTGGCACTGGACGGCTGCCCTGCAGGCGGATGTCAAATTCAAACCGGATGCAAACAGCGTATCCGGTTCCTACACCGGTGTCCGGATCCGGCTTGGCCGGCGCTGGTTAAATTTGGACGACGGAAACCCGGCATTCCGAGGCAATATGTTTTTCATCTCAGCCGGCTTTACGATTTTCAGCCGGCAAGCGGAAAAGTAACCGCGCTATCCCTGCAAGGCCGTTTTGTAGGTTTCCAGGCAGCGCTCGCGCGCAAATCGGTGTTCGACCATCGGTTTGGGGTAAGAGGCCGTACCCACTTCCGGTACCCATTTGCGAATGTACGCCTGGTCCGGATCGAACTTTCGCGCTTGCTCCTCCGGATTAAATACCCGGAAATAAGGCGCCGCGTCGGTGCCCGATCCAGCCGCCCACTGCCAGCCGCCGTTGTTGCTGGCCAAATCATAATCGAGGAGCTTTTGCGCAAAATACGCCTCGCCCTGCCGCCAGTCGATAAGCAAATGTTTGGTCAAAAAACTCGCCACAACCATACGCACCCGGTTGTGCATGTATCCGGTAGCATTGAGCTCGCGCATGCCGGCATCCACCAGCGGATAACCCGTCAGGCCGTTTTTCCAGCGCTCCAACTCCTCCGGCACTTCACGCCAAGGAATCTTGTCGTATTGCGGCTTGAAAGCGTGGTCTACCACCTGCGGAAAATGCGCCAGTATCTGGCTGTAAAAATCCCGCCAAATCAGTTCGTTCAAATACGTGGCGTTGAGCGCAAGCGCATGCCGCGCTTTTTCGCGGATACTGACGGTGCCAAAACGGAAATGAACGCCTAAACGGGAAGTGCCCTGCTGGCCGGGAAAATCGCGCGTACGGTCATAGTTTCGGATAAGCCCCCGCGAAACAGTATCGGGCGGAAATTCGATACCCGCCGGCTCAAACCCCAGGTCGGTCAGTTGGGGTAAAGCCGGAAACTCCTGCCCGACAAAATTTTGGAAGTACTGCTCCGTAAGATAGGCTTGCAGATAAAAGGGCTGCTGCCCTCCTGCATCGCTGACCATCTTTTCTCCCAGGCGTGCCTTCCATTTCCGGCTGTACGGAGTGAAAACCGTATAAGGCGAACCGCCATCTTTCAAAACCTCGTCTTTTTCAAAAATAACATGATCCTTGAACGTGTGGAACGGTATGTTTTGACCTGATAAAAACAACTCCACCTCCCGGTCGCGCCGGAGGGCGTAAGGCTCGTAGTCGCGATTGGTAAACACCGCCTCCACCTTGTATTCCTCCACCATGGCTTTCCAAACGTCCTGCGGCCGGCCGTGGCGCACCAGCAAGCCGGAGCCCAGCGCCGAAAGTTCCTGCCGGAGTGCGCCCAACGCCAGGTGGATGAATTCCACCCGGGCATCCCTCCGGTCAGGTAAATCATTCAGAATATTGGTATCGAAAATAAAAAGCGGGAGCACCGGCAAGCCACTTTTCAGCGCATGGAACAAGCCGGCATTATCGCGCAAACGCAGGTCGCGCCGAAACCAAAAAACAGCAAGGGGAGTACGAGTCATGCAAACAGGTCGCAGTAAAGAAATGCGCCACTATAACCCATCGCCATCCAGAAGGTTGCCCAAGCCACCCAAAATACTGCCTTCTTCCTTGCCCCGGCCGGTACCGTATTGCAGAATACGGGCAGCCAGGCGGCTCACCGGCAACGATTGCAGCCACACTTTTCCGGGGCCGCGCAGGGTGGCGAAAAACAGGCCTTCCCCGCCGAACACCATGTTGCGGATGCCTTTTACAAACTGGATATCATAATCGACCCGGCTGGTGAAGGCCACGATGCAGCCGGTGTCGACCCGGAGGGTTTCGCCGATAGCCAGTTCGCGTTCGAGGATGTATCCGCCCGCATGCACAAAAGCCATACCGTCGCCTTCGAGTTTTTGCATGATAAAGCCCTCGCCGCCGAACAGGCCGGTGCCCAGTTTGCGCTGAAACTCGATGCCGACTTCCACGCCTTTCGCCGCGCAGAGGAAGGCGTCTTTTTGGCAAATGACTTTTTTATCGAAAGCCAGCAGGTCGAGGGCGACAATTTTACCGGCGTAGGGCGCGGCAAAGGTCACGCGCTGTTTGCCGGCAACCGTATTGGTAAACGTGGTCATAAACAAACTTTCACCCGTGAGGAGGCGTTTGCCGGCGGTCATCATTTTTCCTAAAAAGCCTTGGGCGCGGCCGCTGCCATCGCCAAAAACGGTAGCCATTTCGATGCCCTCGTCCATAAACATAAAACTGCCAGACTCGGCAATAACCGTCTCCTGGGGGTCGAGTTCGATTTCCACGCACTGCATTTCTTCGCCGTGGATTTTATAGTCTATTTCGTGGTTGGAACGCATAATTGGTTGTGTTTTAAATAAAATAAAGCGTGAATACAGCTTCAAAAATGGCTGCCCGGCGTCGAAACAGCAGCAGTATTCCCGACGAGCGGGCTTAGTTTTTCGGCAGAAGAGCGAGCTGGTCTTTGGCCTTTTGGGGGGGGCTTACTTTTTGATCGTTCCCTAATACGCATCAGAAGAAGGTTTTTGAAATTATGGACATCCCGTTTTTAGAGTGCTGTCCATAATTTGCCCTGGGTGTAAACTATTTCCAGCCGCAGGCGGACTTGTTTTTTAAGGACAGGATTGCCAGGATTTAGAAGCCGTTTCGGCTTCTAAATCCTAAAAATCCTGTTGATCTTGGAAATCCTGTCCTAATTCTCTTGGTCGGCCACAACTTGGAGAAAGTATTTTCAACATTAGTCTGACACGTTTTCGGTTATCAAAAAAGACTAAAGTCCAGCTTCAGTCCCACTTGAAATAAACCGCTGCGCTCAGGCCCGGGCTCTTCGGCACATATTGTGCCCATACTACACCGGCGCCCGAAACTACCAGGCCAACAAAGCGGTTGATCTCCCAAATGCCTTTCACCCCGATCGAAAGCCAACCCTGGTCATTCACGTATAAGCCGGTCAAGGCGTCCAAGGGGGTAACTTTTTGATCGCCATTTTTCAGCGACACGACGACATCGCTGAAACCGACCAACCAAACCGGCCCCAGTTTCCAACCCGCCTCGGCGCCGGCGCTGGCGTAGTGACTATAGTCATTGGTGCGAACGGCGTAACCGCCATAAGCAAACCAGTAGGCCCGGCCCAGCCCCATGCCCGCGCTGATACTCGGCAGGATGGTCGCGGCGTCGAAGCCTGTCCGTAGCCCGGCAAAAGGAATACTTTTATTGCTGGGGAAATCGAAGCGCACTTGGCCGGCCAGGGCAAGTTTGCCGCTGAGGAACTGATGCCGGATGGCCAAACTGGCATTGCCCAAGCCGGATATCGAGCCGGTATCTTCCTGGACAAACATGTACGGGTTGTCCGGGTTGCGGGCGCCGCGGCTGTTGAAGCGGTATGGAAGATTGGCAACTACGGTGGTTTGGCGCCCCAGTCCGTATTCTCCATAGAATTGAAGGGTTTGCTCCGACACCTCGCGAATCATGCTGATATCGGAGCCGCCAGAGCCGAACAAATCCGTGTAGGTCGGAATAGTGTGATAGCCCAACTGGGCGTAAAAACCCGCTTTGTTTCGGGCCCATGGGCTTTGGGCGTCCGTTTTGCCTGCCCAGGCGGCTATGACACACAGGGTAAATAAGAATTTACGCATCCTGTTTAGCTGGTTGGTTAAGCCTTGTATTCGCCGGAAATAGTTTGCTTGAGCACCCGCAAATACGTTTTTTCATCGATCAGGAGGCGGACGACATTGCCGTCGATCTTGGTCACTTTGCCGATGATACCGGCTGTGGTCACGACTTCCATGCCTTCGCGCAAGCTATCCACAAATTTCTGCTGCTCTTTTTGGCGCTTGACCTGCGGCCGGATCAGAAAAAAATAAAATACTACGAGAATCAAAAGGGGAAAAAGCAAGCCCATCAAAGGGCTGCCGCCATCGGCTTGCAAAAGAATGAATTCCAACATATTGGTGCTTGGTTAATGAATGAATGGTTGATTGATTACAGCTATACACCGCGGAAACATGAGCCATGCGAATCCGGGGCAAAATCGCCTAACAACTTAAATTCGCGGCAACCGGCATAAGCCGATTGCCGCCAATTTGTTTTTCCGCTTGCTAACCCAGGGCTAAACTTTAAGCCCTGATTCGCATGGGTTATGTTTCCAAGGAACATTTCACCTGCGCGGCGCCACTTTATTTCAACTGAAAAGTAGCGTCATCCACCCCTGCGTTGACCTTGATGTCCTTAATGGTGCCCACCATCGGCACAGGAAAAACCCCGCTGATGGTCATGGAGTGTGGAAACAGCATACCGTTGACTTCTTTGTAATCGCCCAAATCAGTGGTCACCGTAGTCGGGTTGCCGTCCATACCAGGCGAACTACTTACTTCCCGGATTTTCAGGCTGGTCGCCACATCGTAGTATTCGGTCGTTTTTTTGCCGTCGGGGCGCTCCACTTCGATGATGTAGGCATTTTTACCGCTTACCGGTTCGATACCTTTCAGCGCGAGTTTATAGCCGCCAGCAACGTAGCCAGCCTCTTTGACAAACTGAGCTTGCTCCTTGATATCTTCCAACTCCTCGCCTTCCAACATGCGTTGGCCGCCCATACCCGACTCAAGCGCCTGGGCGCCGTCGTACACGCGGTTGGACACCACATTGCCCTGCATGCTCATGGCTACGGCAATTTTATTGCCGCCCTTTTGCGCGATGGTCATGTCGAGGCTGGGGCCAGGCGTTTTTAAGGCAACGGACATCTGAAGGTCGTTCAGAGTGGCAATTTTTTTAGCGCCTCCGATAGCGTTGATGTAGTCGGAAATGACCGTTTCGGCAGTGACGCCTTCCTGGACGGTCAAATTGGCGTCCTGGATAGGATTGCCGTAGGTGTCGTAATAGTTGATTTTTCCATCGGGCGAAAATTGTTTGAGCCGGTCGGCTACATCGGCCTTGTTGCCCACCACCAGGATGTGCGCGCGATCGGGATGCAAATATTTTTGCGCCATGGCCATCACGGTTTCTGCCGATACGGCCTGCAATTTGGCCAAGTATTGCTCGTAGTAATCGGCGGGGAGCTTATACCGTACAATGTTGAGCGCAAAATTGGCGATCGTGCCCGGCTGCTCCAGGCTGCGGGAAAACTGGCCGATCATTACGTTTTTAACCATCTGCAGGTCGGCATCCGTTACTTTTTCCGTGCGCAAGCGCAAAAGTTCTTTGTTGAATTCGATCACCGAACTGTCCGTCACCGCGTTGCGCACGCTGGCGGAGGCATTAAAACTGCCAATCAGCCGGTCGGTCGACAGGGTCGAATAGGCGCCGTAGGTATAGCCTTTGCCTTCCCGCAGGTTGAGGTTGAGGCGGCTGTTGATAAACCGGCCGCCCAGGATCGTATTCATCAAGCTGGCCGGAATCGCGTCCGGGTGCCCGGGGGTGAGCTCGACCGGATAGGTGATGTTGATGACCGATTGCACCGCGCCGGGTTTGTTGACAAAATCAACCTGCGTTTTTTCGGGCTGTTTGGGCGTCGGATACTTGTGCGCAGGCGCTTCGCCGGCGGCCCATTTGCCAAAATACTGCTCGGCCTTGGCGATGGCATCGGCTTTTTTGATGTCGCCGACCACGACGAGGTAAGCTGCATTGGGTTTAAAGTAGGTATTGTAGTGGCTGCGAATCTGTTCGAGGGCGATTTTTGCCAGGGTCGCTTCGGTCATGATTTCGCCATAGGGGTGGTTTTTACCATAGCGCAGCACAGAAGCGACGTTGGCAGCAATGGCGTCGGCATTGTCTTTGGCCGAAGCCAGCCCGCTCTCCGCGCGGGTTTTGGCTTTTGCCAGTTCGCCCTCTGGAAATGCGGGGTTGAGCAACACATCGGCCATGAGCGCCAGCAGGCGGTCGGTGTGTTTGGTCAGGCAAGCGCCCGAAACGCCGTTGCCATCGGTGGAAAGCGTAGCGCCGATGAAGTCGACTTCTTCGTCGAGTTGGGATTTGGTCCGGTTGACGGTGCCTTTCCCCAGCAATTCGCCCATCATGTCGATGTAGCCGGCGGCATCTTTTTCCTGCACGGGGTCGTAGTCGACAAAAACCCGGAAGGACACCCGCGGCAGCTTGTGGTTTTCCACCACGATAACCGTCAGGCCGTTTTTCAATTTGGTCGTTTCGGCAGTGCCAATTTGGATTTTCGGCGCGGAGCCTTCTTTCGGCGCGGCCTTGCGCACGTCGCCTTTGGGCAACGGGATAACCGGCGCGCCGCTTTTGGTGTTTTGGGCGAAGGAGCTGGACACGGCGCCGGCGCTTACGATCAGGCCGGCAACCAGTATGCTGAGTACTTTTTTCATATTCAAAATGCGATTTTAAGCTTGGATCAAAATTGGTGTTTGAGCAGGGTTTAGGGTTGCGAACCTTTCGGCAACCAGTAGAGCACCACGCGGGATTTGGCCATGAAATACTTTTTAGCTACGCGCAGAATATCCTCGCGGGTAACTTTCCGGTAACGTTCGAGCTCGGTGTTGATCAGGTTGGCGTCGCCGTAATACATTTCATAGTTGGCCAGGCTCTCGGCGATACCGGCTACGGTATTGTTGGCCGTCACAAAATCATTCTCGATCTGGTTTTGGATTTTTTGATATTCCGCTTCGGAGATCAGGTTTTGTTGCACATCGGCAATCACAGCGTTCATCGAGGCCTCCAAATCGCTGGGATTGACCCCCATGTTGGCAATGGCGTACATGATGCTGGGGCCCGGATCTTCCAGGTCGAAGGTAAAGGAGCCAGCCGCTACAGCTTTTTGCTGCTCGTCGACGATTTGTTTTTGCATCCGGCTGCTCTCGCCCTGGCTGAGCACCATCGACAACATTTTTACGGCATAAAAATCGGGCGTGCCCTGCGCCGGTACTTTGTAGGTGAAAATCACCGCCGGCAGTTGCACATTGTCGTACACCGTATCGCGCACTTCCTCCACCCGGTCGGGCTCGACAATTTTCGGGCGGAAAATTTCGCCTTTCCCGCGCGGAATATCCCGGAAGTACAAGTCGATGAGTTTTTTCGTCTGCTCGATGTCGATATCGCCGGCGATAGACAGGATGGCGTTATCGGGACGGTAAAAATCGCGGTAAAACTGAACGTAGTCGGCTTCCACGGCGGCATCCAAGTGGTCCATAGAGCCGATTACCGAGTGTTGATAGGGGTGTTTGGTGTACAGGCGCATCATGGCTTCTTCGAGCAGGCGGCCGTAGGGCTGGTTGTCGACGCGGAGGCGGCGCTCTTCTTTGACCACCTGCCGTTGGGTTTCGATGCCGACGTTTTCCACTTTGGCGTGCAACATGCGCTCGCTTTCCAGCCACAGGCCAAGGGCCAGCTGGTTGCTGGGCAACAATTCGTAGTAGTAGGTGCGGTCGTACCAGGTATTGGCATTGTTGGCGCCGCCGGCTTCGCTGATGTGATCGTCGAATTCGCCGCGCCCGATGTTCTCGGAGCCTTCGAACAGCAGGTGTTCAAAAAAGTGGGCAAAGCCCGTGCGGTCGGGTTTTTCGTTTTTCGAACCCACATGGTACATCACCGAAACGGCTACGATCGGCGTAGAGTGGTCTTCGTGCAGGAGCACTTTCAGGCCATTGGGTAAGTCGTACTCGACAAATTTGATATTCTGACTAAATAGCGGATTCAGGCTAATGCTGATCAGAAACAGGAATAAAATACGTCCTTTCATAATTGAATTTGAATTTAAACTGGAAGGTTTAGAGCATATTGGGAACACGGCCGCAAAGTTGCACAGAATGCGCGGGAATTGTAGCCGGATTCGATAAACTTGCCGGACTTTAGCCTTTTTTAAAACCAAAAACGTGTCAGACCAAATTTTGAAAATTGTCGCTCCAGATTGTGGCCGACGAAGGGCATTAGGATAGGATTTTCAAGATTATCAGGGATTTTAGGATTTTAAAAGCCGTTTACCGCCGGGGCCGGGCTATGCATACCGGATGCCAGGCTTCCACCACTTTTTAATCCTGTAATCCTGTCTGCTTCGAAACTTATCCGCGCTGCTGTGCAACAAATGCGCCGTGCTTTGAAACATAGC
>CAZVZH010000153.1:1049-10966 GCA_964630705.1 uncultured Saprospiraceae bacterium | reverse complement strand
ATATGAAAGTCGAAGTCTGGGCGATCGGCAAAACCAGCGAAAACTACCTGGAAACCGGCATCGCCATTTTTGAAAAACGCCTGAAAAACTACCTGCCTTTCCAGTGGCTGGTTTTGCCTGGGGTAAAAACCAAAACTACCGACGGTCAGCTCCTCCGCCAGGAAGAAGGCAAACTGGTGCTGAGCAAACTCAACGACGAGGATTTCCTGGTGCTGCTCGATGAGCGGGGCAAGCACTTCAGCTCCGTTGAACTGGCTACCTGGATGCAACAGCGCCTTAATGCCTCCCACCGGCGGCTGATTTTCCTGATCGGCGGCGCATTCGGCTTCTCCCCGGAGATATATGCCCGGGCGAATGCCGAACTTTCGCTCAGTCGCCTTACCTTTTCGCACCAAATGGTTCGGCTGTTTTTTCTGGAACAACTGTACCGCGCCATGACTATCCTGCGCAACGAACCGTACCACAACTCCTGATTTTTTAACAACAAACCATACACAACTCAACTGTATGTCGATTACCCTCCTGCTCATCGGATTTACCGTGCTGATCTCCCTGATGGCCTTCAACAACCACGAGATCATTGTCAAATTCAAACACTGGCCGCAGGAGGAAGCCCGAAGCGGGGAATATTACCGCATGCTGACGGCGGGTTTTCTGCACGCCGACTACATGCACCTGATTTTCAATATGATTACCCTGTACTTTTTCGGCGTCGGCGTTGAAAATTGGTTTTCCGGCGCCTTCGGCAGCGCCGGGAAATTGTTGTTTCTCTTGTTTTACCTGATGGCCATTGTGGCCGCTTCCCTGTCCACCTATTACCAGTACAAAAACCGGTATTTCGCCAGCATCGGCGCTTCGGGGGCTGTGTCGGCCGTGTTGTTTGCCGCCATCCTGACGGACCCGGCAATGGGAATTTTTATCTATTTCATCCCCATTCCCATCCCCGGATTCATCTACGCCGTTTTTTACTTGTGGTATTCCTCCCGTGAAGCGCGCACCGGCTCAGATAATATCGACCACGTGGCCCACTTTTACGGCGCGGTATTCGGCTTGCTGTTCCCTTTGGCGCTGAAGCCGGGCTTGCTGCCCGATTTTTTTACCAAACTCAGCGCCTGGTTCGCCAGTTTGGGTTCCTGAAATGTTACGGCTCGGACATTTTTTAAAACTCGACGTCCCTCCAGCCGGCAAAGCGCATTACTTTTGCAACCTTATCCGTACCAATAGTGTTTCAACATCCAAACTGGCAAAACGCCAACCTTTATTACTCACAAAATTTTTAAAGTAGCAATGGCATACGAATTCACCGATGCGAACTTCCAGCAGGAAGTGATCAAGAGCGACAAAGTAACGCTGATCGACCTCTGGGCCGAATGGTGCGGCCCCTGCCGGCTGATGAGTCCGGTAGTGGAAGAACTGGCAACCGAATACAAAGACCGGGCTGTGATCGGCAAACTCAACGTGGACGACAACCCGGAAACGCCCATGGAATACAATGTGCGCGGCATTCCGACCTTCCTCTTGTTCAAAAACGGAGAGCTCAAAGAAAAAATCGTCGGTGCGCAATCCAAAAAAGTACTTCAGGATAAAATCGAAGCGCTGCTCGCCTGAGCAACAGCAGACCAAAATACAGACGGCGTCCGGACCTGCTCCGGGCGCCGTTTTTTTATGGACCCTACGGCGCCAAAGTCCGCCAGGCTTTGCTGAAAAAAACCGGTAGATCGCCCGCCGTCATGCCCGCCTGGCTGTTTTCCCGGGCGGCCAAATCGCCCGCCAGGCCGTGCAAAAATACGCCCAGCACGCAGGCCGCTTCCGGCGGGTAAGCTTGGGCCAGCAAACCCGTGAGCAAGCCGGCCAGCACATCGCCGCTGCCACCGGTAGCCATGCCAGGGTTGCCCGTGGAGTTGAACCAACAGCGCCCGTCGGGGCAAACCGTCACCGACCAGGCGCCTTTCAAAACGAGGTATACCTGATGCACCCGCGCCTTTTCCCGGGCAAGTTCCAGCCGGGCGAAGCCGTTTTCCGAAGGTCCGAACAAGCGTTCGAACTCCTTGGGGTGCGGGGTGAGCACCGTGCCCGGCGGCAAAAATGCCAGCCAGTTGGGATGCTGCGCTAAAAGGTTCAGCGCATCGGCATCGAGCACGAGCGGGACTTGCGCCGTTTGGATCAGTCGTTTGAGCGCCTGAGCGGTCGGGGGCTCGGTACCGATGCCGCAGCCGGCGCCAATGGCCGCGAAGGGCCCCAGCCGGGGAACCTGAGTCCATCGCTCCACCGATGGGTCGATGCTGCACATGGCTTCAGGCGCCCGGGTTTGCAAAATTTCGTAACCGCAGCCAGGCGTGTGCAGGCTGAGCAGGCCCACCCCGGAGCGCAGGCAGGCTTCGGCGGCCAGCACAGCCGCCCCCATTTTGCCCAAACTTCCGTTGATCAACAGGGCGTGCCCGAAGCTGCCTTTGTGCGAAAACCTCGGGCGCGGGCGAACCAGGGCGCGGGCGTCGGCCGCCGTCGCCAGTTGAAACGGGCTGTCGGCCTGCCGCTCGAATGCCGGGTGCAAGCCAATCGGCCCGACCGACCACTCCCCTACCCGGGCGGCATTTTCCGGCATAAAAAAGGCTAGTTTGGGTGTTTGAAAACTGAAGGTGCGGGCCGCCTGCACACAAGGGCCGGTGGTGGGCTGGTCGGCGAACAGTCCGCTGGGCAGGTCCATCGCCACCTTTTCGTTGGGCAATTGGTTGAGCCGTTCGACAGCCGTCGCCCAGGCGCCCTCCAAGGGGCGGTTGAGGCCCGAGCCGAACAGGGCATCGATCACGAGGGTTTCCGGGGGCAGGGCCGGCCAGGGCGCAGCCGGGTCGAGACGGGTCAATTCGACCCGCTCGTTGGGCGGCAATGCAGCCAGCTGAGCGTCAAAATCGGCACTGCGTTTCCCGCTGAAATCGCAAACCCATACCTTTACCGGGTAAAATTCATAGTGCAGCATCCGCGCTGCTGCCAGGCCGTCGCCGCCGTTGTTGCCGGCGCCGGCCAGGATGAGCACCGGGCGCTGGGTGTCGGGGTAGTTTTTTTGAAACCAATCGACGAAAGCCCGGGCGGCGCGGTCCATCAAGTCGATCGAGGCAACCGGCTCCTGTTGAATGGTGTAGGCGTCCCAAGCCCTGATTTGTTCCGTTGAAAATATTTTTAAACCCATGTCGCAGGAGTCCTTTTTTAAAGGTTTAAAGGTGGTGGAATTCGCTTCCGTGCTGGCCGGGCCGGCGGTCGGGATGTTTTTTGCCGAACTCGGGGCCGAAGTTATCAAAATCGAAAACAAAACTACCGGCGGCGACGTCACCCGCAACTGGAAGCTGCCCGGCGAACATCCGCAGGCCCAACATTCGGCCTATTTCTGCAGCGTCAACTGGGGCAAACAACACCTGTTTCTCGACCTCAACGCTTCCGACGACCAGCAAACCGCCATCCGGCTGGCGCTCCAAGCCGACGTCGTGCTGTCCAACCTCAAGCCCAGCTCGGCCCGCCGCCTGGGCATCGATGCTGAAGCCCTGCGCCGCCAAAATCCCGGGCTGATTTACGCCCAACTCACCGCTTTTGCCGACCCGGAGGATGAAAGCCCGGCGTTCGACGTGGTGCTGCAGGCTGAAGCAGGGTTTTTATACCTGAACGGCGAGCCGGGCTGCCCACCGGTAAAAATGCCGGTGGCGCTGATCGATCTGCTGGCTGCACACCAATTGAAGGAAGGCATTTTACTGGCCTTGCTGCGCCGACAGCAAACCGGTCAGGGGGGATTCGTTTCGGTTTCGCTGCTTGAAAGCGCGCTGGCCTCTCTGGCCAACCAGGCCTCGAACTACCTGATGACCGGGCAAGTACCGCAACCGATGGGCCTGCGACACCCCAATATTGCGCCCTATGGCGATTGTTACCGCTGCGCCGACGGACAGGCTTTGCTTTTGGCGGTTGGTACAGAGCGGCAATTTCAGCACCTTTGCCGCTGCCTGGCGCTCGACGACTTGTCCGACCAGCCCGACTTCGCCAGCAACAGCCTGCGGGTAAAAAACCGCGAGCGGCTGAACGAAGCCTTGCAAGCCGTGTTTATTGAAAAAAATCTGGACGCCTGGATCGCGCTGCTCCGCGCACAGGCGGTGCCAGCCGCCCGAATCCGGACTATGCCGGCCGTGTTCGAGCTGCCAGCCGCTCAGGCCATGATCCTCGAAGAACCTTTGCCCGATGGCACCACCAGCCGCCGCTTGCGCACCAACGCTTTCCGGCTGGAACCCTGAAAACCGACGAAACCAGACCTTGCAACATGAAAAAAGAAGACCTTTTGCAGCTGCTGTCCACCGTCCGCGACCCACAATCGGGCCGCGACCTGGTGGCGGCCGGCCTGATCCAAAACCTGGAGATCGACGGCGACACGGTAAACCTCAGCATTTCCATCCCCTCGCTGCAAATGCAAGGCAAGGCCGATCTGAACTTTGCCTGCATCGGCGCCATCGCCGAAAAGTTTCCTCAAGCGCGGGTAAATGTGCATTTCGTAGCCCAAGCACCCGGAACGCAGCCGTCGAACAATGCCGTGCCGCAAATAAAAAATATCATCGCCGTCGCTTCCGGGAAAGGCGGGGTAGGTAAAAGCACGGTAGCCGTCAACCTGGCCTTAGGCTTGAAAAAACTCGGCGCCCGGGTAGGCTTGATGGATGCCGATGTGTACGGCCCCAGCATCCCGACCATGTTGGGCCTGGTGGGCCAGCGCCCCAAGGTGCAGGACATCGGCGGGCAGATGAAAATGGTGCCGCTGCTCGCCTACGGCATGCCTACCATCAGCATCGGCAACATCATTGACGCCGAACAGGCTGTGGTGCTGCGCGGCCCTAGGCTGGCCGCCATCATCAAACAGTTTTTCAACGACGTGCTTTGGGATGAGCTGGATTTTTTAATTGTCGACCTGCCGCCCGGCACCGGCGACGTGCAGCTCACCCTCGTGCAAACCGTGCCAGTGACCGGCGTCGTGTTGGTAACGACCCCGCAAACGGTCGCCCTGGCCGACGCGCTGAAAGCCATGAACATGTTTTTACTGCCGCAAATCAATGTGCCCATTCTGGGCGTAGTGGAAAACATGGCTTGGTTCACGCCGGCGGAACTGCCCAACAACAAGTACTACATTTTCGGAGAAGGCGGCGGCAAAAAACTGGCGCTGGCCAGCCAATCGGTCTTGCTCGGCCAGGTGCCCCTGGTGCAAGGCATCCGCGAGGGCGGCGACAGCGGCAAACCTGTTGTAGAACAGGATTTGAACAGCCCGACCGCCGAAGCTTTTCTCACCGTAGCGCAAAATACCTTGCGCCAGGTGGCCCTGCGCAACGAAATGATGGAACCGACGCGGGTTGTGAAAATGATGGAGTAGAATCAGGCGTGCAATACCTTCCAAAACAACTCTTTCATCAGCGCCTCATCGCCGGTATTGGTGGTGTTGGTGTCCACGCCCTTGGAGCGCAGGTCGTATTCGCGGAGCAGCGCCAGAATTTTTTCTGTTTGCGCCAGCTGGTAGTGCCGCGCAGCCAGTTTGTATTCTTTTAAAAACCAGTCGGAGCGCAAGTCGAGGGCTTTCACCATTTCGCCGTCGCTTTTTCCTTGTAAAAAATGCAGGAGATACACTTTTGAAAAGTAGCTGAACAGGCTGGAGATAGTGACGATCAGCGGGTTTTTTCGAATGTTGGCGCTGAAGTACTGTTGGATCCGGGCAATTTTCGGCAGGTCGCGGGTGGCGAAAGCGCGCTGCAATTCGTACACGTTGTAGTCTTTGCTGATACCGACGTAGGTTTCGACGTGCTGGGGGGTGATGGTGCTGTCGGCGGGCAGGTTGAGCGCGAGTTTATCCAGTTCGTTGGTGATCCGGGCCAGGTCGGTGCCCAGGTACTCGGCAATGAGCACGGCGGCGGGCATTTCTATGCTCAGCTGGCGCGCTTTGCAAAAAGCGGCGATCCAGTCGGGCACCTGGTTGTCGTACAGCTTTTTGCTTTCCAGCACCACGGCGTGTTCTTTCACGGCCTTGCCCAGCCGACTGCGCATGTCGTATTTTTTGTGTTTGTGGCCAACGACAAAAACGGTGCTGGGCATAGGGTTTTCCACGTATGCCGCCAATTCGCCCAAGGATTTCATTTCCTGCGCTTCGCGCAAAATCACCACCTGGCGCTCGCTCATCATCGGGTAGCGGCGCAGGTAGTCGAGCAGGCTGAGGTGGTCGACTTCCTTTCCGTACAAAATAGTCTGGTTGAAACTTTTTTCCGATTCCTGCAGGGCATGCGCCTCAATGGCAGCCTCCACCTGATCGATGAAAAAAGGCTCTTCGCCGTGCAGAAAATACACCGGTTTGAACTTGCCGGCTTTGATTTCCCGAATGATATCCTCGCTGGTCATGACCCGGCGAAGATAGGGTTTCGGGTGGGTTTCATTCAGATTTTTAACCGCGTTCACACGCCAAAACACTGCGTTAAAACATTCTTTCAAACAAACCCGATTTTTACTCCACTACACTTTGTTAATCTGCCGTTAGACCATACATAATCCATGCTGCTCTATGAATTTTCCAAACATTATTCCAGTCGTATTTGGAGCCATCCTCGGCAATTCCCACCCGGGCGCTTGCCAACACGCCGACAGCCTGCCTGCAGCCAAGGTAGTGGAGCCGGAAACACCCGATGCAGCGGCTGACAGCGAATCGTACCTTTTCCCCTACCAACACGGGCTGCTCAGCCGGGTACAACTCAGCGGCGGCCAGCTCACGCTGCCGTTTAAAATCCGCCCAAAGGCCGAAACCAGCTCGTTCCGGCTCACCACCGATGTGACGATCGGGGCCTATATCGGCCTGACCAAGAATTTATCGAAGAAAAAACAGCACCGGCTGATTATTCCGTTGGCGGCCGGACTCACCTTCATCAACCTCAACAGCAGCAACACGACGTTCGATCAGCCCTTGCAAGAGGCAGAGGTAGTACCCGGACTGACCTGGAGCACCGGTCTGATTTTACAACTGGAGCAGTACAGCCTGGGGCTGATGTTCGGGAAAGATTACGCCAGCGAAGTGGGCGACCAATGGAATTACCACGGCAAGTTTTGGTGGTCGTTCGGCATCGGATTCGCGTTTTTTACGAACTAAAAGCCGGGGCCACCACCAGTTCCTTGCTGCCGGGCGTGTATGCGTAGAAGCCCTCACCGCTTTTGGCGCCCAGTTTTCCGGCCGTTACCATGTTTACCAGAAGCGGGCAAGGCGCGTACTTGGGATTGCCGAATCCGTCTTGCAACACCCGGAGGATAGCCAGGCAAACGTCGAGACCGATAAAATCGGCCAGTTGCAGCGGTCCCATTGGATGCGCCATGCCGAGTTTCATCACTGTATCGATCTCTTCCACCCCGCTGACGCCTTCATACAGGCTGTAAATGGCTTCGTTGATCATGGGCATCAGGATGCGGTTGGCGACGAACCCGGGGTAGTCATTCACTTCCACCGGGACCTTGCCGAGTTGGCGCGAGAGGTCCATGATAGTAGTGGTAACCGCGTTGGTGGTGGCGTAGCCGCGGATCACCTCCACCAATTTCATCACCGGCACGGGGTTCATGAAGTGCATACCGATCACATTGCCGGGGCGCTGGGTGGCCGCGGCAATGCGGGTGATACTGATGCTGCTGGTATTGGTAGCCAGGATGGCCCCCGGTGGGGCGAACCGATCGATGTCGGCAAAAATTTTCAGTTTCAGGTCGCTGTTTTCAGTGGCGGCTTCCACGATCAGGTCAGCGCTGGATACGCCTTCTTTCAAATCGGTCATTGGGTGAATGCGTTTGAGCGTAGCGGTTTTATCTGCTTCGGAAAGGGCGCCCTTGCTGATCTGGCGGTCCAGGTTTTTTGAAATGGTGGCCAGCGCTTTGTCCAAAGCAGCCGAAACGACATCTACCAGGGTGACGTTGAAGCCGTTTTGAGCAAACACGTGGGCGATGCCGTTGCCCATGGTGCCGCCGCCGATGACAGTGATATTTTGCATGGTTTTAAAATTATTGGTCGTGTAAAACTTGGCAGGCAAAGGTAGGGCAAGCCTCGCCGAGCAAGAGAATTATGACAGGATTTTCAAGATTATCCGGACTTAGTCGCGCTCGAGCTGTAAACAGCAGCGCTCCAGTTGTTCATTTCCGCCGCCAAACCAGTAATGCAGAAGGGCTGAAGCCCAAAACAGGGTGCCACTCTGCGCCGGAATTCAGTTCGATGCCGTTTTTCAACTGAAAGCCTGCGCCGAATCCCAGCCGGGCCGGTTCGGTGCGCAAGCCCAGCCGAAGCGCCAGCGCTGCCACCGGCCGGTATTCCACGCCGGCTTTCACCTGGGCAGGCCGGTCGAGGTCTTTTTCCAGTTCAGACAACAGAATCAGCGTTGATGCCGCTTTCCAGGCGGCGCCTACGCGTAGCACGGATGGAATGGGGATTCCAGACATTTCCAGTTGCAAGGGATTTTGCATGCGGGCGCCCAACCAGACCCCGGGCAGGGGTTCTGCCAGCATACTCAACCCGAACGTCAGCGCTGTACTGCCCCCATATTCCTGTGCCGAAACGCGCAGCGCCTGAATGCTGCCGCCCAGCAGGATGCGGGCGCCCAAACGACGGCCGTAGACCAGCCGGTATTGTTGTTCGGTGTAGGTTTCGATGGCGGAGTAGTTTATTTCCAGGCCCAAGCCGTCGTTCGGACCCAAGCCGGCCAGCGCCTGCAATTGAGCGGTGTGCCAGCCGCTGATCCCGTAAGGCAGGGTTGTGCCCAGGAATACGGCCATTTTATCGCCTAAGCCCGGCGCGGCATCGTTGGCGAGTCCGGCCGCGTTACCCGGATAGGCAACGGCAGCGCTCCCCAGCGCCTGAACATTGGAGGGATCGAAAGGACGCATAAACACTTGGGAAAAACTACCTGCGGGAGCGGCTATGAGCAGCAGGAGCATTCCAATGCGGGCAGCCGGGTAGTTTTTCAAAAAACTGCTGAGAGCGGCAAATCGATCAGACATCCAGACCATTTTTTTGGACAATTTTTTCGTAAAAAAGCCCGGCTTCCGTCATACTGCGCTCCATGGTTTGCAGATCAACCCGGACCAGGCCGAATCGGTATGTTGGGCCCAGGTGCCATTCAAAATTATCCCAGGCGCTCCAATGGATGTAACCGCGCAGGTCAATGCCATCCTGAATAGCCTGGTGACAAACGTGCAGGTAGTCGCGGATCGCCTGGATACGTTGTTGGCTATCGTCGGTGCAAATGCCGTTTTCGGTTATGACGATGGGCTTTTGATATTTTTTCCAGAAGCGGCGCAGCACCCATCCCAAACCTTCGGGGCGGTACAACCACATTTTGTCGTGGGGCAAACCGGATTTTTCCACGGCACCGGGCCGGTTGATATTGTCGATGGGAAATGGGTCGAAACGCAGGTAGGCGTAATAGCTCAGGCCCCAGAAATCGCATTTTTGAAAGGGCCTGGCCGCCCTGTCGAGAAACCACCAGCGGGAAAAGGCGGCCGGTATCTTACCCAGCCAATTGGCCGCTTCAAAAAAAGCGGTGTTCAGGGAAATGCCGACCGGGGCGCCCTTGAATTTCTCCCGGATGAGCACCCGGACGATGTTGTGTGCCTGGCCCATGTGGTCGAGCACCCGGTTGGCGAGGAAGTAGCGGCCTTTTTTGTGCGGCGGAAAATCACCGGAGAAAAAAGCGTTGTAGGCGTACACATTGGGCTCATTGAACGTGTTCCAGGAGCTGGCATAAGGGCCGAAATACTTGATGCACTGTTGAGCGTAATGGACGAAGGTTTCGATGTTTTCCTCCTTTGTCCAGCCTCCGTTTGCCTCAAACCAGTTCGGGTGCGAAAAATGGTGCAACACCAGCATGAGGGATATGCCCTTCGTTTTCAGGTGCTCA
>CAZVZH010000153.1:0-1039 GCA_964630705.1 uncultured Saprospiraceae bacterium | reverse complement strand
GCAATATTCATCGACTACAGCCGGATCGAATTTGGCCTTTGGTTGCCGTTGCAAGCGCGACCAGTCGACGCCGCAACGGTAAACGGAGCCGAAGCGTGCAATGTAGCCGGCATCTTCCTGCCGCCGCAATTCGTGGTCGGTCGTGCGTTCGAAACGGTAGCCATCTTTTGCTTGTAAACCTTTCCAGGGATGGTCGCCGGCGGTTTCAACCTGGGCGGCTGCGGTGGAAGTACCCCAAAAAAAATGTTCGGGAAAAGCGCGGAACATAAACTGGCCTGCAGCGAAATGGTGGTAAGGAAGAGTTGTCTGGCGAAGGTAGGTCCAAGGGGCCACAATTCCGCCATCCATTTTCCACAATAAAAAAAGCCCCTCACCGCGAGCCTAACCGGAGGGGCAACCATGAGATTATAATGGCACAAGGATAGTCTGTGGCGTACACTGTGCCCGTTAGGTGGACACATTTACCTGACCATCAGGTGTAGCCAATTACGGGTCGTGGTTCGGATTAAAAAAAGGCATACTTTAAAATCGGGAATGGCGGCGTTGGGAGAGCCTGGGATGGAAAAAATAAACCGGATTAGGAAGAAAAGTCGGCTGAGCGACAAGGCAAAGATACGCGAGATGGCATTTGAAGCAATAAAATAGGCAAAAAAAATCCTGAAGAGCAGAATACAGCTCCCCCGCTGGACTTTAGAGCGTGTTTAGAAACCGAAAACGGTCAAACAAAATTTTAAAAAACGGACATCAGGTTGTGGTCGACCAAGAAAATTTTGACAGGATTTCAAGATTATCAAAATCTTATTTACCCTGTAAATCCCGTCTAAAAAAAGGAGTCTTCTTGCGCCTGCAAACCGCTTACTGGAGCTGCTACGTTTAACCGGACAGCACGTTAAGGCCAAATAACTACCTTAACACGATGGAAAAAAGCAGAAAAATTTACAGCCGAGAATTCAAGCAAAAAGCGGTTGAACGCAGCAACGTACGAGCACCTCTTAACGGTTAATGCCGCCTTCAGCAGCGCGGCTGCGTTCTTTAAAAT
>CAZVZH010000152.1:0-11015 GCA_964630705.1 uncultured Saprospiraceae bacterium | reverse complement strand
TCGGGCTCCTCCTGCACGTCGGCTTCACTCGAACCCTCGTATGTGTTGGTGGCCATGGGCCTGGGCGACGACCTGGCGCACTCCTCCATCCGCTTTTCACTCGGCCGTTTTACCACCGAGGCAGATATCGAATTCGCCGTCGAGGCTGTCAGCCGGGGCGTCAATCACATGCGCGAACTCAGCCCGATCTGGGAAATGTACAAAGACGGCGTCGACCTGACGAAGATCGAATGGTCGGCCCACTAAAACGAAATAACGCTCCGCACCATGCCGATTCAAAGCCCGCCCGACCCGTTTACCCAATTGCTCTACCGGGCGTTCTATTTTGTGAAGGGGCTTTGGTATCGGCTGACGGGGAAAAATTGAGTGATGGAGTGAACACTATTTTTTACGATAAATACTACCTGTCATGGCTTACAGTGATAAAGTTCTCGACCATTTCAAAAACCCGCGCAACGTCGGGGTTTTGGATAAAAACAAAAAAAACGTGGGCACCGGCCTGGTCGGCGCTCCCGAATGCGGCGACGTGATGCGCCTGCAAATTGAAGTGGACGACGCCACCGGCACCATCGTCGACGCCAAATTCAAAACCTTCGGCTGCGGCTCCGCCATCGCCTCGTCTTCGCTGGCGACCGAATGGCTGAAAGGCAAATCTATTCACGATGCCCTGGGCATCGACAATATGGACATTGTGGAAGAACTGGCCCTTCCGCCCGTAAAAATCCACTGCTCCGTCCTGGCAGAAGACGCGATCAAAGCAGCGATCAAAGACTATCAGGAGAAAAACGGCATCGTAGCCGATACTGCTCAGGCGGCTGCACACCCAGCCTGATTGCTCTGCTTGGCGCCCACTAAACCCACCTTTCGACGGCACAAATTTTGACCATGATTTACGTAGCAGACAGCGCCAAAGAAAAGATTGCCGAAGTGCGGCAATCCAGCCACATGGCCGACGACTACTTCCTTCGTGTGAGCGTAGTGTCGGGCGGTTGCTCCGGCTTGTCGTACAAACTTGACTTCGACAACGAAAGCAAACCCAACGACCAGGTATTCGAAGACAACGGTGTGAAAGTAGTCACCGATCTTAAAAGTTTTCTGTACCTGTTCAACACCACACTCGAATTTTCGGGCGGCCTCAATGGCAAAGGCTTTTACTTCAACAACCCAAACGCTACCCGCACCTGCGGTTGCGGGGAGAGTTTTGCGGTGTAAAATAGCGGAAGGTGTTGGTTGGAAGTTCCGTTTACGAGGCCCTGTGAAGGGCCTTTTTTATTTTGTGCCATGTATTGCCTATCCGAGTAACTTTCACCACTAAAGGCACTAAAAAACACTAAAACCCACTAAGCAGGATAGCTTTAGTGGGTTTTAGTGTTTTTTAGTGCCTTTAGTGGTGAAAACCGGAACCGTCGTTCACACATTTTCCTGCATATCCTTCAAAATGCGCTCCAGAGCGCGCACCTTCTTTTGCAGTTCAGGCAGGTTTTTAAACACGATGTAGGCCCGCACATAATCGTTGTAATCGATGGCCGGCGCGCCGAAAAGCGCCTGGTTTGGCTCCTTGACGGAGGAAGCAATGCCGCTTTGGGCCTGCACACGGGTACCGTCGGCGATGGAGAGGTGCCCTGCAATGCCGGTTTGACCGCCCAGTTGTACGTTTTCGCCGATTTTGGTGCTGCCGGCAACGCCCACCTGGGCGGCCATCACCGAGTTTTTACCGACCTCCACGTTGTGCGCGATGTGCACCAGATTGTCAATTTTTACGCCGGCATGCAAAACCGTGCTGCCCAGCGCTGCCCGGTCGATGCAGGCGTTGGCGCCGATTTCCACATTATTTTCGAGGATAACATTGCCGACGTGCGGCACTTTTTTCCAGGATTTATCCTCCTGCGGCGCAAAGCCGAACCCGTCGGCGCCGATCACCGCATTGGAGTGGACGACGCAATGGTCGCCGATCACCGTGTTGTGCAGCACCCGCACGCCTGGGTACAGTTTGCAATTGTTGCCGATACGGACATTCCGGCCGATAAACACCTGCGGATAAATCGTGCAGTTGTCGCCGATACTGGCGCCGGCTTCCACCACTGTGAACGCCCCAACCGCCGTTTGGGCGCCAATGTGCACGTCGGGATGCACCAATGCATTTTCAGCCACTTGGGCCGGCGCGCCGTTGGGCGACACGATGTCGTTAAATTTTTCCAGCAAAAAAGCCAGGCTGGTGCGCACGTCTTCCACGCGAATCAGAGTGGCCGATACGGGCTGGTTCGGTTGGAAAGTTTTGTTTACCAATAAAATAGAGGCCTTGGTGGAGTAGGCGTACGGCTCGTAGCGCGGGTTGTCGAGAAAGGCGAAATCGCCCTCCCGGGCCTCCTCAATGCGGGCCGGCTGGCGTACGATCGCGTTCGGGTCGCCTTCGAGCGTCCCGTTGAGCAAATGAGCGAGTTGTGCGGCCGTAATATCCATGCCGGGGAAAAATTGGCGTAAAATGAATCGAAACAGCGGTATGCTGAAACGTTGGGCAAAGGTACGTATTAACTCGAAAGTCGAATGTCGGAACTGGAAATACCTGGCGATTCCCTATCCGGCCTGCCCCAGCGCTTCCAGCAGCGCTTGCGCTTTTACCAGACACTCCTCGTACTCCTGTTCCGGGTCAGAATCGTACACGATGGCGCCGCCTACCTGACAGGAAAGGTAGCCGGCCTGCGCGTTGTACAAAATGCTGCGGATGACCACGTTGAAATCAAAATCACCCTCCGGGGTAAAATAGCCTACCGCGCCGGAGTACAAGCCCCGCCGGCTGCGCTCATACCGCTCGATCAGCTCCATGGCCATTACTTTCGGCGCGCCGGTCATGCTGCCCATGGGGAAGGCGTCGCGCAGGGCTTGCGCCGGCGGTACGCCTGGTCGGAGCCGGCCCGAAATCGTAGAAATCATCTGGTGCACCGTTTGAAAAGAATAAATGCCGAACAGCTCGTCGACCTGCACCGAGCCGGGCAGGCAGTTGCGGGCCAGGTCGTTGCGTACGAGGTCGACAATCATCACATTTTCAGCCCGGTCTTTATCGCTGTGGAGCAGTTCCAGGCAAGTTTGCGCGTCTTCGGCAGGGTCGGAGCGGCGGCGGCGGGTCCCCTTGATCGGTTGGGAAAAAAGCCGGTCGCCCTCTTTTCGCAAAAACCGCTCCGGGCTGGCGCAGAGCAGGTAGTGGTCGCTGCGGCGAAAAAAAGCGGCAAACGGCGCGTTCGTCAGCGCATTAAGCCGCTCAAAAGTAGCCAGCGGTTCGAGGCGGGCCCCTTCGGCATAAAATTCCTGGCAAAGGTTGAGTTCGTACACATCGCCTTCCACAATGTGTTCCCGGACCGCCCTTACAGCGGCCAGATAATCGGCCTTCGGCAAGCGGGCTTTTAAATTCCGCAGGGGGGGTAAGCTTATTTGAGCGGCCGTATTTTCGAAGGAATAATTTTGAATCGCCGCCCAAATAGCCTCCGGGGCAGCCGCCAGGCTGTAAATTTCCACCACTCCCTGCCCCCCGGTTCCGGCGCGAATACCCACGACAATTTCCGGCCGGAAAAAGTACAAATCGGGCAGCCCGATGCTGTCGGGATTGGAGGAATGCAGCGCCTCGATTTCGTTTTTCAAGTCATAGCCCAGGAAACCAAACCACCAGTCGGGCCGCTGCTGCAGCGCTTCTTCCAGGGCCAGGAACGCTTTCCCGGCGCGGAGTTCCAGCACTTCCACTGCCCCTACCGCCAGCAGGCATTCCCAGCTCCGGTGCGCCGCGGCGGGGTAGGCGTTGCTGTCGAGACACAGGCATACCGGGGTGCTGGCAGCCCAGGCGCGCAGGCGGCGTTTGGTGGCAGGCAACCCATCGAAGGAAAATGTTTTAAACTGGCGCACAGAAGATGTAGCGGCACATTGCCGGGGCAAAAGTAGGAAAATGAAACAGGCGGGCAGCTACCAGCTGCCCGCCTGTTTCCATGGCCGTTCGGCGTACGAACTGCCGGCTTACTTGCCTTCCGGCATTTGCATGACGGGCACCATGGCGTCGGCTTCTATTTTCCATTTGCCGTTCACTTTGCGTACAACGCCCAAACCTTTGGTGGGGCCGCCCACTTGCTGGCCGCCGACTTTAATATCGGCCGTGGAATCCCAGGTCAGGATGGCGACATCGGTCGTAATCATCCGGATTTGCGGGTCGCTAGCTGTGAATACCGGCGGCGCGTCGACCATTTTCATGAACTGGTCCCAACCGGCGCGCATAGCGTCCTTGCCTGAAGCCAGCTGGCCATCGGGCGTCACTTCCTGCGCCTGGTCGGTGTAGGCATCCCACATGGCTGCATTGTTGCCGGCCTGGAATGCGGTCCAAGTTTCTTTCCAGAATTTCAGGATAGCGGCCTCATCGGCTGTTTGCGCTTGCGCGGTGGTAGCGCTGAGGAACAGAAGGGTCAGGAGACTGAAAAAAGCGTTTTTCATTGTGGTGTGTAGTTTTAATAAATTAGAAGGTGTGTGTGTGCATGGTGTTGTCGTATGGGCGACCCTCGCGATTGGCCAACCCGCGCGGGCTTGGGCAAGGGCGGCCGCGAGGGCCGCCCGTACGAGGGCGCCATCAATGTTCAAAATTGCGCGCCACGGCGTTTTTCGTCGGCGGCACCGATTGGAGGTACCGGTAAATGGCATGCACTTCGCCGTCGGTCAGCACGGTAAACGGCGGCATTTGATGGCGGAGTTGGCGGCCGTCGGGGCGTTTGCCGAAGCGTACGGCTTGTTCGAACTGTTCGTAGGTCCAGCTGCCGATGCCGGTTTCAGGGTCGGGGGTGATATTAGCCGAATGTACCAGGTTTTTTTGCGGGTCAGTGATCGGGTTGCCGCCGGCCAGGAAGCCAGGCGTTTTTTCGGGTTCCCACTGATTTATCGTTTCAAAAGAAGCGGAGTGACACTGAAAGCAACGCCATTTACTTATCGCTAAAAAGCGGCCGTAGGCCAGGGTATCGGCGGGCGGCGGCGCCACGATGGCAGCCTTGGGGTAGCCTTCAGGTTTGAAAAACAGTTTGCTGACCATGTTGTACACGAATGGCGCCGTTGCCGGCGGCTGGCGGTTGGGTGAGGGCTGCACCTGGGGCGCATCGGAGCGGAGGAAAGCGATTATCGAGGCAATGTCTTCGTCTGCCAGGTTGCCGAAGTTCATAAACGGGCCGGCAAAATGGCCGTCGCGCTTGATGCCGGTGCGCAACACGCGTACCAGTTCGCCGTCGGTGTAGCGGCCGATGCCGACTTTGGGGTCTTGGGTAATATTGGCCGACCAGATTTTCCCGAAATCGGGATCGTCGATCCACAATGCGCCGCTGAGTTTGCCGTCGGCGCCGCGGTGGCAGTGGGCGCAAATCGTGGTGGCGAGGCGGGCGCCCTCGGCGAGGCGGGCACTGTCGGGCACAATTTTGATATCGGGCACGGGCACATCGTGGTAGGTGGGAAAGGGGCTGATTTGGATGTAGGCAGCCATGCCGAGTACGAGCACGAGCAGGCCGAGCAGGAGGTAGCCGAAAATTTTTAGAACCTTTTTCATAGTAGTTGAACGGTGTGTGTTTTCACTTTAGGTGGCGGGTTGTCGGCGGGAATCTCACCTGAAGATTACGACACAAAAGTGGGGGTGCCGCTCTGCCGGCTACATCGGCGGGAATGCGTAAAGCCGCTACGCAGATTTGCGTATTTGGATAAAAAAGCGGGAAAAATGCTTCGGCAGGTAGCGCCAGGTAGCGCAGACGCGGATTTTTTTTCTCTTCCCAAGGCTAAATTTTACCCCCGATTCGCAGGAGTAGTTTCGAAATAAATCCGGTGGACTCTTCTATTCCATTTTATAGTGTCGATCCTGTCCAAACCCGAAAATCCTGCAAACCCTGTCCAATAAAAACCAGATTTTGGCCGGAAAAACTTCCGGATGCATCGTTTTTACCTGCTTTTGCTCTTCGCCTGCCTGGCCCTGACCTGCACACATTTTCGTTCTGAAAAATCTGCACACCGCCCTTCCCACGCCGGTGAAAGCCTGCGTTTGTGGGCTATGGCACGCAGCTACCCCGACGGCCGTTTTTACACCGAAAAATATGCGGAAGCCTTGGCGGCCATGCAGCTGGAAACCCGGCTGCGCGGCGCCGACCGCAGCGGCGCCTGGGAGGCGATCGGGCCGAAAAACATCGGCGGCCGCACCCTTTGCCTGGCTGTTCACCCGGTGGATACCAATATTTTGTACGCCGGCAGCGCCTCCGGCGGTTTGTGGAAATCGACGACAGCCGGCCGCGGCGCCAAGGCTTGGCACCGCATCGAAACCGGCTTCCCGGTACTCGGGGTGAGCGCGGTGGCCATCGACCCGGCCAACCCGCAGGTGCTGTACATCGGCACCGGCGAGGTATACAATTTGGAAAATTCCATGCCCAACGTCGCTTTTCGCACGACGCGGGGTACCTACGGGATCGGTATTTTAAAAAGTACGGACGGCGGCGCGAGCTGGTCGAAAAGCCTGGACTGGTCGTACGGCGACTTGCGCGGGGTGCAGGATATCAAGATCAATCCGTTGCGCCCGGCCACGGTGTATGCCGCCACGTCGGAAGGCTTGCTGCGCAGCTACGACGCCGGCGCTTCCTGGCAAACGGTGCACAACCGGGCTATGGCGGTGGATATCGAATTGAGTCCGGCCGATACTGGCACGGTGTTCGTCACCCACGGCTCGCTCGACGACGAAGCGGTCAGCGGCGTTTTTCGCTCTAAGGATGGCGGACAAAGCTTTCAACAACTCGCCAACGGGATTGCTGCCAGTTTTTCAGGTAAAACCCTGCTGAGTATTTGCCCGGGCGCGCCCAATGTGGTGTATGCCTCCGTGGGCAACAACTTTGTGCAGGAAGGCCTGTACCGTAGCGCCAATGGCGGCGACAGTTGGGCGAAAGTCAACAGTACCGACGTTTGCCGCTACCAGGGTTGGTATTCCCACGATGTAGCGACCCACCCGACCGACCCGAATACCTTTATTTGGGTGGGCATCGACAGCTGGAAGTCGACCAACGGTGGGCAAAACGTGCAGCGCAAAACCTCCTGGTCGGCCTGGTATTTCGGGCAGGTGCCGGCTGGCGGCCCCGAGGGCCCGCCCAACTATGTGCACGCCGACATCCACCGGGTGTATTGGCTGGAGAACGACCCCAAAAAAGTGTACTGCGTGACCGATGGCGGTATTTTCGTGTCGTACGACGGCGGCGAAAACTGGGAGGGCCGCAACGGCGGTTACCAAACCCAGCAGTTTTACGCCAACCTGGGCAACTCCACCACCAACCCGCTGCTTTGCATCGGTGGTATGCAGGACAACTCTACGGCCATTTACACTGGCGAAGACGCCTGGACCCGCGTGCTCGGCGGCGATGGCGAATGCGCAGCCATTAACCCTGCCGACGATAATATTATGTACGGCTCTTCGCAGTACCTCAACCTGTACAAAAGCGTCAACGGCGGGCAAAATTTTTACAACATCACCGGCAACGAAATGGGCGGCGAAGAGGCAGCGTTCAACGGCCCCTTCGAGCTGGCTGGGTCCGACCCCGATATTATGTACGCCGGCGCGCAGAGCCTGCATCGCTCCAACGACGGCGGCGAAAGCTGGACAAACGCCACCAACGGTTTTCTGGCTGGCGGCGACGTTGTCCTGACCATTGCTATCGATCCGTTCAACGTAAACCAGCTGCTGTGCAGCACGGCGCCTTTGGTGTCGGCGAAAGCCCGGGTGTTCCGGGTCAATGCGGCGAACGGGTTGGCCGTGGAAATGACCGGATTGCCCGACCGGCTGTGTATGGATATTGCTTACGTGCCCGACGGAAATTTTAAAAACCGGGCTTATGCGGTTTTTTCCGGCTTTAATACTGGTCATGTATGGCGCACTACCGACGGCGGGGTCAGCTGGGTCAACATCGACAACGGCTTGCCCGATGTGCCGACCAATTCGGTTTTTGTCGACCCAATGTGGCCCCAGCACGTGTATGTAGGCAACGACCTGGGGGTGTGGTTGTCGCGCAACGGCGGCGATTCCTGGGAGTTGTTTTCCGGCGGCGCGCCGCAGGCCTTACTGGTGCATCATCTGAGCGCTACGCCCGACCGGAAGTTGCGCGTGGCCACGCATGGCCTGGGTGTTTGGCAGACGCCTCTTGAAGAAGTGGTGGGTACGCAGGCTCCGGAAGCTGCTGTGCGCCTGCAGCTACGGCCCAACCCTGCTACGGATCAGGCGGTAGTTGATTTCACGATCGTACAACCAGGAGTACTTCGGTTGCGGGTTTTCGACTTGCAGGGGCGCGAGGTTTTGCGCGCCCCGAACCGGCAATTTCCGGCGGGTTCGCACAGTTGGCCGGTCGATTGTGGCAGCTGGCCGGCCGGCAGGTATGGAATTTTACTGGAAAATGCGGCGGGGCGGCAAGTGGCTGCCGCGGTGTTGGTCAAGCGCTAGACAGGGTTTTCGGGATTTTAGAAGGCGGACAGGATAGACAAGATTAACAGGATAACTTGAATTACTCTTGATAATCCTGTCCGCCCGTACCAATCCCGTACTACCTCAGGATCAGTAGTTTGCGAACTACTTGCTCCGATCCAATTTGTGCGCTCAGCCCGTACAGACCTTCCGGAAGTTCGCCTATGGCGAGGGTGATTTGGTGTGTTCCGGCGGGTAGTTGCAGCGGGTTTTCCTGGTGGGCGAGCTGGCCCAAGGAGTTGGTCAGGGAAACGGCGACCCGGCAATCCTGCGGCAGGTCCAGTTGGAGCCGGACTTGTTCTTGCGCCGGGTTGGGAAACAGTTGCAGGCTGGGCCGCTGGGTTGCGTCGGCACCTAGCGTGCTGGTGGCTATTTCAGTGCTGAAGGCGCGATCGTCGTAGGCTTTGAATTGGCCGCCCCAGATGATGGGATTGGCGGGGGCGTCGAGGTTGTAGAGTTTGTAGTAGCCGTTGCCGTAGTTGCAGCACATGCCATCGCCGTAGGCGTCGACGATGTGGAAAGAATAGCAGCCGGGCTTAGGCAGGAAAAAGGTATCGCGTACGAGGTGGTTGTTGCCATAGGCGCCCGGGCCGCCGTTGATGCCGCTGAATTTGCCGCCGCCGTTCGGTCCTACGGCCTGGTTGCCGCCGAAGTCGAGCACGGCGCCCTGCTCGTCGCGCAGTTCCCAGTATGTTTCGGCGCCGTACTGGTCGGTGCGCAGTTTGAGCAGCACCTGGAGGCTGTTGAAGGCACGTGCTGTTTTGAAGCTGTCTTCCAAAAAGTTATTGGCCGGATCGTCGTCGACGGGGCGGTTGTTTACGCTGGTGAGCCGGGTTTCCAGGCGCCCGGCGGTTTGGATGGGCAAGGGATCAAACGCGATGGGCGCCTCGCCGTAGAGGTTGAGGTTGCCGGTCCACTCGATGGTTTGCACGGTTTGGTTTTCCCAGTGGAGGGCTACAGTGGCTTGGGTGAGTGTGTTGGCGCCCAGGTTGATGAGGGAAAAGGCAGGTTTGAGGTCGAGTGATTCGCAGACCTCGTGGAGCACCGTGCCGTTGGAGTAGTTAAAAATTCCGGCATTGTCGGCGCCGGCGGCTACCGGGCAACTGCGGGCTTGTTCCCAGATGTCGGTGGCGTTCCACTGGCCAATCTCGTAAGCTTTCCGGTTGGGGCAAATCACGTAAATAGTGGGGTAGTATTTTACCCGGAAGGAGTCGGCAATTGCGGCGCTGTTGATAATGGGAAACGGCGTGCCGCTTACCCAGTTGCCTGGGGTGTAATTGTTGCAGCCGGCTGAGCCGTACAGGCAGTTGACATTGGTTGCCGGATCGCCTTCGACAAACAGCACCCGGGCTTTGTCGGCGCCGTTCGGGCCGTATTGCTCATAAAATTGGTGCATGGCGTGGCTGTTGTGATAAGCCCAGCAAGGCGGGCACCAGGTGGCTGAAATTTCGAGTACCACTATTTTGCCCTGATTCAACAAATCGTACAGCCGCCAGCTCTGTCCGTTCAGGTCGGTGGCGGTAAAATCAGGCGCTATGGAACCGGAAGGAACTTGGCCCCAGCTCGTATAGCTGAGGCAACAGAGGAGCAGGAGTACCCGTAATTTCCGCATCATAATTTTTGCTAATAGCCAACAACCGACCAAAAAAACCGGCTGGGCAAACAAAAATAGGGCGGCCTTTCGTGCCCACTGGCGTACCTTTGGCTAAATTATTACAAACCAGCTAAAAAATAGACTGTCCGCCTATGAAACGCTTCTGTACACTCCTCTTTATCCTGACGGCATTTTCTGCCGCCCTTATGGCCCAAACCACTTTTAGCGTCAGCGCTACGCAGGTTTGGACCATTGCCCCGCACCACGAGCCCGATGTGGAAGGCCATTTTACCATCACCAACACGACCAACAGCACGCAAACCATCCGCTGGACCCGCACCGAGGTGGAAAAAACCGCCGGCTGCTACACCCAAGTGTGCGACCTCAACCTGTGCTACACGCCCATCGTCAGTACCAAAACCTTCGATATTCCGGCCAATACCTCCGGCAATATCATCATGCACTTCCTTAACTACGACAGCATTGTGGGCGCCTCGGGCATCATTCGCCTGAAAATGTCGAATGAGAACAACCCGGCCGACAGCGTCAACGTGACCTTCTTGTTCACGTCGCCCCTGTCGGGCGCCGCTGACCTGCCGCTGGCCAACGTCAAGGTATACCCGAACCCCACGACCGATTTCTTCCAACTGGAAAATGCCGATGCCGTCAGCCGCATCCGGGTGTTTTCTGCCGAAGCCCGCGAAGTAGCCCGTTTCACCGCTACGCCGGGCGAACGCTACGCGCTCGCTTCCCAACCCGCCGGCAACTACTTCCTGGCGCTTGAAGACAACCTGGGCCGGGTTTTTCAGCGCATCCACCTGGTAAAAAAATAGATTAGAGGGTTTCTGGTTAGAGGGTTAGAGGGTTTCTGGTTAGAGGGTTAGAGGGTTTCTGGTTAGAAGGTTAGAGGGTTTCTGGTTAGAAGGTTAGAGG
>CAZVZH010000151.1:0-11120 GCA_964630705.1 uncultured Saprospiraceae bacterium | reverse complement strand
CCCCTACAACGCCCCAAACCGCCCCGGTTCCGCCTCCCGCATCAGCCCGTACACCGCCTCGAACACATCTTCCACTTGGGGTTTGCTGAAATAATCGCCGTCCTGGCCGTAAGCCGGGCGGTGGTCTTTTGCTGCAACGGCTACTGGAGCCGAATCGAGGTAGCGGTAGCCGCCCTGGCGATCGAGCACCTGTTGCATCAGGTAGCCCGTAGCGCCGCCCTGGAAATCTTCGTCGAGGAAAACGGCGCGGTTGGTTTTTTTCAGCGATTTCAGGCAAATCTCCGGCAGGTCGAACGGCAGCAGCGTTTGCACGTCTACCAGTTCGACGGAAATACCGTGGGCAGCCAGCAAATCGCAGGCTTCCTCGGCCACGCGCACGGAGGAGCCGTAGGTGATCAGCGTCAGGTCGGCGCCTTCGCGCAGCACCTCGGGCACGCCGAGCGGCACGGTGAAGCTGCCGATATTGTCGGGCAAGGCTTCTTTCAGGCGGTAGCCGTTGAGGCACTCGACCACAATGGCCGGGTCGTCGCTTTGCAAGAGCGTGTTGTACATGCCGGCGGCCTGGGTCATGTTACGTGGAACGCAAAAGTACATGCCACGCAAAGAGCCGAGCATCATGCCCATGGGCGAGCCGGCGTGCCACACGCCCACCAGCCGGTGCCCCCGCGTGCGGATGATAGCCGGCGCGGCCTGCTGGTTGTTGGAGCGCCAGCGCAGGGTACACAGGTCGTCGGACAGCGGCGACAAGCCGTAGAGCAAATAGTCGAGGTACTGGATTTCGGCAATAGGCCGCAGGCCGCGCATGGCCATACCGATGGCCTGGCCCATGATCGTCCATTCGCGAATGCCCACGTCGAACACGCGCTCGATACCGTATTTCTCCTGCATACCGCGCATGCCCTGGTTCACGTCGCCGATGTGGCCGACATCTTCGCCAAAGGCAAACAGTTCGGGGATTTGCTCGAAATTGGCGTCGAAGCAGGCGTTCAGAATTTCGTAGCCGTCTTTGTGGGGCGCGTCGGGCGCGTATTGCGGCGGCACAACGGGTACTTTCAGCGCCGATTTTGGGGAATTGCTGTACAGGTTTTCAGAAAACCAGCGCTCGCCGTTGGCTTGCTCCTGCCCGGCAAAAGCGGCCAGTTGGGCCTTGGCCGCGCTCGACACGCCGGCCAGGGCAAACAGGGCGCGACGGGCAATTTTCAGCAACTCAAAACGCAGCGGATCGCGCATTTTTTCCAACTCGCCGCTCAGCTCGGCCAGGGCCGCTTCGGGGTGTGCGGCGCGGGCGGCCTGCAAACAGTCGGCCAGGGTTTGCCGCTGGGCAGCCACGGCGTCGTGGTAGTGCCGGTAGGCGCGTTGCGCGGCGGCGGTGGCTTCTTTTTTGGCTTCGGCCTGGATAGCCTGGATTTCCGCTTCGGTAGCGATAGCCGTTTCGATCATCCAATCGGCCATGCGTTTGTTGCAGTCGTAGGCCTCCTCGAAGGCCAGCCGCTCCGGACTTTTGTACCGCCGGTGGTCGCCGGAGGTGGAGTGGCCCAGCTGCTGGGTGACTTCCTGGATGTGGAACAAGGCCGGGCGGTGCGATTTCCGCATAGCGGCGATACCGGTTTGGTAGAGTTCGCAAAGGCCCGCATAATCCCAGGCTTTGCCGGTATAAATATCCAGGCCACCTTCGCCTTCGAAGCCGCTGAGCACTTCGGAAATGTTTTCCTTGGAGGTTTGGTATTTTTTTGGAACGGAAATGCCGTAGCCATCGTCCCACACCGAAATGGCCAGCGGCACTTGCAGCACGCCCGCGGCGTTGACTGTTTCCCAAAAAGCGCCTTCGGAGGTGGAGGCGTCGCCGATGGTGCAAAAGGTGACTTCGTTGCCCTTGTCGGAGAGATTTCCAGAAAGTTGCGGCTGCTCGCGGAATTTTTTCGAGGCGAAAGCCAGGCCCAGGGCCCGGGCCATTTGGCCGGCGGTGGGCGACACGTCGGAGGAGATGTTGAAGCGGTTTTTCAGGTCGAGCCAGGCGCCGTTTTCATCCAGGAAAGGCGTAGCGAAGTGGCAGTTCATTTGGCGGCCGCCAGAAAATTTGTCGTTTTCGGGATCGCCGTACAACTGGCCAAAAAAATCGTCAAGATTCATGAGGTCGAGCGCCAACATCAGCGTTTGGTCGCGGTAGTAGCCCGAGCGGAAGTCGCCTTTTTGCCAGGCTTTGGCCATGGCTACCTGCGCCACTTCCTTGCCGTCGCCGATGATGCCGAAATTGGCTTTACCCGTCAGCACTTCCTTGCGCGCCAGAATGCTGGCTTCCCGGCTGAGGCAGCATATCCGGAAATCGCGCAGCACTTCTTCCCGGTCAAATGCCGGTTGCGCAAGCTTTTTTTTCGGACGCGATTGGGAGCGGGACGTAGTTTTTGTATCGACCATACGGCGGGCTGAAACTTAAAAAAAATGATGTTCTGATTGAGGGGCTGTTTTTAGTCAATATTCCAATGTTTGTTTGGAATAACGGAAAAAATCCAACCAGGTGCACAAAGGTACAACATTTTTCCCGGCGCCTGGCCGAATTTCGTTCGGCCGAACCCAGCAGTTTTTTTTTGAAAAAGGGCAGACCATCCGCAGCAAATCAGCCCACTACTTCTCCCTCGAAAAAGAAAGAATAATCGGCGGGCGCAATTTTAAGTGTGCAATAAATTTTTAGTCCGGGCAATTGCCCAAAGTTTTTTTTGACCTAATTTTGCGCCCTATTCCAACACATCCCCAATTTTTTTGCCACAAAACAACGCCCAACACATGGTACACGACTCAACAGTCCGCTACAGCGACGCCGATTTGCAGGAGTTCAAAACCCTGATTGAAGACAAACTCGCCAAAGCGCAGGAAGAATTGGAGTTCACGCAGCGCCAGATCGAAGAACTCAACGAAAACGGCTTCAACCAGCAAGGCGGCGACTGGTACGACGACTCCACTGCCCATACCGACCTCGAATTGCTGCAACGCATGGCCGCCCGTCAACAGCGGCATATTGTAGACCTGCAAAATGCCCTGTTGCGCATCGAAAATAAAACTTACGGCGTCTGCACGGTGACCGGGCAACTGATCGATAAAAACCGCCTTCGCCTGGTGCCGCATGCCACCAAAAGCATCGATGGAAAAAATATCGCCAACTCAACCCGGGAAAACCCCGGCGACTCCTCCGGCAGCGGCGACCCCTTCGATGACATGGGCGACAGCCGACCTTCCGCCAAACCCATCGGCGACAAGGTGCGCATCACCGGCAAACAATCTCGCTCCGGCGGCGAAGACTGGGACCTCGGCAACTCCATGGAAGATGCCGGCTACCGCGCCGCAAAACCCGATGATGATGAAGAGTAAACTTCTATAAGATCAACAAAAATCCCCCGCAGCAGCATGCTACGGGGGATTTTTTATTTGACCCGCACTATTCCGGCGATCAAAGCCGGATTACTGAGCGCACATTGGCCGGAAGCAGCGGAACGCCTTCGTTCTCGTCGCTTTTTTGCTCCTTGGGCAGTTTTTTTAGTAAGGATCCGATTTCATCGAGCCGCAGTTTGCAGCGCAGGCCAACCAGGGCAAACGTTTCCGGCTCGCGCACCAGCACAACGACCTTTCGGATGACCGAGCGCCGCTCCCGGGCAAACACCCACACGCGGGTGTCGCGGTCGCGCACATGGAGCAATTCATCGAGGCCCCGCCGTTTGGCTTTTTTGTAAAAACGCCGCAAATCGCGGTCGCGCACCGGGTTTTGGCCGTCTTCGAACACCAGTACCCGCGCTTTGCGCACTTTGCGCACCAGCCTGCGGTTGGCTTTCTCATCGACAAACCAGGAGCCGGCGTGAATGAGCCAGCGTGGCGCCGTGACGGCAATAGCGCCGTCGTAATCTTTATATTTCCAGTATAGGCCGTGGTCTTGCGCGTTCAGGGTGAACGCCGCCAGGCAGCCGAACAGGAAGATGAGCATTGTTTTCATACCATTTCGATTTGGCCGGCCTGGTGAACCCAGCGCCGGTGTGTGAAAAATCTGAGTCTAGCGGTTGCCTTTTACTTTGTCCAGATGTTTCACCCCGTCGATGTCCAGGCCTTTGGAAAGCGCCGAAATTTTATCGAGATCGATGACGCCGGTGAGGCTCAGCAGCACGAATTCGTCGGGGGCGCCCACGAGCAGCAGCAGTTCGTGGATGATGTTGCCCTGGTCTTTGACCCAAATGCGCACGTTTTCCTGGCCGTCGCGCACCGTCAGCAGTTCGGAGTATTCGGATGCCGGCACTTTGCCAAGGGCTTCTTTATACATTTTCAGGCCGCCTTCCAGACTGTCGGAAGTGAGTACCCGCAGGCCGGTGAGGCCGCCGACAACCTCCCGGAATTTTTCCCATTCCGGGTCGTCGGTGCTGATCTTGGCGACCAGGCTGAACATTTTCGGGCTTACGAAAACCACGGTGAAGCGCTCGTCTTCCATGTACTGGTTAAAAAAGCGGTTAATCGCGTCGTTCTGTGCAGATGCCGAGGCCACCAGCAGGAAAAACAGCGGCAGCCCAATCAAGAATTTTTTCATAGCTTAATTTTATAAAATGGGTGGATGAATGTACTCCATTCGGGGCAGCTGTAAGGGCGGCCCTTGCGGCTGCCCGAACAACGCCGGCCGCCCGAATTTGGGCGGTTGCGAAGGCGGCCGCGAGGGGCGCCCCTACTAACCGGATGATTCTTTTTTCTTTTTAAAAACGATTTCCAGGCGGTCTATTTCCTGCAAACCCCTGTCGAGCGTGCGCCGGCTGCGGTTAATTTTGGAAGACACCAGCGCCAACGCAGCCCTGATCTCTTCGAGCGCCTGCTCCGGATCGTCGTAGGTGTCGGCGGCGATGGGAGGAGCGGGCGGAACAGCGGAGCCGGCGGGGCGCCGGTGGCGCGGTGCCGGCAGTTGCGCTACGGCAATGTTGGGCGATGGTGCTGGGTCAACGTTCGGAGCCGGGTCAGGCGACACCGAAGGCTGCTGCGCAGCAATCGGCTGAACCGGGGCAGGATCGGCTGGCTGCCGGCACCACCACAAGCCCGCCGTGAGCAAAAGTGCAACGGCAGCTGCGGCTGTTAACTGGAAAATTGGCAGCCTTCGGGCAAGGGGCCTGGTAGTCGGTGCGGCCGGCAGTTCTACCGATTGCTCTGCCAAAAGGCCGAGAAAATACCGGGCTTCGCGGTTCAGCGCCGACGGGTATTGCCCCGACTCAAATTGCTTTTTCAGCCATTGTTCTTCTTCCAGGGAAGTTTCGCCCTCCCAGTAACGGTCGAGCAGTTGTTCCAGATCGGCGTACGATTTCATAATGCAGTTGAATTTTTGGCGGTCAAAAGGGTTGCATCGGTAGCCAGCAAGTGCTGGCGGATGGTTTTCCGGGCGCGGTGCAGGTTTACTTTTACCTGATCGAGCGAGATATCGAGCACTTGAGCGATTTCTTCGTACGGCAGTTCTTCGATATCCCGTAGGTGCATTACCAGGCGCTGTTTTTCGGGCAGTTGGGCCATCAGCCGGCGGACCTGAGCGGCCAAGTCGCGCAGTTCGGCGCTGCGAGCGGGGTCGTGCCCGACGGCGTGGTGGCTCAGGCCGGCATCGAGTGGGGTCGTGCGGCGCTGGTTTTGGTGATGGTACCGGTCGACGGAGCGGTTGCGGGTAAGCGTCATGCACCAGGCTTCCCAGTTTTGAATCTCGCCGCTTTTGTCCTCCGGCGTTTTCCACACCCGCTCGAGCACTTCCTGCACTACATCTTCTGCCTCCTGCACGTTGCCCGTAATGCGCAGGGCAAATCGGTAGAGCTTGTGCCGGATCGGGAAAATGTGTTGGTGGAAGATCGTCCAGTTCATGGTTAGCCGGTAGCCGCCTGTTGTGCTAAGAATCGATGGAAAGACGGCCTGAAGAAAAGTATGTTACAGCCGTCGGCAAATTTTTTAAAAAAAATAAAGTCCCGTACTTTTGGAAGCCTTCTCAAATTTTAAACTGCTCGTATGAAAAATCTTGCCCTGGTTGCCAGTTTTGCCCTCCTGCTCGTCTTTTCTTGCACGGAAAACACTGCCGATTCAGCTACTGGCCGAAAAAATGAACCGGCCCAAATGGCCGGCCTGGAGCTCCGACTAACCGAAAACCCGGAGTGGAATTTTAAAAACCTGCGCCTCTACCCCATTTGCGCCAAGGCCGAAAACCTGGAAGCCAACGCCGCCCTGGCTGTACTCCAGCCGCTTGGCACAGGCATGCAAACCCCCGGTTTTCGCATCACCGAACGCAAACAATTCGGCCGCTCCATCGACAACTGGTACAACGGCCTCACCGTCCAAAACAAAAGTCCGGAAACCATTTTTCTCATGGCCGGCGATGTCGTGACCGGCGGCAATCAGGACCGGGTGATCGCCCACGACGACGTAATTCCGCCCGGCACCGTCAAAAACATCGAAGTGTTCTGCGTCGAAGCCGGCCGCTCGAGTTACTACAACCCCGATGCCCCGGCCGCCGAAAAACAGCTGGCCGCTTTTCGCGGATACTACCATGTGGCCAGCCCGCAAGTGCGCCAGGCGGTGTATGACGGCAACCAGAGCGCGGTGTGGAGCGCGGTGGCCCAGGTGACGTCGGCCAACGAGGCCGAATCGGGCACCAAGGCCTACGCTGCCCTGGAAAATGAAAATGCCCGCAAAAACGAACGCGACGCTTACCTGCGCTTTTTCGAAGGCAAATTTTCCGAACTGCCCAATGCGGTAGGCCTGGTCGCCGTGTGCAACGGAAAAGTAGTAGGTGTAGATATTTTCGGTCGGCCCGAGCTTTTCCGGAGCCAATATCCGGCTTTGCTGCACGGTTATGCCGCCGAAGCGGTGGCCGCTAAAGCGACGGAGACCGGTTCTACGGCAGCCGTTTCCGCCGCCTTCCAACAAGTAGCCGCACTGGCGGAAGGCGCCGAAAACGAACGAGCCGGAAAATTTGCCTGGCGCGGCCATTGGGTGCATTTGTACCAGAAATAACGATTTCCCAATTACACCACGATAAGCACTTATAAGCACTAAAACACACTAAGAGCCTGTGAACCTTAGTGTGTTTTAGTGCTTTTATGTGCTTATTGTGGTAAATCCACCCACAACTTCCTCCCCTACCCTTTGTTGCCCTTTCATGCCGGCATTTCCCCGGCAACGCCTATTTTTGCCCAGTCAAAAAACCGGTTTCACCTCCACCAATCCATCTTACCACACACATGGGAAACAACATACAACTCGACGACTGGCGCCTCGAACAGGAAGAATGGCTGGAAGCGCTCGAAGAGGTCATCGAAGCCCACGGCCGCGCCAAAAGCGCCGAATTGTTCCAGCGCCTGCGCTACCTGCTCGCCCGCTACGGCGCCGCCACCGGCGGCTCAGCGCTGAACACGCCCTACCGCAACACCATCCCCGCCGATGAGCAGCCCGCCTACCCCGGCGACCTCGAACTCGAGCGGCGCATCGAAAATATCATCCGCTGGAACGCCCAGGCTATGGTGTTGCAAGCGCAGGACAAAGACCTGGCCCTCGGCGGCCACATCGCTACCTTCGCCGCGGCAGCCACCATGCTTGAGGTGTTGTTCAACCACTTTTTGCGCAAGCGCACAGCCGAATATGGCGGCGACCTGTTCATGTTCCAGGGCCATGCATCGCCGGGCATTTACGCCCGCGCGGTGTGGGAAGGCCGGCTGACCGAACAGCAAATCGCCGATTTCCGGCAGGAACTCCTCGGCGGCGTATCGAGTTACCCGCACCCGCGCCGCATGCCGCAGTTTTGGCAGGCGCCCACGGTGAGCATGGGCCTTGGCCCGATGACGGCCGTTTACCAGGCCCGATTTATCAAATATTTGGAAAACCGGGGCCTCAAACCGGCCAACGGCGGCAAAGTCTGGCACTTCATCGGCGACGGCGAAATCGATGAACCGGAAATCTACGGCACCATCGGCATGGCCGCCCGAGAAAACCTCGACAACCTCGTGTTCGTGGTCCACTGCAACCTTCAACGCCTCGACGGCCCGGTGCGCGGCAACGGCAAGATCGTCCAGGAAGTCGAGCGCCACTTTTTTGGCGCCTCCTGGGATGTGATTAAAGTGGTGTGGAGCAGCGACTGGGACGAGCTGCTGGCCAAAGATCAGGACGGCATTCTGCTCGAACGCCTCGAAAGCCTTGTCGACGGCGATTTTCAGGAAATGAGCAACCTCGACGGCGCCGGAATCCGCCAAAAACTCACTGGCGACGACCAGCGCATCGCTGCCTTGCTGGCTGATTACACCGATGAGCAACTGCGCAACATGCGCCGCGGCGGGCACGACGCGCTCAAGGTTTTTACCGCTTACGAACGCGCTGTCCGCTCTGACAAACCCGTAGCCATCATTGTAAAAACCGTGAAAGGCTACGGCATGGGCAAAGCCGCCGAAGGCAAAAACAAGGCCCACCAAACGAAAGACATCAGCGATGAAGCCCGCATCGAAACCAAAAACCGCTACGAAATTCCGATCAGCGACGAGGAGGCTAAAGCCGCCAAATTCTGGTTTCCCGGCCCTGACGACCCCGCCACCCGCTACCTCCACGAGCGCCGCAAAGCCCTCGGCGGATATATGCCCGACCGTTCGGAAGACTACCCGCGTTTTGAACTTCCCGAACTGGCGCTTTTTGAAAAACAACTCCAGGGTAGCGCAGCTGCCGGCGGCAAATCCTTTTCTACCACAGCGGCCATGATCGACATCATGACACAGTTGATCCGGAACAAAGAGGTTGGCAAATACGTGGTGCCCATCGTGCCCGACGAAGCCCAAACCTTCGGCATGGAACCCCTGTTCAACTCCGCCCAAATCTGGAACCAAAAAGGCCAATTGTACACCCCGCTGGAAATCGGTATTTCGGTGATCAAATACAAGGAGTCGAAAACCGGCCAGGTGCTCCAGGAGGGCATCAACGAAGACGGCGCCACGGCCTCGTTCACCGCTGCCGGATCGGCCTACAGCATCCACGGCATCCCCACCATTCCGTTTTACATCTACTATTCCATGTTCGGCTTCCAGCGCGTGGGCGACATGGTGTGGGCGGCCGCCGACACCCTCTGCAAGGGCTTTTTGCTTGGCGCCACCGCCGGCCGCACTACCCTCAACGGCGAGGGATTGCAACACCAGGACGGCCATTCGCACCTGATTGCTCAAACCATCCCGGCTGTCATCAGCTACGACCCCGCTTTTGCCTACGAGCTGGCCGTGATCGTACACGACGGTATCCGCCGAATGTACCTGAACAACGAGCATAAAATTTACTACATCACGCTCTACAACGAAAACCTACCCATGCCAGCCATGCCTGAAAAAGTAGAGGATGGCATCCGCCGCGGCTTGTACCGGTTTAAAAAATCGGCGAAAAAATCGGCCAAGGCCGGCATCAAAGCCCACCTGCTGGCCTCTGGCATTATCGCCGACCAGGCGCTGAAAGCCGCCGAAATCCTCGAAAACGAAGGCGTGAGCACCGACATCTGGAGCGCCACTTCCTGGAGCGAGCTGTACCGCGACGCCCAGGCCTGCGACCGTTGGAACCTGCTCCACCCGGGTGAAAAAGAAAAGGTGCCCTTCCTGCAGCAAGCGCTTGCCGGTGAAGACGGCGTATTCGTAGCCGCCAGCGACTGGGTGAAAATGACGCCCGGATGCCTGGCGCCCTGGATGCCCGCCGATTTCACGGCGCTCGGCACCGACGGTTTCGGCTTGTCGGAAAGCCGCGAAAGCCTGCGCGACTACTTCCAGGTGAGCGCCAAATACATCGCCTACGCCGCCGTGCGCCTGCTGCACCGGCAGGGCAAGGTGAGCGACAAGGCAGTGCAGGATTTTATGAAAAAATACGGCGTTTCAGCGGAGGAGATAGATCCGATGGAGGTATGATACGTCGGCTGGTCCGGTAAAGTTTTTCGATCCATGCAGCCCGCCATACGCATTGCCGTCATCGGCTCCTCCACCGCAGCCGGCCAGGGCGCCGAGCCGCCCGAAAACGGCTGGGTCAATCTGTATCGGGCTTACCTCAAAAACCTGAATCCCGGTAATGAAGTGGTCAACCTGGCGCTGGGGGGCCAGCAAACCTACCAGTTGCTGCCAACGGGCCACCGCCCCCCGCCGGCGCGCCCCGTACCCGATCCGGAACGCAACATTACCAAAGCCTTGTCGTACTTGCCCGACGCTGTGCTCGTCAACGTACCGTCGAACGACGCGGCGGCCTTTTATGGCGCAACGGAGCAAATGCGCAACTTCGAAGCCATCGCCCAGGCTGCCCAGGCCGCCGGCGTGCCGGTGTGGATCGCCACTACCCAGCCCCGCGCGTTTTCGCCCCGGCAGATCGACATCCAGATACAGGTGCGCGACGCCATCCTCAGTCGGTACGGCGCTCAGGCGCTCGACTTTTGGTCGCCGCTGGCGCTGCCTGATCACCTGCCCAACCCCAAACTGGTCATCGGCGACGGCGCCCACCTCAACAACCACGGTCACCGGCTGCTGTTTGAAATGGTGCGCGATAAAAACCTGCCCGCCGCTATTGCCGAATGGAAATTCCGGCGCCGGCAACTGACGCGGCTGGAACCCGGCCCGCAACTCGACATCCCCGCGTTTACCGGCGGCTCCGCTTTCGTGGAAGTGTACGACGACCGCGCCCGGTTGCGCTGCCGCGCACAGGGGGCATTGCCTTTGCGGGTGCAAAAACGCATTGGTCCGCCCGGCCACTACTGGGTCCGGATCGTAGCAGCAGGCGAGGGGTTCAACCGCCTGCTGCCCTGGCTGAAAACAGGTACTATTTCCGTTTAAAATTCAAGGTTTTGCCCGTCCCGCCAATGAGCGACAACTGCAAGGTTTTGCCGTTGGCAAACACGATGGCGTAGCACATTTCGTCTTGCCCAAGTACTTGCAGGCAAGGGCCTGTGCCTTCCGGCGCCGCGCAACTTTCCGGGCATTTCGGTGCAAAAAGGTAGGGGGAGCCGCCCAGGTCTTCCCCGTCGTAGCGGTCGGTGTACAAACCCCTGGCGATTTGAATTTCCGATTTTGGGTCGTCGGCCGACACCCAGTCGCCTTCGAGGTTTTTAGCCGTTTGGGCTTCGGCTTTTGTCAGAAATG
>CAZVZH010000150.1:0-11205 GCA_964630705.1 uncultured Saprospiraceae bacterium | reverse complement strand
TGGCATTCAAGCTGTTCGCGCCGGAAACGACGCCCGGGCCCGTCCAGGCGAAGGAGAAATTCGGCCCATTGCTGGAGCCTGCGCCGCTCAATGCGATCTGGTTGCTGGTGCAATTCAGTATGCCTGGCGTGGCGATGGTTACCACCGGGTCGGCGTCGTCTTCCAGAATTTGCACGGTAGCGGCATTGGTGCAACCGTTCGAGGTATTCGTCACAACGAGTTGATAGGTGCCGGGTTCGTCAACCTGGGGGTTGAGGATGTTGCTCGGCGGGATAATATGCCCGGTGCCGAAGGCAGTCCACTGGTAGCTGAAGTCAGCGCCCTGGCTGGAGCCGCTGCCGTTGAGGGTGAGCGCGGGGTTGGTACAGTTGAGTGTTTGCTGCTGGCCGGCATTGGCGACAGGCGGTGTCACATCGGCGTTTACGGTGACCGATGCGCTAGCCGTACAGCTGTTGCTGGTGTTGGTAACCAGCAAGTTGTAGGTTCCGGCAGCCCCCACTACCGGTTGGAGGCTGGTGGCGCCGCTCAGTATCTGGCCATTTGGCGTGCCCCATTGGTAGCTGAAATTCGGGCCGGTGCTGGTACCGGCGCCGCTCAGCGCTTGCTGGGGCTGGAAGCAGGTGATCAGGCTGGGTTGTGCCACGGCTACGGTAGGCGGCGTCAGGCTGGCAGTGACGGTTGCGGAGGCGCTGGTCGTACAACCATTGGTCTGATTGGTGACCACCAGGGTGTAAGTGCCCGCGCTGGTGATCGTTGGTGTGAGCGTGGTGGCGCCGGCGGCAATATTGCCGTTTGAAGTGGTCCATTGGTACTTCATGTTGGCGCCCGTGCTGGAGCCTGCGCCGCTCAGTTGCAGGGTGGGGGTCACGCAATTGATCTGGCCTGGGGTGCCGACCACGGCATTTGGGTTGGTAATATTTTGCGAAATAAGGGTGGAGCCGGTTGAGGTACAGCCGTTTTGCGTGTTGGTGACCAACAAGGTGTACGTGGCCGGTTTGTCGACCATAACACTTGGCGTGTTGGCCCCGCTGATAATATTGCCCCCGGCCGTGTGGGTCCATTGATAGGTAATGTTGGGCAGTATGACGGTTGCCGGGTCGCCCAGCTGCAATTGGGTCGTCGTACAGTTGAGCGTGCCGGGTACGCCTGGGTTCACTACCGGCGGAATCGTATTTTGGGTGACCTGCACAGAGGCCGAAGCAGTACAGTTGTTCACCAGATTGGTCACGATGATCGAGTAAAAACCCGGCGTGCCGGCTACCGGTGTCAGTGTGTTGGACCCGCTGAGGATGGTGCCACCGCCAGAGGTGCTCCAGAAAAAGCTATAACCCGGGCCATTGGAAGACGCCGAGGCGTTGATCGTAACAGTAGGATTGTTGCAGGTAATTTGGTCGTTGACCACAACGATGGCTGCCGGATCGGTAAAGTCGAGTTTTACAAAAACGCTGGCATCGTCGGTACAACCGTTTTGCGTATTGGTCACCACCAGGGTGTAGTCGCCTTCTTCCGTAACAATGGCATTGGCGCTGGCTTGTCCGGATTGGATGTTGCCGTTAACTGTCGTCCACTGGTAAGCGTAAGTGCCGTTGGCGGGAGTAGCGCTGCCGTTGAGCGTAACCTGCGAAACGGTACAGGTGAGGGTGCCCGGCGGAGCGATCGCGGCTGTGGGCGGGTTGTTGTTCAGGCCTACAAGTACATTGTCGGTTTTGGTGCAGCCGGTTTGGGTGTTGGTGACCAGCAAGGTGTACGTGGCAGCCGTAGAAACCACCGGGTTGAGCGTAGTGGCGCCGGTAAGGATGACACCGCCGGGGCCGGCTGTCCATTGATAGGAAAAATTAGCGCCGGTGGAGGAGCCGGTGCCGTTGAGGGTGGCGTTGGTAACGGCGCAGGTGATCGTCTGGGCCGGACCGGCTTCGGCAGTAGGCAAAGTGGTGTTGGCCTGCACCGCTACGGTATCCAGCGATTTACAACCGTTGGTTTTGTTGGTCACCTGCAGGATGTAGTTGCCGGCTTGATTGACCACCGGATTAAGGGTGGTGTCGCCGCTGACAATATTGCCCGGCGCTGCCGTCCACTGGTATTTAAAATTTGGTCCGGCGGAAGAGCCGCTGCCGTCAAGTGTCAGTGTTGTCACCACACAAGTGAGCGTACCACTGACCGTGGCATTGGCCGTGGGCGCGGCAAAATCACCGGGAACCACTGCTTGCCGGGTGCTGGTACAGCCCGATTGGTCGGTGACCGTGACCGTGTAGGTGCCGGCCGTGAGTCCGGTGGGATCTTGCACCGTTGGGCCGTGGCTCCATTTGTAAGCATAATTGGGGAACCCGCCGCTTACTTCCAGGTTGATACTCCCGATGTTCGGGTTGGCGCAGTTCGTTCCTTGCACGCCTGCAATGGTGGGCGTAAGGGCGTTCGGGGCGATGATGGTAAATGTTTGCGCTTTGGTGCAACCGAAGCCGTCGGTAACGGTGACGTTGTAGGTGCCGGCAGTGAGGCCCGTTGGGTCCGGGTTGTTTCCAATTGGTACCGGCCCGGTCCAGGTATAATTGTAGGGCCCTTGCCCGCCGGTGACGGTGGTGTTGATACTGCCGTTGTTCGAGCTGGCGCATTGAACATTGGTGGCTACGCCGGTGAGCGCCAGGGTAGAAGTCTGGACGAGAATAGTCCCCTGGCCAGTCCCCTCACAGCCTTCCGAGTCGGTAACTTTTGTTATTTGGTACAGACCGGGTTGGTTGACGGTGAGGAAATAGGGATTGACGGTGATGTCGGTTATCGGCGGTTGAGGATCGCCGTTCAGCATGTATTCCAAGGTGAAGGGGCCAGTGCCGATGAAATTTACCTTAATGAGGGCATCCTGGCCGGCTTCGCAAATTTGCGGCGCCGGGGGCAGGAGCTGGGCGCGCGGCAGCGGGTGTACGTTGATGCGGGCGGTGGCTACTTTGGTTTTGCCGCAGGCATCCGTGACGGTGACGCGCACGTTGGTGGAGGTGCCGACGAAAAGCGTGGCCGTGGGATCGGTGGAGCCGTTTTGCCACTGGTAGGTGTAGGGTTCCACACCGTCCAGCACATTCACGCTGACGGTGCCGGTGCCGGGGCCGCAAATGGTCACAGAGTCCGGCATAATATCCAATACCGGGAGGTCGAGAATTGTCAGGGTCTCATTCGGGTTGAGGCAGGAGCAAGGGTTGTTCAGTGTGATGATCACCGTTTCAGCGCCTTCGAGCAGGGCGTCATTCAGAATGTTGACATTCAACACAAATTCCGATTGCCCGGCCGGGATAACGATCACAGGCGGTATGGTAGAGTAATCCACCCCCGGGGTGGCGGTGCCGCTCACCACAAACTGCACGGGCAGGGAGGTGCTCAGGTTGGTGCCGATCCGCTTAAACACCAGTTTCACGGTACCGCAACCTTCATACACGTCCTTATCGTCCGGATCGTTGTTTACCACCCACTCCACCGATGCGTTACCGCCCGCGTCGAAAGAGCCGGCGTTGAGGAACACTGCGGAGTCCCACACCCCGTCGCCAACGTCGGCAATTTTAAGTTTGATATGGTACGTTTGGCAGGGCTGCACGTTGGCAACTGCGGTGAATTTGCGGGTATAGCCGTCGTATTGCAGTTCGTTCACCGCCGGGCCGAAAGCCGGGTTTTGGCCGCAGAGGTTGGTACTGCTGGCGGGTTGGTTGTTTACATAAAAACCGGTGTACGACAAGTGGTTGACGTTGTTGATCGCCACCGGTATATTCGTAGAGGGAATGACGGCCAGGTTGGCCTGGCCCCCGGGGATGCCCGGGCCCGAAATAAAAAATCCGAACACGTCATTGTACTGCGAGCCTACATACTCGCAGTATTCCTCCGATGCGAAAACAAAGTTGAATGTCAGGGGCGATTGCGTAGGCGTGAAGTCGAATTCAATGTTGGCCATGTCAAACAAGGCGCCGGTAGTGAGGGTAGACAAGTCGGGGTCGGGCGTGGAGTTGCCGTACCCGTTGCTGGCGCCGTCTTGATCGTTCGGGCCGGGGGCCACATCGATGTTGCCGGTAGCCATGATGACGCCGGTGTTAAAACCGATATTGGTCAGGCCATTGGAAAAGGTGCCGATCTGGCCGCCGTTGCCGGCAAAAGTTACGCCAGCGATGTCGAAACAGTTGCCGCCGATAAGTACGTCTTTGACCAGTTCCTCCGCGCTGGCGCCGCCCTGCACTTCCAGTACGGCGAGCGATTCCATGTACGTCTGGAGGGTTTTCTTTTTACAGGATTTACACACGATCGACACGTAGTGCCGGGGCGGATTATCGGCGTTCCAGTCGCAAGGATAATTCAACTGGAAATGCATGGTGGGGGAAATGGCCTCAAAAATCAGCTCCTGGGCAACTTTGTCAAAGGCGCCCGCCTTGGCGTATGGGCTGAGGGCCTGAATTTCAGGTTGGCAGCTACCCAGGGCCAGGTCGGCCGGAACAATTAAGGAGTACGTTTCACCAGGTATGAGCGCTTCAATTTGCAGCACTTGGCGGTTGGAATGCGCTGTAATCACATGCCGTTGCTGGTGCCCGTCGATGATGACGGCGCCAGCGTTCGCCGGGTTTTGTTGCTGCGCGAACAGCGTAGCCGACGTCAGAAAGCCCAGGGTGAAAAAAAGGAGAACGCGGGATGTAGAAAGGCACATACAAAACGGGTTTAGTGTGTAAGCCTGAATATGGTTGAGTAAAATAAAAATTATAGCGTATGCTGGGCTGCTCGGGTTCAGACTTGTTAACAAGTCTGCAAGTTAAGATACCGTTAAAGGTTAATTCGCTGCATCCTGAGATGTCCAAGATATGGCCTTTCGTCGAAACAGGCCGCAATACATGGTCGAGCCGGTAAAATTGCAGCCCGGTGGGGGGAGAAAGGCAACTGAAACAAGCGTTTAGGCGGGACGTCAATTCAGGATGGATTAAATTTTTGGACTACGGGGTAGACGATGTCGGTCTGCTGCGCTTGTTGGATTGATTTCGTCTGATTTTTGACCTGCAATGTTAAAAATTTTTTCCCGGAAATTCGGTCGGATTTAACAAAAAAGTATCCGTTTGACAAGCGTACCGGTACAACTATACAGCGAAAGTGCATACGCGTCTTGATAAAAATTTTGTTTCCAAATTTTTACCGCCCCGGGAGCCGAACAAAATTTTTGAGCGCGCGAATTTTTAACCAGATAAAAACCGGAAGGGTTGGATGCCTGAACCGCTTGGCGTAAGTTTGCAACGCCTTAGGTTCCGATTCTTTCATGAATTCAATGCTCGATGGAAGGTGATTCGTTTTTATGCACGCGAAAAAAGAAAGCTCGTGGAATTGCCCGAGCTGGAGCCTGGCTGCTGGGTCAACCTCACGCCGCCCTTCGCTCCTGACGAACTGGAGGAATTCGCCCGCCGGCTCGAATTTGACCCTGTTTTCCTGACGGACTCGCTCGACCTCGACGAACGCGCCCGCTACGAACGCGACGAAGACGTCCGTTTCATCCTCGTCAACACCCCCATCCTCAACGAAATCACCGAAGCTGAAAACGAAGCGGTGTTCATCACTGTGCCTATCGGCATGATCCTGACCATCGAACACGTCATCACGGTGTCGGCCTACGAAACGCCCGTGCTCAATACTTTTCTGGAAGGCAAGGTGCGCAATTTTAACCCCTCCGACGAAAAACGTTTCGTGCTCCAAATCCTCGAGCAAAACGTGTACTATTTCCTCTCCTGCCTCAAAAAACTCAACATGCGCCGCAACCTCATCGAAAAAGAACTCATGCACTCCAGCCGGAATGCCGAGCTGAAACAACTGCTCTCCATCGAAAAAAGCCTGGTGTACTTTGTCAACTCGCTGAACTCCAATGAACTGCTCAAACTTAAAGTCAAACGCACCGACTTCCTGCACATCAGCGGCGACGAAGACCTGACCGATCTGTTCGAAGACATCATCATCGACAACTCGCAGGCCCTTTCCATGGCCAACGTGTATACCAACATCCTCAACGGCACCATGGACGCCTATTCGAGCATCATTTCCAACAATTTGAACGTGTTCATCCACCGCCTGACGATCATTACCGTGGTGCTCATGGTACCCACGCTGATCTCCTCGTTTTTCGGCATGAACATCCCCAACGGCATCCCGGAAAGCCCCTGGGCGTTTTACCTCACCATTGTCGGCACGGGTTTGCTCACCGGCTTTTTGTATTGGCTGATGCAGCGGCGGCGGATTTTTTGAAATGACGCCCTCTGCTGAACTTTAGACTTTTTAGAAAACCGAAAAGGAATCAGACCAGATTTTGACAAAATGGCTCCAAGTTGTGGCTGGCCAAGAAAATTTGGGACAGGATTTTCAAGATTAGCAAGATTTTAGGATTAAGAAGCCGGAACGGCTTCTTAATCTTGCTAATCCTGTAAATCCTGTCTTTAAAAAATCGAGTCTTCCCGCGTCTGAAAACAGGTTGCGCCAAGGGTAAAGTTCAATTTGAAAAGTCCAATTTGAAAAAGAGTGGGCTCAACGCCGCGCCGGAAACAACACGCGCATCAAATACACCGCAAAGTGATAGGCTAAACGGGCTTTCCAGCGGCTCCAGGCGCTGGAAAAGGCCGGCAGGTTTTCCAGTGTCAGCTCCACGCAGCGGCTCAGCAACAAGTCGTCGAGATAGCGGCCAAAAGCCTCGTTGAAAGCCGGATCGGCAATGTCGACGTTCATTTCCAGGCTGCGAATCCGGCTCAACCGGTTGATATTGTAGGAACCCAGGCTCGACCACTGCCGGTCGACCAGCATGGCTTTGCCGTGCATCACCGATTTTTCCCAAACAAAAACGCGTATGCCCCGCCGCAGCATCCAGTGGCTCAAAAACTGCTCGGCCAGCCGCGACAGGCCCACGTCGGAGGGCCCGGTGAGCAACACCCGCACCTCCACGCCCCGGCGCACGGCCGCTTTCAGCCGGCTGCGCACGCTGCGCCCGGGCAGGAAATAGCTGGCCGTGATCGTCAGCGATTGCCGGGCGGCTGAAATGCCGCGCACATAACTCTGGTACACCTCGGTTTTGCGGCGCATCCAGTCGTTGAGCCGGAACCGCAGCCAACCTGCCCGTTCGCCTTCCGGCAACAGCGCCATCCGGCCGTGCCGCCGCTGGCCCCGGCTACGCCAGTACTGCCGGTCGAAGGTGTCGTCGCACAGCTGCGCCAGCCCGGCGCAGGGGCCGCCGCGGAAATACACCGCAAAGTCGAGCCAGGCCGCTTCCAGGTCGCTCCCCCGGTACTTGTCGGCGATGTTAATGCCGCCTACCATTGCTTGCTCCGCGTCGACCACTGCCACCTTGTGGTGCAGGGTGCGGCCGAAGCGCCAATTCCAAAACGAGATGAGGTGCTTGAAAAACCGAAACTCCACGCCCGCCTCCCGGAGCGACCGGGCCAGCGCCGGCGGGAAGTTCTTGGAGCCGAAACCATCCACCAACACCCGCACCCGGACGCCCCGGCGGGCAGCTGCTTCCAGGGCCCGGACCACCAGCTGCCCGGTGGCGTCGCCGTCGAAAATGTAGGTCTGCAACTGCACAGAGTGCCGGGCTTCGGCAATCATCCGGAGCAAACGATCGAAAAAGTCGGTGCCGCTGTGGACCAATTCGATGCATTCGGCGGTTTGATAGGCGTGCATACCGTTTGGATAGTTGTGGCCGGCGCCGGAAGCGGAGCGCGAAGTTTCAAGGGCAATTTTAGGTTTACTTCGATGGTTTGGGGACATTTGCCGAACAAGCCTGCTCCCGAAGGTGACTACCGGCGCTTCTTTGCCGTCGGAAAGTTCACCATTTGCAAACAAGATTTTTAAAAAATATGCGCGCACTCTTTAGTTTTCTCACCATACTGCTCAGCACCGCTTTTTTTGTCACCGGCGTGGTGTATGTGATTGGCAAAACCTTTGGCTCCCTGGTGGGCAACCCCGAAAGCAAAGCGTTCAAACGGGTGCTCGACAACCTGCGCAACCGCCTGAAAGCCGCCAGCGCCGAGCTGGTACCCTGGGACGGCGAAATGCTCAGCCTGCTGTCGCTCAACCGGATCAACGAAAAAAAGCCGGGCTGGTTCCGGGCTTTTTCCATGGGCCAGTACACCACCATTTACCACGAACCGGTAGTCGCTTACGCCACCCAGCGCTTCGGCAATGTCAGCGTAACCGTCATTCGCACCAGCGACCGCGAGTACGTCTTGCGCCGCAAAGGCAAGGAAACGGAAATCTGGCTGAACAACCAACCCCTGGGCCTGCTCGTCGACGGCGCCCTGCTCAGCCCCGGCAAAAAATCCCAGCTGCTGGCCCGCCTCGACCGCAAACCGGAGGAAGCCCAACACCCCCTGCTCCTGGACGACGCTCCGGCTGTAACGCTGAACAACCCCAAGCACGCCAGCAGCCCCAATCCCCGCGCGCTCACCCTGCTGCGCGAACTCAACCAGGAAGAGGAAAACCTCACGCTGGCCGTAGCCATGGAACAACTTCAGGAGCGGTGACAGGTATGGCACGAACCGGATACCGGAATTTTTCCCCAAAAAATTCCGGTATCCGGTTCGTGCCATACCTTTTTCAACTGGTTTTTTGAAAACGGCTGATTTCTTGAAAATCAGCCGTTTATTTTTTTTTAAGCAAAAATTTTTCCCGCTTTTTAAAATCTAAACGCGGGTAAACTGTCCGGTATGCCCCGCCAGCGCCCCGGTACTTTCGCCCTCAGAATTTTACTGGATAAACCAATCTCACTATGAGCGCGAACAGACTCGAAACAGTTGGTCGGCCCCCCGTAATCCGGGCCGGCATCAACCGGTTTTTTACGGCCGGCACCCTATTTCCGCACCGCTACCGAAATGCGGCAGTTGCTTGGCTTCTGCTGCTTTGGGGCATCCTCGGCTCCCACGTCACCGCCTGGGGGCAATGCAACCCCAGCGGCAACCCGTCGCGGTACGAATTCAACATCAACCCGACCACCATGCTCAACCTGGTGGGGCAACAGTTTTGCACCTCGCAGTCGATGGGCACCAACTGCTGCGGCATGCAGCCCAGCTACCGCTGCCTCGACCTGGTGATCAACCTGGCTAACGGCCCCATGGGCGAGCAGTTCAGCTCCAGTTGCCAGGGCATGATCAACCTGATGACCGCCAACGGCAACTTCGACGCGCTCTATTTCAACATCGGCGCGCCCAATGGCATGGGTAATTCCACCAACTGCGCCAGCTCGATCAGCATCGGCAACAACCATACTATTGCCGTGAATTTTAATGGCAACAACATGGGGCAGGTGCAAGTGCAGCTGCTCGTGATCGACAACATGGGCGTCACCATTTTCAATAATACCCAAACCGCCAACCCGGGCCAGGCCGTGATCCTCACGATGTGCAAACCGGGTTTCGGCTGTCTGGAAGACGAATTTATTTTCGGCTGTTGCAGCGCCGACGCTGCGCTGGCCCTGGCCCCCGGCGCACCCTCTACCATTTGCACCGGCGGCAGCACCAACCTGAAAGTGACCGGCCTCAACGGCACGCCGCCCTACACGGTGACGGTGAAAGCGACCACTACCACCGATACGATCTATTTCCCGGTTGTCGTCAACAACGACATGGATGGCAACAACACCATGGATATGACCACCGTAATGGTGTCGCCCCTGAAAACTACGACCTACTCCGCCATCAGCGTGCAAGATGCCGCCGGTTGTGTACAACCGGTGAGCGGGCAATCGACCACCGTAGTGGTCAACCCCATCCCGACCGTAGATTCCATTCCTTCGCAAACGGTGTGCAACGGCGCGAACACCCTGCCCGTCGTTTTCACCGGCAGTGTGCCGGGTACCGTGTTCAACTGGACCAACAGCAACCCCTCGATCGGCCTGGCGGCCAACGGCACGGGCAATATCCCGGCCTTTACAGCGGTGAACGCCGGCTCCTCGGTGCAAACAGCCGTCATCCAGGTGACGCCACAGTACACCAACAACGGTGTCAGCTGTGCCGGCGCGCCCCGGGTGTTTACCCTTACTGTCAACCCGACGCCAACGGTGAACGCCGTGGCCAATCAGGCGGTGTGCAGCGGTACCTCGACTTCCGCCGTAGTGTTTAGCGGCGCCGTGCCGGGTACGGTATTCAACTGGACCAATACCAACACTTCCATCGGCCTGGCTGCCAATGGCACGGGCAATATCCCTGCTTTTACCGCGCTGAATGCGGGCAATACCGTTCAGGTAGCGACGATTCAGGTGACGCCCGTTTTCACCAACAACGGCCTGAGCTGCAGCGGGGCGCCCAAGAGTTTTACCATTTCGGTGCATCCGGCCGCCACGGTGTTTGCCGGCAACGACCAGACCATTTGCCAAAACCAATCGGCCAGCCTGGCAGCCTCCCTCGGCGGCGGCGCTACGGGCGGCACCTGGAGCGGCGGCAGCGGCACTTTTGGAAACATCTTTTCCCCGACCACGACCTACACGCCGGCGCCTTCGGAGTATGGCTCCACAGTGGCGCTCACCTTCACCACCAACGATCCGGCAGGCCCTTGCCCGGCCGTTTCAGATGCGCTGAACCTGACCATCAACACCTTGCCGCTGGTAAATGCCGGTCAGGACGTCATGGTTTGTTTGAATGAAAACCTGACCCTCAGCCAGCTCGGCGCCTCGTTTGCCAGCAATGGCAGCGGCGCCACCGGCGCCAGCTGGAGCAGCTCGGGTACGGGCAGTTTTATCCCGACTACCGCCTTCGGGGTGGCCACAACCTATATTCCCAGCGCTGCCGACCGCATGGCGGGATTTGTCACCCTCACCCTCACCACCACCGATCCGCCCGGCCCTTGCATGGCGGTGAGCGATCAGGCGGTGCTGTTTTTCCACCCCAGCCAGGGCCTGGTGTGCAACAACAATGTGATGATTGCCCTGGACGATACCGGCGTGTTCTGCATTGGGCCGGACAATATTCTGGAAGGCGACGTAGTCGACTCGATGTTTGTCGTGGAAGTACTGGTCAACGGCGTGAACATCGGCAACTGCGTCAACTGTTCACACCTGAACAAAACCCTTTCCGTACGGGTGCGCGACAAATGCACCGGCGTGTTTTGCACGGGCACGATCGTGGTGAAAGACAACCTGGCGCCCAAACTGACCTGCTCCGACATCACCCTGCCCTGTATCGTGACCAACCTCGACCCCAATTATTTGAAAAACACCCTGGGTTTTGCCAA
>CAZVZH010000149.1:5730-11231 GCA_964630705.1 uncultured Saprospiraceae bacterium | reverse complement strand
CTCCCTAATGCCGCATCCACTCCTGCTTCCGGAAAGGTGAACCCAATCGTAAATCGTAAATCGCTAAATCGTAAATCCATAAACCTATTGACCAGCATCAGGCGCTCGCCTGACCCCGCTCAACCCTTACCGGCCTGCCGTGGAACTACCTTTGGTTTCCCTTTTCAGGTTTGTGAAACGTTGAGCTATGCCGACAAAAATTGATCTCGTCAGCCCCGCCAATCTGCAACAACACGCCGAAGGCACCGGTCCGGCGCGCCGCCGCCGCCCAGTGTACCTCGATATGCTCCCCCCCTGCAACCATGCCTGCCCGGCCGGCGAAAACATCCAGGCCTGGCTGGCGCACGCACAGGCCGGCAATTACGAAGCCGCCTGGCAGGAAATCATGGTCAACAATCCTCTGCCCGCCATTCACGGCCGGGTGTGTTACCACCCCTGCGAAGACGGCTGCAACCGCACGGCCGTCGACACGCCGGTCAGCATCCACGCCGTCGAGCGTTTCTTAGGCGACCTGGCTTTGGAAAAAAATTGGACGCCGCGTTGGGACGCCCGCCCCAGCGGCAAACGCGTGCTCGTCGTCGGCGGCGGGCCCAGCGGCCTGTCGGCAGCCTACCACCTCACCCGCCTGGGCCACCAGGTCGAAATTCGGGAAGCAGGCCCACTGGCCGGCGGCATGCTCCACTTCGGTATTCCCGCCTACCGCCTGCCGCGCCCAGTTTTAAATCAGGAAATTGCCCGAATTGAAAAAATGGGCGTGCAAATCCGCCTGAACCACAAGGTAGAAGATGTTTTAGCCGAAAAAAAAGCCGGCGGTTTCGACGCGGTGTTCATCGCGGTGGGCGCACACCTCGGTAAAAAAACCGGCATCCCCGCCCGCGACGCCGGGCAAATCCTCGACGCCGTCAGTTTCCTCCGCGACGTCGAACTGGGCCAAGCGCCTCAATTGGGCCGGCGCGTCGCGATTTACGGCGGCGGCAACACCGCCATGGACGCCGCCCGCACGGCCAAACGCCTGGGCGCCGACGAAGCCCTCATCATCTACCGCCGCGACCGCGAGCACATGCCTGCTCACGATTTTGAAGCCGACGAAGCCCTTGCTGAAGGGGTGAAAATTCACTGGCTGCGCACGATCAAAGCGATCGACCAAACGAGTTTTACGGTGGAGGTTATGCGCGTCGAAAACGGCCGCCCGGTGCCCACCGGCGCGTACGAAACCCTCGAAGCCGACGCGCTGATCATGGCCCTCGGGCAAGACACCGACACGGGCTTCCTGCGCCAGGTGCCGGGCATCGAGTTTAAAGACGATGGCACCGTGGTGGTCGGACCCGACATGATGACCGGCCATGCCGGAATTTTTGCCGGGGGCGACATGGTGCCCAGCGAGCGCACGGTAACCGTAGCGGTCGGCCATGGGAAAAAAGCGGCCCGTTACATCGACGCTTTTTTGCGCAGCACGACCTACGATCCGCCGCCCAAACACCCCGTCGTTGGTCCCGAACGCCTGCATGTGTGGTACCGCACCAATGCGCCGCAACAAGCGCAGCCCCACCTGAACCCTGAAGCTGCGGCGCAAGATTTTACTGAAATTCTAGCCGGCCTCACGGCAGACGAAGCCCGCTTTGAAGCGCAGCGCTGCCTCTCTTGCGGCAACTGTTTCGAGTGCGACGGCTGCTACGGCGCCTGCCCGGAAGGCGCAGTGATCAAACTCGGCCCGGGCAAGCGCTACCGTTTCGATTACGACCGCTGCACGGGCTGCGCCGTTTGCTTTGAGCAATGCCCCTGCCATGCAATCGAGATGATGCCGGAAACGGAGTTTGAAGTTCGGAGTTTGAAGTTTGAAGTTTGAAGTTTGAAGTTTGGAGCCTTTGATCGAGGGCGAAACCCTCTAACATTCTAACCAGAAACCCTCTAACATTCTAACCAGAAACCCTCTAACCTAAAAATATGTCGAAAATAGTAACCATAGACGGCAACGAAGCCGCCGCTTACGTCGCCTACCGCGTCAACGAAGTGTGCGCCATTTACCCGATCACGCCCTCGTCGCCGATGGCCGAACTGGCCGACGAGTGGTCGGCCAAAGGGCTGCCCAACATTTGGGGGCAAGTGCCCGAGATCATCGAAATGCAAAGCGAAGGCGGCGCTGCCGGCGCAGTGCACGGCGCCTTGCAAACCGGGGCGCTAACCACCACCTTCACCGCTTCGCAGGGGCTCATGCTGATGTTGCCCAACCTGTACAAAATTGCGGGCGAACTCACCAGCGCGGTGTTGCATGTGGCGGCCCGTTCGCTGGCGGCGCAGGCCTTGTCCATTTTCGGCGATCACAGCGACGTTATGGCTGCCCGGCCAACGGGTTTTGCCCTACTGGCTTCGGCTTCCGTGCAAGAAGCGCACGACATGGCACTGGTTTGCCAGGCTGCCACTTTGGAAGCCCGCATCCCGTTTATCCACTTTTTCGACGGCTTCCGCACCTCGCATGAAGTGAGCAAAATTACCCTGCTCTCCGACGAGCAGATTCGCTCCATGATCGACGACCAGCTCCTGTACGCCCACCGCCGGCGCGGCCTCAACCCCGACGCGCCGGTGGTGCGCGGCACTGCCCAAAACCCCGACGTGTACTTCCAGGGCCGCGAAACCGTGAACCCCTACCACGCCGCCACGCCGGGTATTGTGCAAAAAGCCCTCGACCGTTTTGGCAAACTGACCGGCCGCCAATACCGCATTTTCGACTACCACGGCGCTCCCGACGCCGAGCGCGTGCTCGTCATCATGGGTTCGGGCGCCGAAACAGCCGCCGAAACGGCCCAGGCCCTGGTGGGCGGCGGCGAAAAAGTAGGCGTGCTGCAGGTGCACCTGTACCGGCCCTGGGCCAAGGAAGCCTTCCTTTCCGCCTTGCCGCCGACGGCCTATGCCGTGGCCGTGCTCGACCGCACCAAAGAACCCGGCGCCAGCGGTGAGCCGCTTTACACCGACGTGGTGAGCACCCTGGCCGAGGCTTTTTGCCAGGGGAAATGCACGGCTATGCCCAAAGTGATTGGCGGGCGGTACGGACTTTCCTCCAAAGAGTTTACCCCCGGCATGGTCAAGGCCGTATTCGACGAGCTCGACCGGCCCCAGCCGAAAAACAATTTTACCATTGGCATTGTCGACGACGTGAGCCACACCCACCTCGACTACGACCCCGATTTTTCGCTCGATGAAACAGGCATTACCCAAGCCCTCTTTTTCGGCCTGGGCGCCGACGGCACGGTGGGCGCCAACAAAAACAGCATCAAAATTATCGGCGAAAACACCCCCTTGTATGCGCAGGGGTATTTTGTGTACGACTCCAAAAAGTCGGGCGCGCGCACGGTGTCGCACCTTCGTTTCGGCCCCCGCCCCATCCGCGCGCCCTATCTGATCGGCCAGGCGGATTTCGTGGCCTGCCACCAGTTCAGTTTTTTGGAAAAAGTGGAAATGCTGCCCCTGGCCCGGCCCGGCGCTACGTTTTTGCTGAACAGCCCCTACGGGAAAGGCGACATCTGGGACCAGCTGCCCCGGCCCGTGCAGGAAGAAATTTTAAAGAAAAAACTAAAACTCTACGTGATCGACGCCTCTGAGGTGGCCCGTAAAGTCGGTATGGGCGGCTACATCAACACGATCATGCAGACCTGCTTTTTTGCGCTTTCGGGCGTGTTGCCCCGGGAGGAGGCCATTGCGCAAATCAAAAAGTACATCAAAAAAACTTACCAGAAACGCGGCCAGAGTATCATCCAGAAAAACTATGCCGCCGTCGATGCCGCACTCGACCAGTTGGAAGCCGTTGCGTTGCCGGCCAGTGCCGACAGCCGCCGCGATTTGCCGCCCACCGTGCCCGCTGAAGCCCCGGCCTTCGTGCAAGAAGTGACGGCGGTAATGCTGCGCGGCCACGGCGACAGCCTGCCTGTGAGCAAATTGCCGGCCGACGGCAGCTACCCCAGCGGCACCACCAAGTGGGAAAAACGCAACATTGCCGACTTCATACCGCAGTGGGAGCCCGACTGGTGCATCCAATGCGGCAATTGCAGCTTTGTGTGTCCGCACAGCGTTATCCGCGCCAAATTTTACCACCAAGACCAGCTCAAGGGCGCGCCAGAAGGTTTCCAGTCGGCGCCGATCAACGCCCGAGGTTTCCCGGAAACCCGCTACACCCTTCAGGTCTACGGCGAAGATTGCACCGGTTGTTCGCTGTGCGAAGAGGCTTGCCCGGCGTTCAGCCCAACCGACCGCAGCACCAAAGCCATCCACCTGCGGCCGAAAGACGCGCTGCTCGACCAGCAAAAAGCAGCCATTCCGTTTTTTGAAAATCTCCCGTTCAACGAACGCAGTGGCGTCGATTTCGCCTCCGTGCGCGGCACGCAGTTTTTGGAACCCCTGTTTGAGTTTTCCGGCGCCTGTGCGGGCTGCGGCGAAACGCCCTACCTCAGCTTACTGTCCCGCCTGTTCGGCGACCGGCTGATCGTGGCCAACGCCACCGGCTGCTCCTCCATTTACGGCGGCAACCTGCCCACTACGCCCTGGACGACCAACGCCGAAGGCCGGGGCCCTGCCTGGTCGAACTCCCTTTTCGAAGACAATGCCGAGTTTGGCCTGGGTATGCGCATCAGCGTCGACAAGCAAACGGCGGTAGCCCAGGATCTGCTCCGCCAGCTCCGGCCCGAACTCGACGCCGGCCTGGTCGAGGCGCTGCTCGAAGCGCCGCAGGGCGCCGAATCGGAAATCCGCACCCAACGAGAGCGCGTGGCTGCCCTCAAAGTCCAACTTTTAAAAATGAAAAATCCGCTGGCCGACCACCTGCTCGCCCTGGCCAACCACCTGGTGCGCCGCAGTGTGTGGCTGGTGGGCGGCGACGGTTGGGCCTACGACATTGGCTCGGGGGGGCTCGACCACGCCCTGGCCAGCGGCCGCAACGTGAACGTGCTGGTGCTCGACACGGAGGTGTACTCCAACACCGGCGGCCAGATGTCGAAAGCTACGCCGACGGCGGCGACGGCCAAATTTGCCGCCGCCGGCAAGCGCGTGGGCAAGAAAGACCTGGCGCTTCAGGCGATTTCTTACGGCAATGTGTACGTGGCACAGGTGGCCATGGGCGCCAATCCGCAGCAAACCCTCCTGGCCCTGCGCGAAGCCGAAGCCTATCCGGGGCCCTCCCTGGTGTTGGCCTACAGCCACTGCATCGCGCACGGGATCGACATGCGCAAGGGCCTCCATCAGCAGGACCTGGCGGTGGCCAGCGGCTACTGGCCGCTCCTGCGCTACAACCCCGAGCTGCGCAAAGCCGGCCATAATCCCTTTGTGCTCGACTCACCCCGGCCGCGTATTCCGCTGAAAGAATACGCATACAATGAACTGCGCTACAGCATGCTCACCCGCTCCAACCCCGAGGCGGCCGAGGAACTGATGCGCCTGGCCCAGGAAATCGCCGACCTGCGTTGGAAAACTTATGAAGACATGGCGAGCTGGGAGGCTAAGGCTTTTCAGCCGGT
>CAZVZH010000149.1:2922-5630 GCA_964630705.1 uncultured Saprospiraceae bacterium | reverse complement strand
ATGCAACTCGATCTCCGCACCCAGTACCTCGGCCTGACCCTCGAATCGCCCATAGTCGTTTCGGCTTGTCCCTTGTCGGAATCGGTCGGCAATATTGTTCAGATGGAAGATGCCGGCGCCGGCGCGGTGGTATTATTTTCCTTGTTTGAGGAACAAATCCGCCGCGAGCAGGAGCGCCTGGCCGCCATACAAATGGCTACAACCAATGTTTTTGCCGAAGGCCTCGACTATTTTCCTGCCGCTGACGAGTACAGTGTAGGCGTGGAAGAATACCTCGAACTCATCCGCCAAGCCAAAGAGCGCGTCGACATGCCGGTGATCGCCAGCCTCAACGGCATTACGCCGGAAGGTTGGATCGAATACGCCAAACAGATTGAGGAAGCCGGCGCCGACGGCCTGGAAATCAATATTTTTTACATTGCCGCCGACCTGATGCAGGATGGCCGCGCGGTGGAAAGCCGCTATGTGGAAATTGTCGACACCTTGCACGATACCGTGCGCCTGCCTATCGCCGTGAAGCTCAACCCCTACTTCAGCGCCCTGGGCTTCACCGCCCGCGAGCTCATGCTGGCCGGCGCCAAAGGGCTGGTATTGTTCAACCGTTTTTACCAGCCCGATTTCGACATCGCCAACCTGCGCGTACTGCACAATCTCCAGTACAGCGACGCCAATGAAATCCGCCTGCCTTTGCTCTGGATATCGGTGCTTTCCGGCCGGCTCAACTGCTCCCTGGCTGCCACCACCGGCGTGCAAAGCGCGCAGGAAGTGGTCAAATACCTGCTGGCCGGCGCCGATGTGGCCATGACCGCTTCGGCTTTGTACAAAAACGGCATCCCGTACCTGAAAACCATGAACCAGGAATTGAAAAACTGGATGCGGCAGATGCAGTTTCCCTCGATCGATGCCTTCAAAGGGGCGCTTAACCAACAAAACGTAGCCGACCCAGAGGCGTTCGAGCGGGCGAATTATATCCGGATTTTGGAAGGGGTAAAAGCGTAAGCAGTCCGGTCAAAAGTGAAGCGACCTGCCCCAAAGGCGGGTCGCTTTACTTTTGACCAGACCGGTTTTTAAAACAAACTCCCGATCTTAGCCCCACCAATACCACCAACCATGGACGCACTGGAACACTGGCTCCAACAATTTACCCCCTCCGGCAACACGGCGCTGCTGCTGCGCCTGCTGTCGTTTCTGTTTTGGTCGGGCCTGATTTTGTTGATCGTCTGGCTCGTCCGCTTGGGTATCAACCGGCGGGTGAGCGACAACAACATGCGCTACCGCGCCAAAAAAACGGCGGGCCTTGCCGGGTATATCCTCGTGTTGCTGGTAGGGGTGTTCAGTTTCACCGGGCAGCTGCAATACCTGGGTATCAGCCTGGGCTTGCTCACCGCAGGCGTGGCGTTTGCCCTGCAGGAAGTTTTTTTGAGCATGGCCGGCTGGGTTTCGATTTACAGTTCCAACCTGTACAAACCCGGCGACCGCATCGAGATGCACGGCGTGCGCGGCGACGTGATCGACATCAGCCTCACCAAAACCACGCTCATGGAAATCGGCGCCTGGACGCAAAGCGACAACTACAGCGGCCGTATCGTACGGCTGAGCAATGCTTTTGTGTTCAAAGATCCGGTGTACAATTACTCGCACGATTTTCCATTCCTCTGGGAGTCGATCGACCTTCCGGTGCACTATGGCTCCGACGTGGCGCTCACCCGGCAAATCCTGCTCGATGCTGCTAAGGAAATTCTGGGCGACTACCCCGAACAAGCCCGCGAACACTGGCAAAACATGGTGCGCAAGTACCTCATCGAAAACGCCCACCTGGAGCCGAACGTCGGCGTCAAACTGACCGACAATTGGATCGAGTTCAACCTGCGCTACGTGGTAGCTTACCAAAAGCGGCGCAGCACCCGCACGGAGCTTTTTGTAAAAATTCTGGACGCCATTCAGCAATCGCAGGGCAAGGTTACGCTGGCCTCCGCTACGTTTGAGCTGGTGGAAGCGCCGGAGTTGAATGTTTCGGTAAAAAAATAACTGTTGATCCTATTATGCGCACCCACATCCTCGCCGAACTCTTCGAACGCGACCTCCGCCAATTCGCCGCTGAGATCGAACTTTACCCCGACGAAGCCCTGCTCTGGAAAGTACAAGCCGACATCAGTAACTCCGCCGGCAACCTCTGCCTGCACCTCGTCGGCAACCTCCAGCACTTCATCGGCGCCGTGCTGGGCGGCACGGGCTACGTGCGCGACCGGCCCCGCGAGTTTTCCGATAAACAGGTGCCCAGAGCCGAATTGCTCCGCCAGTTGGAAGCGACTATTGCCGTGGTAAACGACGCCCTGCGCCGGCTGCCGGAAGCCGCCTTACTGGCCGATTATCCCTTGGAAAAACGCGGTGAAATCGTGCCTACCGATCATATGTTGCTGCACTTGTACGGGCACCTGAGTTATCATTTGGGGCAGGTGAATTATCACCGGCGGTTGGTGGGGCAATTCAAAACCTGACAGCTTAGCCAATTCCGGACATCCCCGCAATCGGCCCCGCAGGTTCCCGCTCATTTTCCGAAATTTGGCTTTCCAAAACCCCAAACAGTTTTTTCAATCAGAAATAATTGAAAAAAGACCACCATTATCTGAAACCGCTAGGCGTGCGGGTTGGATTGGTTGCAATATTGATTTACAGAGGATTCCTGAAATTGGTCGAATTTTCTTAGT
>CAZVZH010000149.1:0-2912 GCA_964630705.1 uncultured Saprospiraceae bacterium | reverse complement strand
CGCAGGTTCCCGCTCAATTTCCGAAATTTGACCTTCCAAAACCCAAAACCGGTTTTTTCAAACAAACACAACCGCCCGCCATGTTCCTCAGACGCTTTTGCGTATTGCCGGCTTTTTTGCTGGCCCTGCCGCTCGTCTTGTTTGCCCAGCCGAAAATTGAACTCCAAGCCTATACCACCGGTTTTACCCGGCCGGTCGACATTGTACATTGCGGCGACAGCCGGCTGTTCGTCGTCGAGCAGGCAGGCCGTATTTGGGTGCTCGACAGCCTGGGCGTCCGCCTGCCCGGTCCGTTTCTCGACATTGTCAGCCGCGTGCGCTCCACCAACAGCGAACAAGGTTTGCTCGGCTTGGCTTTCCCGCCCGACTATGCCCAGACCGGTTATTTTTATGTCAACTACACCCGGCAAACCGACGGCGCCACCCGCGTGTCGCGATTTTCGGTAAATCCCGGCAATCCGAACCTGGCCGAGCCCGACAGCGAATTCATCCTGCTCACTCAAAGCCAGCCCTACACCAACCACAACGCCGGCTGCCTGAAATTCAGCCCCGTCGACGGCTACTTGTACATTGCCGTGGGCGACGGTGGCTCGGGCGGCGACCCGCAGAACTACGGCCAAACGAAAAATACCTGGCTGGGCAAGATTCTGCGTATCGATGTGCGCTCGACACCCCCGCAAGGGCAGAACTATGTTGTTCCGCCCGACAACCCTTTCGTCAACAATGCCGCCTACCTGCCCGAAATCTGGTCGCTGGGCTGGCGCAACCCCTGGCGGTTTTCTTTCGACCGGCTCAACGGCGCCATGTGGGTCGGCGATGTAGGCCAGAGCACCCGCGAGGAGATCGATTTTGAACCGGCCGGAAAAGGCGGCCTCAACTACGGCTGGCGCTGCTACGAAGGCAATTTCACCTACAATACCAGCGGCTGCCAACCGCAGTCGGCCTACGTGGGTCCGGTTTTCGATTTCGACAACAACTCGCTGGGCTGTTCGGTCACCGGCGGTTTTATCTACCGCGGCAGCAAGTATTCCGACTTGTACGGTGTGTACCTCTGCACCGACTATTGCAGCGGCCGCTGGTGGGGTATCCGGCAGCTGAACGACTCTACGTTTACCAATATCCAACTCGCCGACCTGGCCAACAACCAATACTCCAGCCTCGGTGAAGACCGCGACGGCGAACTGTACGTAGCCGCTCTGAGCCAGGGCACGATTTATAAAATCACGGAAAAATGTTCCTCCTTCCAGCTGAGCGGCACCGTCACGAACGCCACTTGCCATGGCACGCTCGACGGCAGCATCCGACTGCAGCTCACCGGCGGCCAAACACCCTACACGATCAACTGGAGCACCGGTCAAACCGACACTACGATTATTTACCTCGACCCGGGCGCGTACATCGCGCAGGCGCAAGACGCGCAAGGCTGCATCCGGCGCGACACCTTCGAGGTGGCGGCAAACACCGCTGTGCCCACCCCGGGCATTTCTGTTCCTTCCTGGACAGCGCCGTTGCCCGACCCCGTGTTGTTGTGTCCGGGCTCCGACACCGTCTTGCTCCAGGCCGCCGAAGCGCCTCCGGGCATGGCTTACCAATGGTACCGCGACGGCGTTGCGATCAACAATGCCAAACAGCAACAATATGCCGCCCGGATGGCTGGCGATTATCGGGTAAAATACACGGGTACGCCCTGTAGCTCGGCCTTGTCGGAAGTAGTTGTTGTCAGTAACGCCGTAGTTTTTGTGACACCGGTGATAAACGGACCAAACCAACGCGTCCTTTGTCCGGGCGATTCGCTCGAATTGGCCGTATCGGGAATACCCAATGGTTTTGTTTTGCAATGGCTGAAAAACAACCAGCCTATTGCCGGCGCCAACCTGCCGGCATTGACTGTTTGGGAAAGTGGCAACTATGCGGCCCGCCTCGAATATGCCGCCTGCCAGTACGCCCCTTCGAGCCCGGTGGAGGTGCGAGTGGAGGATACGCTATCTTCTGCGGCTATTATTAAAATCGGGCCCGATACGCTCGTAGCGGTTACTGGCGACATCGTTCCGGTTTCGTTTCAATGGCTGCTGAACGGAACGCCGATTGCCGGCGCCACAGCCAAGGAGTACAAGGCCGCCGAGAATGGCTTTTATGAGTGCGTCATTATTTCGGAAAATGGCTGCCAGTACCGGCCGGGCTTGCAGGCAATTGTGGTATCGACCGATTTGCCGGCGGCGGTGCGCCATTTTCTGCTGGCGCCCAATCCGACTTTGGGCGCTGTCCGGCTTCGGTTGGAATTGCAGCAAAGCGAGCGGGTCGGCTTGTCGGTCCGGGACGCGCAGCAGCGGCAGGTCTTTAAAAAATCGTTGGAAGGGCAGCGAATCGAAACGGAAATTGATCTACGGATGTGGCCGGCGGGCACCTACTACCTGCAAGTTCAGCTGGAAAGCGGCAGTTTTGTCCGGCCCATCGTGCGCCAGTAGGATTTTTTGGTTCCCGGCAGAAACCGTATTTTTATGCCGCAAAAACAGACCATCGCGTAAACCGAATTTTTCAGCAATAAAAAACACAAGTTCTATGCAAAAAATACTTGCCCTGTTCGCTTTCGTCCTGCTGGCTTTGCCGGCCCTGAACGCTCAATCTGCCCGCAAGGTGGAGGTGTTTTTCCAGCACTCCCACACCAAGACCGACCTGATGAATATCAAAGCGGAATTGGCTGCGCAAAAAATTCTGCTCGACTATACCCAGATGGTTTTCGACGCCGAGGGGCATCTGGTAGAGCTCGAATTTTCCGTCGACTGTCAGGACGGTTTTAAAGGCACTGCCGCTTCGTCGAACGTGCCCGATGATTTTTCCTTTGGCTTTATCCGCGACTACCGTCAAGGCGTGGAGGTGGCTTTTGCTTTAGGGAAAGTGAGTAAAGAGTAAAG
>CAZVZH010000148.1:0-11341 GCA_964630705.1 uncultured Saprospiraceae bacterium | reverse complement strand
TTTCGGAGTGGCTGCTGCTCATCGGCGTCTGGTAGTATCCGCCGCCGTCGCGCAGCGTGCCGCTGGCCAGGGTGCGCACGAGCAGGGCCCGGTTGTTGGAGCCCGCCGGCTGTATCGAGCCGCCGATGTACAGGTGAATTTCGCCGGAAACGGCTTGCGGATTAAAATCGATGGAATGCGGCTCGAGGTTCATGTTGCCGCTTTCCGAATAAATCAGGCCGCTGACGCTTTCGGTCGTGCCGGTCGATTTCAGGCGGTTCAACAAGATACCGGAACGGAGGCCTGTGTAGGCTTTCGTGCCGGAAACCAGGAGGTATTGGCCAGTTTCAAGCTGTTGTCCGTCCCAGGTAAACCAGGGATATTCCACATCGGCCGACCTTCCCAGGGTTGACTCGAAGGTCGTTTGCGCGAAACCCGTTCCTGTTGTCAGGAGCGCGAGGGCCAGAATCGGTACATACCAGAGTTTTTTCATAGTGCGAAGCATTTAAAGTGTGTAATCGGTTGATTCCTTCAGTACCGGTTAATTTTCCGGCCACCGAAAAAGTGACACAGCTGCTGCGCATTTTTTTTAAAACCTTAACTTTGAAGGGGAAAGGTGCCCGCCCTGACCTTCCCATTTATATAAAACCAAGATGGAACAACCGGACTATGTCGAGGCTATCCTCGAAGGCAACCGCAGCGATCTTCAACGTTTGTATGCCGAAGCGCTCCCCCGCATCCGCCGCCTGATTGCCGACATGGGGGGCTCGGAGGCAGATGCCCCCGATATTTTTCAGGATGCGGTACTGATCGTTTATCAAAAGGCCCGGCAGCCGGGTTTCGAACTGACCAGCCTGTTCAGCACCTACTTTTTCGGCATTTGCCGCAACCTCTGGCTCAACCGCCGCACGAAAAAATCTGCCACCGCCGAGGTCACATTTACCGATACCGCCAAATACATAGCCGAACCTGCATTTACAGAAAGCGACCAACTCCAGGTGGAGCGGGGCAATTTGTTCTGGAAAGCGTTCCGGAAGCTCGGCCCCGACTGCCAACGGGTGCTCGAGTTGTTTTTTCAAAAAATAGCCATGGAAACGATTGCCCGGGAAATGGGCTTCGGCAGCGAAGGATATGCGCGCCGCCGCAAACGACAATGTAAAAACCGCCTGATCGAGCTGGTAAAAAAAGATCCGGCATACGGCGAACTGGCCGGTGCTTAAAGAAAACATGAAGGACCATACGCTACAGGAATTGATCGAGGGGTATCTGCTGGATAACCTGAGCGCTGCTGACCGGCAGGCCGTGGAACTCCGGATGCAGGAGGACCCCGGTTTCCGGGCCGAACTGGAGTTTCAACGTGCCCTGCACGAGAGCCTGGCCGATCCCGGTGCGCTGCGCCTGCGCCGTGCGCTCGACGAAATTGTCCACCCCGCCGCTGCGCCGCCGCCTTCGGGTCGCCGAAGCCGTTGGTTGAACCTGGCCGCCCTGGCGCTATTGACCGCCGTTGCGCTCTACCTGGCCTGGTTGCGGTGGGGGAGTGCAAGCCCGGAACCGGGACCCAATACCCCGACTCCGGAGCCTTTGCAGCAAAACGAACTGCCGCCCGCTGCCGAACCCGCGGATACAACCCCTCCGCCTGCGCGGGACTGGCAGAAACAACCCATTGCCATGGCCAACCCCGCCGATTTTGCGCCAAACCCCGATCTGGAAGCGCGCATCGGGGGCATCCGGGGCGGTGGCCAGGAGTTTGAGTTGAACAGCCCGGCGCCCGATGCGAAATTTTTACGGAAAAACGGCCGGGTTGTATTGCCGGTCGAGGCGGTTTGGAATGCCGATTCGCTGGCTGCCGGCCAGCCGCTGCGTCTCTTTGTGTATTCGAACCGACAGGTGGCCTGGGCCAACAAAAAGCCGGTTCAGGAATGGCCGCTGTCCCTCGAATCGGCCGACAGCGCCGGGCGTTACCGCATAACTGCCCTGCGCGAAATACCGCTGCGGCCAGGTTTGTACTACCTCGTGGTCGGTCAGGCGCGCCCGGAAGATGGCGGTGGCTACCGCACGGTGTGGGTCAGCAGATTTTTGGTTGTTTCGAGGTAACCGTTTTCCCTGATTTTAATCCATACCAGCAGAACACATATCCCGCCGCAGGTGAGACGAGTAAAATCATCAGGATATGAAAATTGCAATTTTGGCGACTAGCCTGGGCTTTTTTGCCGGCTGGGCTGCGGGGCAAAACACCGATGCCATGGCCCTGCGGCAGGTGGACAGTTTGATTGCCGTTTCCCGCGAAATGACAGCGGCGCAACAATTTGAAGCGGCGCGAAACGTGGGGGAAGCGGCGCAACAATACGCTTTGGAACATTTCGGCGCCGAAAGCGCGGCCAATGCAAACGCCTGTTTTAACCTCGGCCGAATCTGCCATTTCTCGGGGGCCTACGAACAGGCGGAGGCGTATTACCTGCACACCAATGCTATCCGGAAAGTGGTAATCGGGAAATCCCACCGCGACTATGCCCGCGGGCTCAACAACCTGGCGCTGCTCTATGGCGACCTGGGTCAGTACGAGCGCGCCGAGCCGGTATTCGTCGAAGCCCGCCAACTGCAAGAGGCCGCTTTGGGCAAATGGAACCTGGATATCGCGGTTACTCTGAACAATCTGGCCGTTTTATACTCCCGGATGGGCCGGTACGAAGCTGCCGAACCGCTGTACCGCGAGGTTGTCGAGATCCGGGAAAAATTGCTGGGACCCAAACACCCGAATTATTTCCGGGCGCTGAACAACCTGGCGATTCTGTATTACACCCTTGGGCGCTACGACGCTGCGGAGGGCATTTACCGGCAAGCCAGGTTGTTTTGGGAAAGTTTGCCCGAATCCGAACGGGTGGGCTACCCGCTTTGTCTGAACAACATGGCCCTGTTGTACCAGCGCATGGGGCGCTACGATGCGGCCGATTCGCTTTTCCTCCAGGCAAAAGCGATCCGGTTGGCAACCCTGGGCATGGAGCACCGCGATTATGCCGGCACCCTGAAGGACTTGGGGCGCTTGTACAGTGAAATGGGGCGCTACCAGGCTGCCGGGCAGTTGTTTGAAGAAGCCAGGGCTATTTTTGAAAAAATATTGGGGGTCGAACACCCGGAGTATGCCGAAGTGTTGGACAATCTCGGCCTTTTAAACCTGCGGACGGGGCAATATGCCCTGGCCGAAAAGCAATTGCTCGATGCCAAAAACATTCGGGAAAAAGCCCTGGGCGATGCCCATCCCGATTACGTGGCCAGCCTGAACAACCTGGCCCGCCTGTACGAACAAACCGGCCGCATCGAACCGGCTGAACAACTAAGCCTCCAGGCAAATGCTGCCTCGAACCGCTTGCTGGCCAGCGCTTCCCGGTATTTGTCCGACCGGGAATTGTCGGCCTATGTTCAATTATTTGTCGGCGACCTGGACCACTATTTTTCCCTGGCCCGAACCACCAGTATGCGACCGGGCCAAATGAGCGGCGGGTGTTACGATAACGCCCTGTTGCACAAGGGATTTTTACTCAGTATTGCCTCCGGTATCGGCAAACTGGCCGCTTCCGACACGGCTGCCGCCCGGCTCAACGATCTGGTAAAATCCTACCGCCGCCGGCTGGCCGCCCAACTGGCCTTGCCCATCCCGCTCCGGAAAGATGTGGAGGGGCTGGAGCAGCGGGCCAATGCGGCTGAAAAGGAACTGGCCCGGTCGGTTGCCGGGTTCGGCGACGTCCTGCGGCAGGTGCATTGGCAGGATGTGCAGGCAGCCCTCCGGCCTGGCGAAGCGGCCGTCGAGTTTGTACATTTTCAATATTTCCGGGGGCTCCGGGCTACCGACAGTGTGCTGTATGCGGCGCTGGTGCTGCGGCCGGAGGATAATTTCCCCCGGTTGGTTCCGCTGTTCGAGGAGCGCCAACTGGCCCGGCTGCTGCCGGAAAAGAATGACATGGACCGCATCGATGCGTTTTACAAAGCACCGGTTGGCCTGGCTGTGTACAACCTGGTTTGGAAACCCCTGGCGGCCCTGCTAAAATCGTCGAAAACCGTGTATTGCTCGCCTTCGGGTTTGTTGCACCGGTTGAACCTCGGCGCTATTCCGGTCAGCTCCAGGCAAATCATTGCCGATCGGCACAACCTGGTGTTGCTGGGCAGTACCCGGCAACTGGCCACCTCCGGCGATAAGGGTAAATCCCGCGGAGAAGCGCGGAATGCCGCGCTTTTCGGCGGTATTTATTACGATCTGGATTCCACGATCGCTGCACCGGTTCCCACCGTCGACTTGCAACGCGGTTCTGAGCCCGGCTCAGGGGTTCCGCGAATCGAAATTCCGGCCCTGCCCGGCATGGTCTATCTCCCGGTATTTGCACCGACGCCCTGGGGCCCCAGGCCCTGGAAATATTTGCCGTCGACGGCTTTTGAGGTTTTTCATATCGACAGCCTGTTGCGCGCAAACGGCTACACCACCCGGATTTTTACCGGGGCCGATGCCGCTGAAGAGGCTTTCCAGAAGATCGAGCGCGGGTCGTGGCCGGCAAGTCCGCGGATCGTTCATCTGGCAACGCACGGCTATTTTTACCCGGACGTGTCGAAAGGCCAGCCGATCAATCCCTTGACCCTGGACGGCGATGTTTCTGTTTTTCAGGTTTCGGAAGAACCGATGATCCGCTCCGGCCTGATTCTGGCCGGTGCGAACCAGACCTGGACGACAGGTCTGCCACCGGCTGGTCGTGCTGACGGCATCCTCACGGCATACGAAATTAGCCAGTTGGATTTGTCTAATACCGAACTCGTGGTGTTGTCGGCCTGCGAAACAGGACTTGGAGAAATTGAAGGGAACGAGGGGGTGTACGGCCTGCAACGCGCGTTCAAAATTGCCGGCGCCCGGTACCTCATCATGAGCCTTTGGCAGGTGAACGACCGGAAAACCGGGGAATTGATGGAAGTCTTCTATCGCGCGTATTTGGTCGACGGCTTATCGGTTCCGCAGGCTTTTCGGGCGGCGCAGCAAACCATGCGCGCCCGTTTTCCGGGCAGCCCGTACGTTTGGGCGGGGTTTGTTCTGGTGGAATGACGACCACCTCTGGAAACTATTTATTTTTGAAAAAACAAACCTGAACTACAAGCCATAGCCGGCATTTTTTTTCAGAAAACGGCCTTTAACAGGAGATAAGCGGAGGGTTTTGCCAAAAGTTTCACGGGCTTTGTACTTTTGCTCCCGGTAGCCATCTCAAAAACAGCGTTGGTGTAGGAATGTGGGTCTAAAAGGCGGATAATCCGGCAATTTTTCAGTTGTAGTCTGGAACTATGGTGAAAAAATAACTCGGCGTTCGCTAATCCGGCCATGTTTCAGCCCGCCAGGTATTTTGAGATGGCTTTTTTAATAACCACGCAACCCTCTTGCGTATGAAAATCCGCCTTTTGCTTGGGCTGCTGTTTTGCGGCCATTTCCTGTTCGCTCAGGCTCCGGAAACCGGTAGTGTGCCGGTACATTTTTTCGGCGACGAACCGCTAGCCCACACTTTTTCCGTCGTTGCCCGCGACAGCGCCAGCGGCGACATGGGTGTGGCCGTGCAAAGCCACTGGTTCAGCGTAGGCACGGTGGTATCGTGGGCTGAAGCGGGAGTGGGGGTGGTGGCTACCCAATCGTTTGTAAACAAATCGTTCGGGCCGCGTGGCCTGTCCCTGATGAAAAACGGCCTCAGCCCGCAGGCTGCGCTCGACAGTCTGCTGGCTTCCGACCCCGGGCAAGCCGTGCGCCAGGTAGCCCTGCTCGACACGCGCGGCCGGGTGGCGGTGCATACCGGGAAAAACTGTATTCAATTCGCCTGCCAGGCGACCGGCTTGCAATACTCCGTGCAGGCCAACATGATGCTGGGGCCGGAAGTGTGCGCGGCCATGCAAATGGCGCTCGATCACAGCGCCGGCAAACCATTGGCCGAACGGCTGCTGCACGCACTGGAAGCGGCGCAAGCGGCTGGCGGCGATTTCCGGGGCCAGCAATCGGCCGCTCTGCTGGTGGTGCCGGGCAAAAGCACCGGCCGTAGCTGGGACGACCGCCGCGTCGACCTGCGCGTCGACGATCACGCCGAACCCATCCGCGAACTGCGGCGGCTCTACGGCGTCTACCTGGCCTACGAACACATGAACAAAGGCGATTACTACGTGGAAATCAACGACATGGCTGCCGCCAAACGCGAATACGACGCTGCGCGCGCTTTGTTGCCCCAGCAAGTTGAGCTCCAATTCTGGACCGCGCTGACCCTGGCCAATACCGGCCGGACGGAGGCTGCACTGCCCTTGTTCGATGCCGTGTTTCATGAAGAACCGGTCTGGCGCCTTATCCTGCCCCGGCTCCAGGCCGTCGGCCTGGTGACGGTTTCACCGGCTGATTTGGAGCGGATTTTGCGGCATTAAAACAAAATTCCCCCAACCCCATCAATCCCGCATCAATTTCCTGCTGACACACCAGCGCGAATTGTTTTAATAACATCCGGCATGCTCCCCGCCGAACTGCCCCGCCGGTCCGGACTGCGCCGTTTAATACCCTCGGTTTATACATGAGAACATGTTGTTCCCTCCTGCTGCTCTTGCTGCTGCCGGCTTATTTGTCCGCGCAGGCGACTTGGGAAATCGGCCTTGCCGGCGGCGTTACGGCTTATGCCGGCGATGTCAATGCGGAGAAATTTTACGACCTGGAAAATAAAGACCTGGGCTTCGGCCTGCTCCTGCGCCGGCATTTCGGCCCGGTGTTCGCGCTCCGGTTGAACTACCTGGGCGGTACCATTTCCGGCGACGAATCGCATTTTCCGGAGCCCTCCTGGCGCGCCGAACGCGCCTTCCGTTTCAATACCAATTTTCACGAAACCAGCCTCCTGCTCGAATGGGATATTTTTGGTTACAGGCGCCGCAACGGCTGGCGGTTTCGAAAAATTTTCGCTCCCTATGTGTTCGCCGGCGCGGGGTATAATTTTTTCAAAGCAAAAACCAACTACAACGACTTCCCGGAACTCAACCCCAGCGTGCCGGCCGACCGCATCCTGGCCGATAAAAACCATCCGGCCGACGATCCCGCTCCGGTGTTGGTTGTAGGCGGCGGCTTCAAATGGGACATCGGCCGCTACTGGCTCATCGGCTTCGAACTGGGCTTCCGGCCCGCCCAAACCGACCGGCTCGACGGCGTCGACGTGTCGGGCAACTCCGGCAACCGCGACTGGTACGCTTTCGGCGGCATCACGCTCTCGCACCGCATCCGCGAGGTCGACTCCGATCGCGACTGGATTCCGAACCGCCGCGACAAATGTCCGCTGGCCCCTGGCTTTCGCGCCATGCGCGGTTGCCCCGACGCCGACGGCGACCGCATCACCGACGCAGAAGACGACTGCCCCACTGTGCCCGGCCGCCCTTCCGCCCGCGGTTGCCCCGATGAAGACGGCGACGGCACGCAAGACAGTCTCGACCTCTGCCTGGGCCAGGTGGGCCTGATCGGTACCTGCGGCTGCCCCGACCGTGATGGCGACGGCGTGCCCGACCTCGACGACCGCTGCCCCGACCAGCCAGGACTCGACCGCTTGTTCGGCTGCCCCGACCGCGACGGCGACGGTATTGCCGACGCCGACGACCATTGCCCCGAGCTCGGGGGCCGCATCACGCCCTTCGGCTGCCCGGATACCGACGGCGACGGCTTGGACGATCTGAGCGATTTTTGTCCGGAAACGGCCGGCCCGATCGTTTTTCTCGGTTGCCCGGATACCGATGGCGATGGTGTTGAAGACGCGCTCGACCGCTGTCCGGACCAGCGCGGCCTGCCGCGTTTCCAGGGGTGCCCCGACACCGACGCCGACGGCATCGAAGACTCGGAAGACCGTTGCCCGAAAGTCGCCGGTTTGCCCGCGTTCAAAGGCTGCCCCGACACCGACGGCGACGGCATTGAAGATTCGGAAGACCGCTGCCCGCGTGTGGCCGGATCGATCGCCAACAAGGGCTGTCCGGAAATGAAAAAGGAGGAGAAAAAGGTGATTATCGCAGCGGTGCGCGACATCCAGTTTGAAACGGGGTCTGACGTGCTCACCGCCGAGTCGATCCCGGTTTTGGAAAAACTGGCCGGCATTCTCCAGAATTTCCCCAACTATAAAGTCAACATTGCCGGCCACACCGACAGCCAGGGCGCTGCCAGTAAAAACCTGGATTTGTCGGAGCGCCGCGCCAGATCGTGTGTCAACAAACTGATTGAGCTAGGCATCGAAGCTGAGCGCTTGTCGGCCAAAGGTTACGGCGAAAACAAGCCGATCGCCAGCAACGGCACCGCCAAGGGCCGCGCCCGCAACCGGCGGGTGGAGTTTGAAATGGACCGGGCGTTTTAGCTGGATTTTAGCCCATTTGCTCCCCTAAAAAATGGGGCAGACTGGATTTTGAAGAAAACTGCCTTCCTGCTGTGGCCGATCTAAAGTATTTTGATAACCCTGTCTTAATTCTCTTGGTCGATCACAACCTGGGGGCCGTTTATCAAACATCCAGTCTGACACGTTTTCGGTTTTCAAAAAAGGCTAAAGTCCAGCGGAGGCGCCGGCAAGTTTTTCAAACAGCTGATTCAGGCTGAAACTATACTCATCGCACCAGTAGCACATCGCCTGAAAACACCTGCGTTTCCCCATCGGCAAATTCGATTTCGGCATACCAGGCATACACGCCCGGGGGCATGGCTTGTCCGCGAAAAGTGCCGTCCCAGCCAAAGTTTGGGTCGTTGGGCTGTAAGTTGCTGTGCCGGAGCAGCGCTGCTCCCCAGCGGTCGAAAACAGCGAATTGTTTTACCCGGCGCACGGCGGTTGTTTTGGCGAAAATATAGAGCAGGTCGTTCCGGCCGTCGTTATCGGGGCTGAAGGCATTTGGCACATAAATGTTTCTGACTTTGCGCACAAACACATGCAACGCGGCGGTTGCCGTACAACCGTAAAGCGAACGCACTTGTACGGAATAGATGCCTGATTCCACCGGAACCACCGTTTGGCTCAGGCAACTGGCGCAGAAAAGCGAGTCGGGCAGCAACCACAACACCCCGGCCAGGGAATCGCCTGGAATATTGATCAGGGCATCCAGTGTAAGCGTTTCACCCAGCTCGACGGTTCGGTCGGGGCCCAAATCTACCTGAATTGGCTGAGCACTTGGAAAGACCAGCGTTTCCGTTTTTTCGCAGCCATTGGCATCGCGCATTCGGAGTTGGTGTGGGCCCGGCTGTAAGTTTTTGAGCAGCGAATCGCTTTGAAAGGGTAGACCATCAACAGCAAATTGGTAGGGGGCGAGGCCGCCGCTTGCCACCGCCAAAATACTGCCCGGGCTGTCGCCGGAGCATTCGAGGCGCAGTTGAGGCGACAATACCAGCGGCTCTGGCGCGCTGATCGATACGGATGCCGTGTTGGTGCAACCATTTGCATCGGATGCGGTAACCGTGTAGACGCCAGCCGGCAAACCGGCTTGCTGCATGGCAGCAACCCCATTCGACCATTGGAGCTGGAAGGGCGCCGCGCCAGTGGCCGAGGCGGCTAAACTGCCGTCGGCCAGGCCGAAGCACGATACCCCGAACCCGGAGTAGTCGGAGGTAGAAAGGCTCAAAACCGGCAGGCTGGTCAGCGTGGTCTGGCTGATCACCGTGCTGTCGCAACCATACTGGTTATTAAAGGTTTGCGAGAAAACTCCTACCAAAGCCGGGTCGCAACTTTGAGTAAATAAATAGAGGGTATCGCTGGGAAGCAAACTGACGGTTTTGATCACCGTACTGTCGCAACCATACTGATTGTTTAAATTTTGAATAAAAACACCGGTTTGTGCAGCGTTGCAGCTGGCGCTTGCCAGGTAAGTCGTGTCGGCCAGGTTTGTTTTCACAAAAAAGGCCGTTGTCGACACGCTGTTGTTGCAGCGATCGGAGGCGGTGAACGTTACTTCGATGGTGCTGGCGGTGGAGTCGCCTGAAAAATTATTGGTCCATACCACGGGTCCGCAGGGGGTGCTGACGGCGGCGCTGCCTTGCGTTGATAGCCAATAGGCCAGCGCATCGGTGGCGTTTTTCGAGCAATTTACCGTGTCATGCTGTGCTGGTTGGGTCAGGTTGGGCGGCGTATTGGCTGCTGGACATTTCCAGAGGGTGATGTCGTCGAGCAGCACACCGGCGTTGGCGACGTTGCTGGACCCGATGAGCCGCAGTTCGGCCGTTGTGGCTAGTGCCGTGAAGGTGAAACAACGCTCGATCCAGGGCTGGTTGCCGCTGTTGGTGGCGGTAAAAGTGGTATTCAGCCAGGCGCCTCCGGCTACCAAAACGGTGCAGTTGGCGGATGGCGCGGCCGCATTTTTGGCGGTCCACATGACCAGGGTGTATTTGCTGTTGGGCGCCAGGCCGGTGAGCGTGGTGGCCATTGTGCCGGGCGAGTAACCGTTCAGGTCGATAAACTGGGTTGGCCCGTTCGGGTTGCCGGAATTAAAAACGGTGTTGTTCGCGCCAAGCAAGTCGATAGAGCCAGACAAAACATTCCAGCCGTTAAAACTTTCGCCGGCATAAAAAGCGGTAAACCAGTTGCTTGGCGCTAAGGGCATTTCAAAATTGCCGTTCGGCAGCCCCACGTTGACCGGGGCGCCACAGCAGCAGCTGTTGGATGCACAGTTGGGTTGTGCCGATACCGCTAGGGATAATATCCATAGCATCAGGAGGAAAAACAGGCGTCGCATAGGCAGGCAGGTTATAATGACCTGCAAAATAGGGAATACTTGGAGGGTTTCTGGTTTCTGGTTTCTGGTTTCTGGTTGGGCGTTCGCTTAATATCCCGGGAAACTAAACGAACGCCCAACCAGAAACCAGAAACCCTCCAACCAGAAACTTTCTAACCAGAAACTTTCTAACCAGAAACCTACTAGCCTTCTCTGCGTTTGGCTTTCTTTTCCGAGAGCCTGCGTTTGGCTTGCAGCCGGGCTTCTTTGGCGGCAGCGGGCACTTTGGTGCGTTTGCGTTTTTTAGGTTGTAGCAAGGCCTGTTGGATCAGGCGCAGGAGTTTGTGCTGGGCGAGTTCCTTGTTGGCGAGTTGGGAGCGTTTCGTTTGGTTAGTTACCGCCAAAAAACCGTCGGCAGTGATTTTTCCGCCCAGTTTTTCCCGAATTCGTACTTTTTCTTCCGGGCTGAGCGCAGCGGAGTTTTCCAGGTCGAACCGGGCTTCTACTTTGGTTTCCACCTTATTCACGTTTTGCCCGCCTTTGCCACCGGAGCGCGAACTGCGGTAGCTGAATTCTTGCAGGAGTTGGTCCGTTTTCATACTGTAAAAAGGTTTCTGGTTAGAGGGTTTCTGGTTAGAGGGTTTCTGGTTAGAGGGTTTCT
>CAZVZH010000147.1:0-11345 GCA_964630705.1 uncultured Saprospiraceae bacterium | reverse complement strand
CTACCTGCAATCGGCAGCCGACCTGGCCGACAGCCTCCGGCAAGCGCATGTGTACGCCGTAGCCCTGCTCCGGCTCTCGCAAGTAGCCGAATCCACCGGCGATTACGCCAATGCCCTGCGCCTGTTCCAACAATCGCGCACTATCCGCGACTCGCTCTTTACCGACGAGAAAACCCGCACCATGCAGGAACTTGAGGTGCAATACCAAACCCGCGAAAAAGAACAACAGGTACAACTGCTGGAGTCCCGGCACCATGCAGAAGTTCAACGGCGCAATTTTATACTGGCCCTGCTCCTGCTTGGCCTTGCCCTCGGCCTTTGGCAATGGCGCAACTGGCGTAAAAAACTGCGCGAAGCCCAGGACGAACTGCACCGTTTCGCCCAAACCCTGCTCGCTAAAAACAGCCGGCTGACCGAACTGGAACAAGCCCTACACTCCAACCCAACGCCCTCTGACCAGGCTGCGACAGCCCCTGAAATTACCGATGAACCCGACGACGCGCCACAGGAAGATTTGTACCAACGGCACATCCTCACCGAATCCGATTGGACGGCCTTCAAACACCATTTCGACCGGAGTTACCCCGGTTTCCGCCAACGCCTGCGCAAAAATTTCCCCGAACTGACTAGCGCTGAAGAGCGCCTTTTTTTACTGCTCAAACTCAATTTTTCCTCCAAAGAAGCCGCCGCTATGCAGGGCATTTCCCAAGAAAGTATCAAGAAAAACCGCTACCGCCTGCGCAAACGCCTGGGACTGGAACACGATGAAGGCTTGGAGGGATTTGTACGGGGGTTTTGAGTGGGGAAAAACCCAACCTGTCCGGTTATCAATTCCCCACCCCATTCACCGTAAACACAAACGCGTTCTCCGGCAAATCATCGCAGGCGATTATCACAATCGCCGTGCGCAGGCCCGTCGCTGTCGGTTGAAATTTCACGGTAAAGGTCGTGCTGCCGCCCCCATTCACCGGACTGGCCGGCTGCGCCGTCACGCTGAAATCCGTGGCGTTCAGGTCGGCGATGGCTACCCGGGGGGCGCCGCTCAGGCCCAGCGGCGCGCCGTTGGCGATATTTTCCACCGTAAACGTGTGCGTCACCATATTGCCCACCATGACCGAACCGAAGTCCGTGTCGTCGGACACACTGGCGGTAGAGGCCCGGTTGACGATCGGCGTACCGAGGCCCAACACCGTGATCTGCTGCGGCACCCGGCCCGTGCCCTGGATGTCAAACGTGAACGGGCTTTCGTTGCAGTCGTTGTTGGCGATGCTCACCGTAGCCGTGCGCAGGCCCGGCCCCGAGGGGTCGAACTCGATGCTGAACAGGCTCAGGTTGCCGGCCGCTACCGGCGACGCGGGTTGCAGCGTCACCGTGAAATCGCCGGCGTTGGCCCCGCCGATCGTCACTGGCGTGCCGCCGGGCAGTGTCAGGGCCGAGAGTCCGTTGTTCATCACCGTGAAATTGCGGCTTACTGTGCCGCCGGCCACCAGGGCCCATCCGAAATCGGTGTTGTCGGCGGAGGTCGGGATGGCGTCGCCGTTGGCGATATTCATCCCATTGCCTTCCAGGCTAATCTCTTGTTTGCCCACGTGCACCGTGGCCATGTCGCCCAGGTTGCCGCAGCCGCCTGTGCCGGTGGTGGTCCACACCAGCATGACGCTGGTACCGGCCTCGCCGGCCGTTGGCGTGTAGGTCGTACTGGTGCTGGTTGGGCTGGCAAAACTGCCCGCGCCGCCGCTCCAGGTACCCGGGCCGCTGGCTGTGGCGCTGATAGACACGGGCGTACTGCCCGTGCAATCCGTGGTGTAGTAGGGTCCGCCGGCGATGGCTGTGGGCGCGGCGCTGACGGTGACCATTTGCGTGCAGCTGCTGGTGCAGCCGTTGGCGTCGGTGAGGGTGAGGCTGACGGTGTAGGTACCCGCTGCGCCGGCATCGACGCTGAGGTTTTGCGTGTTGGTAGCCCCGTCGATGGTTCCGTTACCGGAGAGGCTCCAGGCGTAGTTGCTCATGCCGCCGGGGGCGGAGTAGGCGTTGGAAGAACTGTTAGCGCAGACAGTAGCGGGGCCGGAGATGGAGCAGGTCGGGTTCGCATTTACCGTCACGGTTTTTGAACACGAGGAAGTACAGCCGTTGGCATTCGTGACCGTAACCGATACCGTGTATGTGCCCGCAGCGCCCGCTGTTACCGTCACCGCCGAGCCGGTCGACGATCCGATGATCGTGCCGTTGCCGCTGATTCCCCAACTGTACGAACTCATGCCGCCCGGGCCAGAATAGACATTACCCGTCGAACCTGAACATACCGGATCGGAACCCGTGATCGAGCAGGTGACTGGGTTATTTACGGTAACCGTAAACGAACAGGTAGTTGCCGGATTAGCGGCCACATCGCTGGCGCTTAGTACCACCGTAGTTGTGCCGAGGTTAAAATTCACCGGTCCGCTTCCCGAGCCGTCGGCAATGCCGCTGAGGTTGCTGGGATTGCCGTTAGGGTTGCCGCTGAAGGTCGCGCCCCAAGTAGCGCCAGCGCAATTATCGGATACCGGATCGGCGATGGTATACGCTGCGGTACAACCGGCGGCGTTGGCGTTCAGGGATTGATTGCTGGGGCAAACAAGTGTGGGCGCAGTCAAATCCTGTACGATTACATTGGCAGTGCAAGTCGACGTATTCGAGCTTCCATCTGTGACCGTCAGCACCACCGTAACGCCGCTTCCAGCGGGGTAAGGCGCGCCGGCTATCCAGTTGGATGTCGAGCCGTTGAGGGCGAAATTGTTCAACGTGCTGTTCAAGCTGTTACCCGAACCGTCATTCAGCGTGGTCAAACCCGTGTTGTTGCCGCTGGCTACGCCTTGATTAAATTTGTAATAAATGTAAAGTCCAGATTGCGGGGCGAGCTCGCTGTAGCGATTGTTTTGAATCTGCGTTTGACTTCTGGCCACGTTCCACACGCGAAACTCGTCGATGGTGCCATTGAACGGATTAGTGGCTGCGTTAACAGAATTACGACGCGCGCCAATTCGGAAATTGAACGTGTTGCCGACCAAAGTCGGTGTTCCACTGGCACTTGTCGTAGCCTGGAGCACGCCGTTTACATATGACAGAAATGTATTTCCGGAACGGACGATAGCGTAATGCGTCCAGGCGCCTACCGTCAGGGAGTTGGTTGGGGTTAAATTAGATACCGAAGCGCCGGTGGAGCTGAAGAAGAACGACATCGAATTGTTGGATGAATTGATCTCCACACGAAAAGCCGGCGTACCGACTCCCGACTGATCCTGAGCAAACAAAACGGGGAAACTAGAGTGGCTGTTGGCCTTATACCAAAATTCGAAAGTAAAATCACCCGATCCCAGAGCGGAGAGCGGGCTGCGCTCCGTGTAGTCGTTTGCCCCATCAAAGTTGAGCGCATTGCCTAAGATACCCGGACCGGGCGTGCGGTCGCTGCAATTAAAACTGCTCTGACTCAGGCTTAGTCCGACAGCGCCACAGGCATCGTTGGAGCCGTTGTCAATTTGCCCGGTTGTAATGGAAGCATTACCATTAGCATCGAGTTGAACCGTGGCATTTTTGCAAAGGGCATTAGGGGGAACATTGTCGCCTATTGTCACCGTTTTTGAACACGACGAAGTGCAACCTGCGTTGGTCACGACCACCGTCACGGTGTACGTGCCTGTCGCGCCCGCGTTGACGGTTACCGTCGGGTTAGTAGTCGAGCCGCTGATCGTGCCGTTGCCCGCTATGCTCCACACATACGTGCCGCCACCCGAGCCCGTGTACACGTGTCCCGTCGAGCTGGCGCACACCGGGTCGGGGCCCATGATCGAGCAACTGGGAGCGGGATTGACTGTTACGGGTACTGCCGAGGAGGTATAATTACAACCATATTTTGTCATGGTCAGCAGGTAGTTGCCCGAGTCGGTTGTTTGGGCATTCGGGATCGAAGCAGACGCTCCGGCAGGAGGAGTAAACCCGCCGCCGGATTTTGACCATTGGTAAGTAGCGCCGCTGACCGGGCCACCGGACAAATTCAGGTTCAGGGTCAGGCCGGCGCAAATGGGACTATTGCTGGTTCCAGTCGGCGCGCTGAGATTGACCGAGGCATTGTTGTCCAACACGCCAAAAGTGCCGCCCGACACCGACAAGCTGCTTCGCGTACGCGTATAGGGGTTGGAACCGGAAGCAGCGGCGTTTGTCGGGTTTTCCCAGTTGCCCGATAGGTACTGTACCACCCCGCAGGAGGTACGCGTAAACGAGGAGCCTTCGTCAGTGGCATTCCATTGCGTGATGACGCTATTGATATTGTCTGTACCCGATTCACGGCTGACAATCCACATTTTTTTCACGGCATCGTCGGTGACAAAACCGGAACAGCCCGAGGATTCTGCCGAAAAACCGTCGACGACGCGCACGCCGAAATTGCTGTTGTTGTTGGAGGGGTCGATGGTAATGGGCGTATAACTTCCATTGCCCACCGGGAAAAGTTCGCCGGAGCCAGAATCCGTGGTTTGAACGATAATAAGTTTGCCAGTTCCACTGGTGCTGACATAACTGGTGCTGCTTCCACCGCTTCGGGCTGAAATCGTGAGGTTGTTGTTTCCCAAAGCGACCAGGCCACTGGTAAGGGTGAGGGTTCCAACCACGATCTGATTATTCGTAAGGGTTACCGTTCCGGCCGATTTGTTAACTAAAAGGTCCTCGAAAGTGGTGCTATTGGCGCCGCCTATCGATTGCGCGCCGCTGCCGTTCAGGGTAACCATGTCGTTACTGGCCGTAAACGTCCCGTTATTGGTCCAGTCACCGGCAAGTTCGATATCGCGGGTGCCCGAACCCGACGCCGACAAGGTCGATCCGGAGCCGATAGTCAGGTTGCCGGCCACAATGGTGAGGTCGTTTTGCAAGGTTTTGGTGCCGCCGGTGCTGGTTTTCAGGTGGCCGTAGGTAGTGGCTGTAATGTTTTGGTTGCCTGAGCTGGCATAATCCACGGTACTGGTAGCCGCGCAAGTTCCGATAGTGGGAATCGTGGCATTTTGCAGGGTCAGGGTTCCGTTGGCGCTGACATCCACCGGACCGTTGAAGGCGAAACCGGAGGGCACCGAAAAATTGCAGGCGTTGGCGCCGTCGCCTACGATTACTTTGGAACCCGTACCGCTCACCGTCCAGTTGGCGGCAATGGTCGGCGTGGCGTTATTGCGGATATTGAAAACCTGGCCGTTGGCCGTGAAGTTCGCCGGCGCGGCGCCGGTGCCATCGGTGTTGACGCCCCAGGTACTGGTGAGGTTCAGGTTACCGGTCGATTTGGAATAAAAATTCGTGACGGCAAAACCGGTCACCCGGATATCGTCGATCAGCCAAGCCTCATTATTGCTGTTGTTAACCATCGTAATACGGATGCGGACCTGGGTAGCGCTTTCCGGCAGGTTAACGGTCACGGTGGAGTAGCCGTCGGTGGTGCGGTTACCGCCGCCGCCAGTTTGAAAATTTGTAGCCGAGTTGTTTCCATCATACGTCGCTGATGCAATGCCTGTACCGGTGCTGTAGCCCCAGTAAGCGTTGCTGTTTCCCTCCACCGATACCTCATTGGAGTAGGTCGTTCCGCCGTCCAGCGAAATTGCCATCGTTACCAAATCGTTACCATCCATGCCGTTACCGGAGGAAGCAATGCTGAAGGCTGCCAGGCGAACCGTGGCCGTTTTGGAATAGTAGGCATTCAGGCCGCTGACATTGGCGGTGGTAATGGTTGCCGTTCCGTTGGTAATCCGGTAGCCGGTATTCGAGCTGACAAAAAATGGCGAACTAGCGGGGAGGTCGCTAGAGGTGGAACTGCCGGTTTGGGTAGTCCCGCCGGAAGCCGAGTACGTCATGGTACTACCAGAAGCCTCAAAATTTTGAAGGCCTATGTCGACTTGGGAGCGCCCCTGAGTCAGCATTGCCAGGATAAAAAACAAGCTTAAGCACTTGGAGCGGTTTAGGGCACAACCTAAAGTATTTCCAAATCTGTTTTTACGCAACGATGGGTAAAAGGAAGTATTCATAATGAATCATTTTAAAGCCTATTCTGTCTTCGCGCATTGTAATTTTTTCTCTGTCTTCGACTGGCAAAAAGGGAAACAATTTGCCCAGTATTGATTACTCAGACACGGCGCTCCACAACGCAATGGAGCGGAGTTTACAACCTTGCCGGTGCGCCATTTCTACGCATTACTCACGGCCAAATATGCTCCACAACAAACCTTGCGGACCAATCCGGCATCGGCAATTCCAGGAATTAATAAGGAGAGCGGAAAAGAGAAGGGAATACTTGCGGCTTCAGACTTCAACGCTCATGAGCATTATACGCGGATTAAAACGGATTAAATCATTAAAAACGCCAACAAAATTACTCCAAAAGATCAGATTTCCATGAAGGCACTGCACATTAAGTTTCGGGGTTCCCAGATTTTCGGGCAAGGGTAGCCGCCTGTAAACTGCTTTGCACGGCGAAAGGCATTGGAAAACACCAATGCCTTTCGCCGTGCAAAAAAAGCAGCTGTCGATAAACGCTTACGGCGCGCTCCGCTTCACCCAACGCACCGACACCGGCGCTTGCCCATCTACCCGGCACTGGATCAGGTAGGTACCCGCCGGCAAGTCGGCCGGTACCTCCAACACCTGGATGGCCGCGCCGGCCGGCGCTTCCTGGGCGGGCGTTTGGAGCAGGGATTGCCCCATAAGGTTGAACAGTTGCAGTTCCACCCGGCCGGCCTGCGGCAGTTGCAGTTGTACGTTGATCCGGTCGACACCCGGGTTGGGCGACACGTTTACTTGCAGGCCGGGTTCCTGCCGCCGGGCTACCGGGGCGATTTCCTCGCTGCGTTCGTTGGATGCCAACAAACTTACCACACCGGTCGTGGAAACGTTACCGAGGGTAGCGGTTGCGCCCGAGCTGGTACTACCGGAGGCTACTACCAGACCGACATAAGTCGTGCTGGGCATGGAAACCGTAGCGCTGCCGATCTGCGTCCAGGAGCTGCCGTTGCTCGAGCGGAAACTGGTAAAGGTGTTGCCGCTGCGGGTGATGCGCACCCAGTAGGGCGGCGTAGTGGTCGTGTTGGGTTGGGTGATGGTGGCGTTGGCGCCGGCGGTGGTGCGGCGCACAAATTGGCTGCGCCAGGCATTCGATGCCCGCACAATCAGGCTGGAGGCCGAGCGGGCGTTGTTGGCCAGCGACTCGCGGATCATCACCCCGGCTTTATTATTATTGGTGGTCGTCAGCGCATTCACCCGGGCGGTAATGGAACCGTCGCCGTTAAGGGTGGCGTACACAAACCGGAAACCGTCGACATTGGTGCTCGATATTGCGCCGCCGCCGGTGATGGAGTAGGTAGCGCTAGAGCTAAAATAACACTCGCTGCCGAAGCCTCCCGTAGTGCCGACATTGGCGCCCACCCAGCTGCCCGGAAGCGGATCGCCGGGGGTGTTGAAATTGACGCTGGCTGAATACTGTCCGTCTACCCCGCCGCAAATGCTCTGTACCTGCACTTCGTAGGCCGAGCAGCTGTTGAGCCCCAGCAGGGTGATGGAGCTGGCCGTGGTACTGGTGGTCGTCCAGGTAGGTCCGCCAACCAGCCGGTAGCGCACATTGAAGGAGGTGGCGCCCGAGCCTGCTGTCCAGGCGACCTGCGCGCTGTTGGATGCGGGCGTAACGGCGATATCGTCGGCCCGGCAACTGAGCGAACGGGTATAGTAGGCCATGCGCAAATTGGTGTACATCATATCGTTGCAATACGGCAGGATTTTGGACGGCGGGGGCCAGAACCCGTCGGCCGAGGTGCCGACTTCGGGTGTGATGGCGTAAATTTTTTCCTTGGCTGTTTGCTCGCCGTACATCCAGTCGTCGCTGGTGCCGTTGACGGCATAGCCCACTGTGGTGTAGCAATTGCCGACAAGGTAGTTGTTGCAGGTGTTCAGGTCGTCGCCCATGCTGGCGTACAAGGTCGCTTCAGCCAGGACGTTGATGTAGCCCCAGGGCACAATCAGGTAGTTGCCGTACGCATGGTCGTTCAGGGCTGTGACAAACTGACGCCCCAGGCAAAAATCGCGCACCATCTGGGTTTCCGGTTCGGAAAAAGCGCTGGGACCGCGGTAGGTTTCCGAGGTGGACGTGGGCGACGAGCCTGAGTTGTTGTAGCCCCACTGGAAGCCGTAGTTGCGGTTAAGGTCGACGCCGTAGCTGCCGCCGCCGTTGTTGCGGCGGTTTTTGCGCCACATGCCGCCGCCATTGGGGTTGGTCGAGCGGTTGTACTCGTAGCCATCGGGGTTGAGGCAGGGGATGAAGTACAGCTCGGTGTTGTCGATAATTTCCTGAATGTCCGGATCAGTTGCATAGTTTTCGAGGATGTAGTGCATGAAAAAGATCAGGTTCATGATCGACATCGGCTCGCGGGCGTGGTGCATGCCGGTGTACAGGGCCTCGGGTTCGTCTTCGTCAACATCGGCATTGTCGGAAATGCGCACCCAGAACAATTGACGCCCTTCGGTGGTCGTGCCGGGCAGCGCCGCGCGCGCCGTAATCAGGCCCGGGTACAGCGCCGCCATTTCATCCAACTCGGCCATCACTTCGTCGAGGGTCAGGTAGCTGCCCATCGAGCCGGTATTGAAATTGGTGGGGGTTGTAAACGTACAGGGAAAAGCCTCCGGCGCCTCGCCTGGAGGCTGGACTTTCAGATCGGCCTGGATGCGGTCGGCGTAAAATTTTTCCAGATCGTTGACCAGTATCTCGTAGCGGAATTTTCCTTTCATCAGCTGGATTTCCGCCTGGCTGAACTCGCCGATAAAGGTCCGGTCGGCCCTGCGTTCGCCGTGGTCGACGGCGAGGCCGAGCTCGGCCAGTTGTTCGAGGGTGTTGGGTTGGTCGAGGTAGATTTTCAGGCGGGAGTAGGTTTGCGGCGTTTGTTGCGCCAAAGCGAGGGTGGAGCAAACGCAGAGAAGCAGGGCGGATAAAAGTTTATTCCATTTCATAGGAGGCTTTAGTTAAATGTTGCAAGGAATGAAGTAATCGAAGTGGCGGTTTAGCAGGGATCATTCGGAAAAGTGGGCCACACCTCAATTGACTACTTGGTTTTCAAACCCTATGCCGAGGTGCGGCACACTTTTTTATACAGTCCGCGTTTACCGCGACACCGTCATTTTCCGAACAGCGCGCCGTTCGCCGGGTGCGCTGAAACAAACCAGGTAGTGGCCCGGCTCCAGGTTTTGTACGTCGATGTCGAGCTCGTTCCAGCCTTCGGGACAGTTGTGCCGCTCCTGGCGAACGATCTGCCCTGCCATGTTGAGGATCACGACATCTACCGCCGGCAATGCCGTATGGGCAGTAAACTGCGCCTTGAAAACGTCGGAAGCCGGGTTAGGCCCCGTGCGCAGATCGTCCCAGATGGTCATATGGTCTCTGGACGATACCGGTTCGTCAGTGACGGTTTCCGTACCGCTGCCGGGCGCAAAGGTAGTCTGGCAACCACTGATGACCACATCGTCGATATACACCTGATCGTCGTCGGCTGAGGCGTGGCAACGGAAGCGGAAGCGGGTGGTGGAAGTAAAGGGGCCGGGTATGGTCACCGTGACATTTTGGCGGACGCCGTTGGTAAAATGCACACTGTAGTCGTAGTCGGCCACCGTGGTGTAGCTCGTACCGCCGTTGGTGGAAATTTGAAGCCAGAAATCTTCATTCGAATTGTCGAAGCTCACCGTGATGAAGGAAAAACTCACCTTGATCTCGGAGTAGTTCGCGCAGTTTTGATTGGAGGTAGTCATCAGGGAGGTGTTCGTGTCGTCGCGCAGCTGAATACTGTAAGGAACCGAGTTGGCGTAGGTCGAGTTGTTGACGCGCGCGCAGTCGGTGCCGCCGTCGGTCCAGATACCCCAGGAGGCGTCGAAGTTTTGGCTGTTGTGCGTTACATAGGTGCAGCTGGGTACGGGGCTGAGCGCCGCGTTTACCGTGGTGAGCACACCATTGGAAATGCTGACTGTTTGCGTGAACGGCAGGTAGCCGGCTTTAGTGACCTGGAAGGTGTAGCTGCCGCTTTGCAGCTGTCCCATTTTGTATACGCCAAAGGCATTCGTGTTCTGTGTAGTGGTGGTCGACAACAGTTCCGCTTTGGCGGCCGGAATCGGGTTGCCGGTCACGGCGTCGGTCACCACACCTTCGATGTAACAGCCGCGCTGGTACGTGGGCGAGAGCACCCAAAGTTCGCCGTTCGAACTGCTCGTGCCGTTGATGTTCGACACCAGAATGTTGCCCGAAGGCAGGAAAGGGTACACCCCCCAGGCGCCGTTGAAGCCGGTGCCGGTATTGGTGTAGGTGTCGTAGTTGCCCACTTGCACCAGGTTGTCGGGGCGGCTCGCGTCGACAATCGTGAAGCCGTCGACATACCAGGAGGTCACAGCGTAGGCATCGCGGATGTAGGTATTGTGTACGATGGAGTTGGAGCCGGGGTTGCTCTGAATTTGGTCGAGCAGGGTGATGTTACCCAGGTCGCTGATGTCGTAGGCGGCGAGGGTAGAGTTGGCCTTCTCGTCGGTAGTAAACAAGGTGTTGCCCCAGCGCCAGGTATTGTGGGAAAAAACCAGGGGCGTGGTGATCGGTGCGGCAAGGCTGACGCCAATTTGATTGTTCGCGCCGGTTTTGTTGGTCATGTCGACGATCGACACTTGCCCGGCGTAGATATGCGCGGCAAACATGGTATCGTTGTTCACATAGCCGTCGTGGGCATAGCCGACAGGATTGTAGTAGCCCTTGTACACCGGCGCGGTGGGGTCGGTGTTGAGGTCGAATACGCAGGCGCGGCCGCTCACCAGATTGGAGCCGTACAGGTACAAAAAACCCTTGGTTTCATCGACGTGCAAGGCGTGGATGGTGCTCAGGGTAGCGGGCGTAGTGCCGCCGCCTGTGTAGGTGTACACCGGCAGGCTGGCGCTCGGCAGGGGCGACAAGTCGACGATCTGCAAGCCGCCGCCGCCCTCCGTAGCCACGTACGCGTAGTGCTGGTAGGTTTTGATCTCCCGCCACTGGCTGACCGGCCCGGCGATCTGTACAATTTGCACCGGGGCGGCCGGGTTGGTTACATCCGTGACGATCAGGCCGTTTTTCGCGCCCACCAGGGCATACTCTTTGCCACCGGCAGCGTAGCCCCAGATGTTGGAAAGGGTTTGGCCCGTGTAGGTGGTTTTGGACTGGAACGTGACGTTTACATTTTGGGAAAACAGGGTGCTGGCGAGCAGCCCGAGGCAGATGAGTACAAGGAAGCGCATTTAGTAAAATTTTTAAAGTGTGAAAACGGGAGGATGAATGTACAATTTGGGCAGAG
>CAZVZH010000146.1:0-11409 GCA_964630705.1 uncultured Saprospiraceae bacterium | reverse complement strand
GCAGCGGGGTGACGGCGAGTACCGGCGGTTCGGTATCGCTGACGTGGATGGTTTGAACCCGAACGGTGGAGTTTCCACAGGCGTCCTGAGCGACCCAGGTGCGGGTTAGGGTGAAGCTGTTGGGGCATGCGCCCGGTTGCAGCGTTTCACTAAAATCGATCAAAACGGATTTGTCGCAATTATCGGTCAGCGTGAATACCGGCACCGGAGGCACTGCCTCGGCGCAAGTCAGGGTTAAGGACGACACTGGCGCCGGCTCATTCCAGGTCGGCGCTTGCTCATCTTTTACCAGGATAACCTGTTGGCGCTGGATGGAGTTGCCGCAGGCATCTACAACGATCCAGTTGCGGGTAATCTGGAATATATTAGAGCAATTACCTGGCTCGAACACTTCCGAATAAATCACCGGCAGCGTTTGGGCGCAGTTGTCGCTGGCTTCCTGCCACATGACCGGCGGAACGTCGTCGGCACAGTGGACCGTGACCAACGGCGCAGGTTCGGGAGTAATCCAGTACGGTTGAGAAGCATCTGATACCTCTACCAGTTGGGTGCGCTCCACTGCATTGCCACAAGCGTCCGAGGCGGTCCAAATCCGTAAAATAGAGAACTGATTATGGCAATTCCCGGGGCTCAAAATTTCGGTATATTCCACAGCCACAGGATTACCGCAGTTATCGAGCGCAGTTTGAAGCGCCGGGAGTGGAACATCCTGCGCACATTCGACCTGCACTTGTTCCGCTGGTGCGGGTGTGAGCCAGGAGGGCGCCGTCGTATCCTCTACCTGAATCACCTGCGTCCGCGAAACCGCGTTGCCGCAGGCATCCTGAGCGATCCAGGTACGGGTAATAGTAAATTGATCGTGGCAGGTGCCGAAAGCGATACTTTCGGAAAAATCAACGTATACTGCGCCTTCGCAGCCATCTGAAGCCGTTTGCAAGAGTACGGGCGGCACATCCTTGGCGCAGGATACATTCAACAAAGCGGGCGGCGGCAGCTGATTCCACTCCGGCGCGGCGGTATCGTCGACTTGCACGACTTGCGTACAAGCGCTGGTATTTCCGCCGGCATCGGTCACCGTCCAAACCCGGGTAAGGGTAAAGGAACCCGGACAAGCGCCGGGCTGTATCGTTTCATAAAATTCCGTGTCGAGGTTAGCCGCGGCGTTTCCGCAGTTGTCGGTTGCCAGAACGTTCAGCACCTGAGGCGCCAAATAGCTGCAACCCACTTCTACTTGAGCCTCGGGACAGTCCAGCGCGGGCGCTTCGTCATCAACCAGGGTTAGCTCAACCTCACAAGTGGCGGAATTGCCGTTCAGGTCGGTTACCGTGATCGTCAGCTCCAGTTCAGCGCCGTGAACGCCGTCGAAGATGCTGCCGGCTGCCGGGCTTTGAATCATGTTCAGGTTGCCCGGACAGTTGTCTTCAGCCAGCAATTCGCCCAGCAGGCTGGGTACCGTGGCGGTGCAATCGCCTGTGCCGTTCGACGCGCTCAGCACGGTGCGGTCGGCCGGACAGGTTGTGATCCGCGGCGCCTCCGTGTCGTTCACCGTTACGGAAAACGAGCAAGTCGTGGTATTTCCCTGACTGTCGGTCACCTGGTATTCCACCTGAGTAGTGCCAAGGGCGAATTCAGCGCCGGAGGCCGGCCCCTGCACCTGGCTGACCGTCCAACCCGGACAGTTGTCGCCATTCAGCGGCAAACTGTATGTGACCGCAGCATCGCATTCGCCCAGATCGTTCGACACCGTTACGTCGGCTGGGCAGGTAATCACCGGCGGAACCGGGTCTTCAACTGCAATAGTAAAGGCACAGGTTGCGGTATTTCCACTGGCGTCAGTGACCATCCAGGCGTGTTGATACACGCCGTTGTAGATATAGTAGTTCGAACCCGAACCGCCGCCGCTCATGATTGTGAGCAGGGCATTCGGGCAATTGTCGGCGTAGCCTGGTTTGTCGTATTCCAACGACAACCCACAGGGCCCCGAACCGACCAGCGTAAACCAGGCTGCGCCAGGGCCGCTGATAATGCCGCTGGTTTCGACCGTCACATCGCCCGGACAGGAAATCGCCGGCGCCTGCGTATCGTGTACCGTGACGGTAAAGGCGCATACCGCCGGGCCGTTGCCCGCCGCGTCGGTGTAGTGGTATACCACCTGGGTGACGCCTACGGGGAAATTGGCGCCCGAGGGCAACCCTTCGATCAGGACGCCGGACAGGTTGCTGCCGTCGCAGTTGTCTTCAAACGAAACCGAAAAAACGACGGTCGCGCTGCAAGCGTCTTCACTGTTATTTTCCACCATATCGGAGGGGCAAGCCAAAACTGCCGGCGCGTCGTCGTCCGAAACCTGCACCACATACGCGCAAGTGCCGGAGTTGCCGTGTTCGTCGTACGCCGTCCACACCACTTGGGTCTGGCCCGGTGCAAATACCTGGCCGGCAAGGGTGTTGCTTTGACTGATGTTGTTGACGAGGCTCAGCACGGCGCAGTTATCGGTTGCCAAGGCGTCCAAAACCGCATCCGGAACGGTGTAGGAGCAGTCGCCCAGGTTGGTAAATACGGTTTGAATGCCGCCAGGGCAACTCAAAGCCGGAGCTTGTACATCGCGAACCTGCACCTGGGTGGTGCAGCGGCTGATATTGCCTGCCTGATCTTCTACTTCCAGCACCACGGCAATGGGGTTGTCGTGCGGGTCATCGCAGTCCAGGGCAAGGTTTTCGGTTAAATTGCCGTCCACCCGCTTGATCTGTTTGCGCGCGAGCGGCCCACAATTGTCCCAGCTACCCAGGTCGATTGCGGCGGGGTTGACGGCGGCTGCACCGGCGCCGTCCAGGGTCAGGGTCAGGTTTTCCAAACACATGGCCATGGGCGCTTCATCATCGGTTACCATGTAAAGCACTTCACAGGAAACAGTGTTGCCGTTTTTATCTGCAACTGTCCAGGTTATAGCGGTAGTGCCGAGGGGCAATACCGCATGGTCCAGGGTTTCCCGGCCGTTGTAATTGTTTTTAAGGGAAGCCATACAGTTGTCCGAAAACACGGGATCCAAAGCGGCGCCGGCTACCTGATGGTGGCAAAGCCCGGCATCGGCCGTCAGGTTGGTCGTTACGGCCGAGCAATCGATGGTCGGCGGTTCATTGTCCTGAAGGGTCAGTTTGGTCGAGCAGCTCGCCGTATTGCCGGCAGCATCGGTTACCGTGAATACCACAATTTGCATGGAGCCCTGCGCCGAGCCGAAATTCGTGCCCGCCAGGGGCGCTTGCTCCCAACCGGCCCAGGGGGCAGTGCAGTTGTCGGCCGCCTGAAGTTCGGATAACATATCGGGGACTGCACCAGAACAATCGCCGGCGCCATTGCTGTCGGTATTTACCAACCGGGCGGGCGGGCAGGCGGTGATGCGCGGCGCTTCGTTGTCGGTTACGGTTACGGTAAACGAGCAGGTAGTGGTATTGCCACTGGCGTCGGTCACCTGATAGGCCACTGTGGTAGTTCCCAGGCTAAAGGCTGCTCCGGAGGCGGGGCCTTGCAGTTGGCCTACCGTCCAACCCGAACAGTTGTCGCCGTTGACGGGCAGGCTGTAGCTGACTGCTGCAGTGCACAGGCCGGGGTCGGCCGACACGGAGGTATTGGCTGGGCAGGTGATGACCGGCGGAACCACATCTTCCACCGTAATGGTGAACGAGCAGGTGGCCGTATGGCCACTGGCGTCGGTCACCATCCAGCTATGGGTGTACACCCCATTGTATTCGTAATAGTTGGAACCGTTGCCCGTTCCGCTGAGGATGGTCAGCAGGGCGTCCGGACAGTTGTCCTGCCAGGCCGGTTGGTTGTATTGCAGCGACACGCCGCAAGGGCCGGTGCCCAACAAGGTTGCCGGGCCGCCGGAAATATCGCCGTCGGTTTCTACCGTGATGTTCATGGGGCAGTTGAGTACCGGAATTTGCTGGTCGTGCACCGTTACGGTAAAAGCGCAAACCGCAGGGCCGTTGCCCGCTGCATCGGTATAATGAAAAACCTGCTGCGTAGTTCCGATCGGGAACACTGCGCCGGAGGGTAACCCTTCGATAAGGTTGCCCGGCAGGCTGCCGCCATCGCAATTATCGCTAAAGGTTACCAGGAAATTGACCGTGGCGCCACAAACGTTCGGATCGTTGTTTTGAAGGATATCAGCCGGGCAGTTGGCTGCCGCCGGCAGCTCGGTGTCCTGCACCTGAATGAGCTGCGAACAGCTGCTGGTGTTGCCCGAGGCATCCGTTGCGGTCCAGACGACTACGGTGTTGCCCGCCGGGAATTGCGCGTCCAACAGCGTCGTATTCGAGGGCGCGACGCCGTAGTTATGCACCAACCCTGAAACCGAACAATTGTCCGAAGCCGTTGCATTCAGCGCGGCCGCCGTCTGCGCGCCTACTGTGTGCGTGCAATTGCCCAGGTTGACCGGCAAAATCTGAATACCCGAAGCGCAAGCTACTGAGGGTAATTGCTGGTCCTGCACGGCGATTGCAAACGAACAACTGGCCGTATTGCCGTTGCCGTCGCTGGCCGTGTACACCACCAGATGCGGCGCATTGGCCACCGACAGGAAACTGCTCGGCGCAGGGCCGAAAGTCAGCAACACTTCCGAATTGGTCGAATTGCACACATCGCTGGCCACCGGAGCCGCCCAATGCACGCTGGCGCCGCACAGGTCGACCTCGGTATTTACCGTAAAATCGGCCGGACAGTTGGCAAAAACAGGGGCCGTATCGTCGTCTATCGACACCGGCACCTGGCAGCTGGCCGTGTTGCCGCTATTATCGGTCACCACGATCAGGATGTCAAAACCGGCGCCGTTGGTCGAACCCACCGGCGAGCCGGCAGCCGGCAATTGCACCGCGCCGGAAATGCCGCAGGCGTCTTCGGCATCCAGGCCGGCAAGCAGGTCGGGCACCACCGCATCGCAGCCCGGTACTGACACCGCAGCCGGGCATTCCACATCCGGAGCGGTCTGATCTTGCACCGTGACTGTGGCTACGCAGGTCGACGTATGGTTGTGCACATCCGTTACCGTCAGCGTTACGTACACATCACCCAGGTCGGAGCAGTCGAAATCCGTTTGCCCGGCCGAAAGTGAAGCGATTTCGCAGTTGTCGCCAGAACCGCCGTCGAGGTCCGCAGCAGTCAGACCGCCTGCGCCCGAAGCATCCAGAGCGAGGGTAAAATCTTTACAAATGGCCGTTGGCGCCTGCACGTCCTGCACTGTTATGGTAAAGGTGCAGAGAGCGGAATTACCCGTGGCGTCCTCAGCCTTGTAGCTAACCGTGTGCGGCGATCCGGCAACGGAAAAAACGGAGCCCGGGCCAAGCGAACTTTCCAGCGTCACCGCCGGAACGTCGCATTGGTCGACGGCCGTCGGCGAAGTCCAGAAAACTATGGCCTGGCAGTTATCCACCTCATTGCCTACCGTCAGGTTGGCCGGGCAGTTTTCGAATACCGGCGCTTCCGTATCCAGTACCGTCAGGTTTTGCGCGCAGGTGGCCTTGTTTCCGCAGGCATCCTCGACTTGGTAGGTCCGGGTGAAAACATTGCCGTTCTGACTTTGGCTCAGCAAGCCGAAACTGCCTTCGTTGACGTCGCAGTTGTCGGATACGCTACCGCCGGCTGCTGCAAATTCCAAAACGTTGGCATAAGCGGGAAGCGCATCGGCTGAGCATTGGGTGCTCAGCGGATCCGGGCAGGAAATTTCCGGATCGATATCGTCTTGCACGGCAATTTGATGGCTACAAGTAGCCGAATTGCCGCTTTGGTCTGCCACGCGGTAGGTCCGAGTGACCGTTTGAGAACAGCCTTGGCCGCTGGCGACCGAATTTTCTAAAATAAAAGATACCGGTTGGATCAAGCAATTGTCGGCGCCGGAGCCGCCAGCCGCGGTAAACGCGGCCCAGGTAGTATACACCGGTTGTTCGCCGGCCGAGCACACGGCGGTTTGATCGGCCGGGCAACTCAGGGTCGGCGGCGTTTGGTCCAGTACCTGTACCACCGCCATACAGCTGGCCGTATTGGCCGAAGCGGCGCCGTCGGTAGCGGTCAGTACGACCACGTTGAAGCCCAGGTCGGCACAGCTGAAATTGCTGATATCCGTTTGGAGCGCAGGCGCGCCACAATTGTCGGCGCTTCCACCGTTCACATCGGCAGGCGAGATACCAGCCTGGCCCTGCCCGTCGAGATAAATGGAAATATCTTTACAAAGCGCTTTGGGCGCTTGCATGTCTTTGACCGTAATGGTAAACGAGCAAATCAGCGTATTGCCATTGGCATCCGAGGCGGTGTAACTGATGGTGTACGGCGTGGGATCAACTGCAAAGAAATTGCCGGGATTGCCCCCGGTCGGCGCGCTGACTGTAATATCGTTTGGGATGGTGCAATCGTCGATAGCCGTGGGCGGCGTCCAGTTGACCAGGGCGCCGCATTGGTCCACATCATTGCTAACCAAAATATCGGCAGGGCAATTAACCCAGTGCAGACCGCCGGCGTCGTCGACCATGATTTCAACTGTTTCCATGTCGGCACAGGCGCCTAAAGTTGCGGTGATGGTCACTGTCCAGGTCCCTTCGCTAAGGCCGGTGGTGAAGCCGGGGATGGCTGCATTCAGGCCGGTAGCGGAGCCGTCGTTCAGGCCGGCGCCGGCGCCGCCCGACCAATTGTATTGTATCGCGGCATTTGCCGGTGTTGCCGACAAGAGGATTGGGTCGACGGCAGCATCGGGGCAAACAGCGCCCAAGGCTTCAACCGGTTGGATATCCAGGACCGGACCGGCGCCGATGACAACCTGCACCATGGCGGCACAATCGTTGGCGTCGGTGACCGTCACGGTATAGCTGCCAGCCGGCAACCCGGAATTGGCAATCGCGTTGGGAGTGGCGCCATTGCCTTGCCCCCAGTCGAAGGTATAGGGCGTTGTTCCGCCCGTGACATCCAATTGGGCGGCGCCGTTGTTGTTGCCGCTGCAAGATTCGGGGGTCACGCTGGCCACGATCGCTACCATTTGGGTAGGTTGGCCGACCACAGCGGTTTGAATAGCCGAGCAGCCATTGGCGTCGGTGACGGTAACCAGCCAGGTTCCGGCCGGCAACCCGGTAGCTGTAGCAGTCGCATCCGGCCCCGCGGTGCTGTTTTGCATTTGGTTGTTACTCCAGGAAAAATCATAAGGGCTGGTTCCTCCGTTGGCCACAACGGTGGCGGCGCCGTCGGCGGCGCCATGGCAGGAGGCATCCGTTGCGTTGGTCAGCACGAGTTGTACGCCAGTGGGGTCGCCGATGGCAAAACTTACAACGGTGGAACAGCCCGTGGCGTCGGTCACGGTAAGCGTATATCCGCCGGCGGCCAAACCGGACGCGGTGGATACCGCTGCCGCATTTTCGGCGAATCCGCTGCTCCACAAAAAATCATACGGACTGTTGCCGCCGGCCGGGGTGGCCGTGGCCGAACCGCTGGAGCCGCCGGCGCAATCGGCATCGGTGGTAGCCAGGTCGACCGAAAGCGCGGTGGCCGTTTCGATGATCGTCACTTCGGCAGAAGCCGTGCAGTTGTGGTTATCGGTAACCGTAACCGTGTAGGTGGCAGCCGAAAGTCCGGTGGCCGTTTCGTCGGCAGCGCCGTTGCTCCACAGAAAATGGTAAGGCGCCGTGCCGCCACCGTACGCAACGGTGGCAGAGCCGTCGGCGCCGTCGAAACAGAGCGGATTGGCGCTGGAACCGATGGAAGCTGTCAGGGCAGCAGCCGGTTGGGTGATCGTGACCGAGGCGGTACCGGTACAGCCCAGGCCGTCGGTCACCGTTACTGTGTAAGTGCCGGCAGCCAGGCCGGTAGCGGTTTGAGTGGTTTGGTTGCCGGCATCGGCCGACCAGGCATAGCTGTATACCGGCGTGCCGTCGGCGACCACCGCGGTGGCCGAGCCGTCGGCGCCTTCAAAACAGCCGACCTGCTGGGCGAGAACCGTAATATTGGTCAGCAGGCACTGCGGACAAGCGACCGGATCGCCTTCGTTGTAGCAGTAGATATTGACGTTGCCGCCGCCGAGGGTTTTAAAATTGTTGTCGGCGTTCACGACCGGGTTGGCGTTGAGCGGATCGGTAATATTGTCGTACAGGTAGGCCGAGCCGGTGCAGCCGCCGTTGAGGCGAAAGGTGAACAAGTCGATATCGACACCGGCCGGGATGTTGAACGGCGTGTAGGCGCCGGCATTGGAGGGAGAGAAAAAAACATAATCGCGCAGCGGATTTTCAGCAGGACTATTGAGTTGCGCGCTGGTGATGGTCAATCCCGTCAGGGGCGTGAGGTTGGTGATCTGAACGGCGCCCGGACCGGCTCCGTCGGGATCAGGAAAAACGACGGTAAACTGCGTGCTCCCGGTGATCCGGGCCTGCGGGCCGGAAAAGGCCCGGCCGCTGTTGAACGACACCCGGTAGGTTTGGCCGTCGGGGTCGAGCGTGAGTTTATAGGTGACGCAACTGCAACCGGTTTGATTGCCGATGTTGCCGAGGTAAAGGTTGACATTGCCGCCGCCCAACACTTTAAAATTGTTGTCGGAGTTGATGTTGGGGTTGCTGTTCAGCGGGTCGGCCACATTGTCGAACAAGGCTAAATTTCCCGTACAAGCCGTTGTAGTTTGGAAGCTGAATAAATCCACCCAAACGTTGGCGGGAAAATCGAAGGGGGTGTAGGAGCCGGCGTTCGTCGGCGCGAAAAACAGGTAGTCTTTCGCCGGATTTTCGACCGGGCTGTTGATTTGCGACACCGCCCAGTTCAGGCCGCCGGTGCCCAGCAGGTTGGTCACGGCAAAAGCCTGGGGGCCGGCGCCGTCTGGGTCGGGCGTCACCACCGATACCTGGGTGGAATTGGTGATCCGGGCCATCGAGCCAGTATAACTGACGGTACTGCGCACCGCCAGGGTATAGGTTTGAGTTCCTGCATTAAAGGTCAATCGATAATGAACGCCGGCGTTCATTTCCTGGGAAAATGCAACGAAAATTATGGCAAACAACAGGTGTTGAATACTTTTCATGATTTTAGAATTTTAAAACCCGGCTACAAAAACCGGCGGATTAGGAGGGCGCCCGTTCGCTGGCGAACGCGCGCGTTCGCAGGTCAGGGTGGCGTTTGCAGAAGCGTCAATGCAAGACAAGCAGGTTGTGCGCGCCGGAAATACGTCCGGCGGCATTTTGGAACGTAAGCGAATACAAACCCGGCTTCCAGTTTTTCACCCGGAGCATGGCGGCGTGTTTCCCTTCGGCGCCCGGCACTTGCTCGCGGTATACTTCCTGCCCGAGCGTATTGGTTACGACCAGTTCCACGCGGCCATCCAGCGCCCGGGTTTGGACCCAGCTGACGGTTGTCTGATCGTTTGCCGGTATCGGAGCGATCTGTACCTGTTGAAACCCATGCGCATCCGGCGAAGGAGCGGCGGAGGTTTGGCCGTTGCAGAGCACCAAACCCTCGCCTATGCCGGCATAGGCATTGCCGCGGGCGCCCAACACGGCCAGGTGTTGGGTCACATTGTACCCGGCCGCGATGACCGCCCGAACCGCCGGATCGTCATTGGCAGGCAGTTCTATTTTTTCCGGACAAGCGCCGGTTGCGCTGACAAAGGAAAACAGCGGAACCTCCTGCCCTTCCGTCAGCGGAATCTGGTCGGTGGGGCCATTCACCATGGCGATGGCGATGTAGCTCAGTCCGGGCGATTCCGGGAGGTTTTCCACATAGGCATTGTCGGACCACACCACGCCGTTGACCAGGGTGGTTACAGCCGGCGAAAATGCGGCGCCGGCAGGTACGCGCAGAATAATTTGGGCTGCGCCAACCTTATTCAAGGGAGCAGCCCAGGTGCGCTCCGGCAATATGCTGACGGTAAATGTTTTGGTTTCGGCCTGGTAATGCAGGTTAAATTTTACCTGGGCTTCCAGTTGAAAAACGACCAAAAGGGTAAGTGCTGCGGTGCTAATGATTTTCATGATAGATGTATTAAGCGGGATAAAAATAAAGGCAGTTCGAAGGCTTGTTTTTCGCCCCGGATAGAAGCCGCGCCAGTTGGTTCTGTGAAAAACCGTTGTTGCAGTACAGCGGCGGTTGGTCACATCTGGCACAACTTCTATCTCAAAAGGCGCGCAGTTTTTTGTCAAAAATCAATGCGGTATCTGTTCGTAAATAATGTAGTTCGGCAAGAGCAGCACGTTATCCGGGAACAGGAAGACCACGAAGAAGGGAATGTCCGAATCCGCGTTTGTTCCCTGATAAATGACTTCTCCATCCATGTTGGCATCGGCCCGGTCGTAGGCGTGTACGATCCAGTTGGGCGCTACCGTCAGGTTGGCCGGATCCAGGAGCACCCGGTAGTAGGGTTCGTCCGTATCGGCGTTATTGCCCTGATAAATGATCCGGTCGCCGGTATGGCCCTGGCCATTGTCGGTGTTGCTCATGTTACCTTCCCACAAGGCGCGTTTCCCATTGGTCACCGTTCGTTGCGCGTAGGCGGTTCCGATTGGTCCGGGCAATTGGAAATTGGCGGTGGTCGCTTGAGTAAAGTCAACGGTGGTCGAACCGCCTGCCGGTAGCGAAACCGGACTACCGGTCATCACGCCGAGGTGGTTGCGGTGCCGAACTGAAATGTGGTACGAGCCGGCGGAGGTGCCCGGGAAAAACAGGCTGGAAACGCCGTCGGCGGCGTGTACGATATCGCCGTCGCGTTGGACCAGCGCTGCCTTTCTGGCTAATACCACCGTCGGGTTGGTCGCCTGGCGCAGTTCCACCAGCACCCAATCGACAATGGCGTTATCGCCCGTAGTAGTCAATACTCCGGCGCCAATGGTTTCCGTGCCGTTGTAGGCAAAATCGGTGTAGGCGCTGCCGGAATAGGGCTGTGCCGCCGGAAGCAAGTTCAAGGCGCGCAGGTCGTCGCGCATCCGGTCGTCGGCATCCGCATAGGCGCCACCGAGAAATACGCGGGCTGCAATACAGGGGAAGGGATCGCAAGGATTCAACGGGTTGCTGGTCAGCACCGCGATCAAGGGCGTGGATGGGTCGTCCGTGCCGGTTACTTCCTCGCCATCGTTCAAACCGTCGCCGTCGGTGTCGGCTACCGTCGGGTCGGTGCCCGCGGCAGTTTCTTCGTCGTTGGTCAAACCGTCGTCGTCCTGATCGCATAAACCCGCGGACAAGTTCGGCACGCAAGGATCGGCATTGTCCGGATCCACGTCGCCAAATACCCCGTCGCCATCAAAGTCGCAGGCAGCATTGGTGATGCCGGGTACGCAAGGATCCGTGTTGTCCGGGTCTACATCACCATAAACGCCATCGCCGTCAAAATCGCAAGAAGCGCTGGTGAGCAAAGGATCGCAGGGATCAAGCGGATCAGAAACGCCGGTGGCGACGGCTGTGGTA
>CAZVZH010000145.1:0-11480 GCA_964630705.1 uncultured Saprospiraceae bacterium | reverse complement strand
AAAAAAATGGCTAAGCAAATTTTGATCAAGCCGGTTATCACGGAAAAAGCCACCCGCCTCGCGGAAAAGCGTGATACCTATGTCTTTGTGGTCAACAAAGACGTGAATAAAATTGAGATCAAAAAAGCTGTCGAAAAATTGTACAATGTGAGCGTCGACAGCGTGAACACGGCAGTCATGCCGGGCAAACCCAAAACCCGGAATACCAAAACCACGGTGGTGCGCGGGGTAAAATCCTCCTACAAAAAGGCTTTTGTCACCCTCACTCCCGGCGAACGTATCGATATTTTTGGTGAAGAATAAAGTCGTTCGAAGTTTGAAGTTTGAAGTTTGAAGTGGCACACCATCCGAAATGTTGAACCACTTCAAACTCCAAACTCCAAACTCCAAACTTCAAACTGAAATAAGCAATGGCAGTTAAAAAATTCAATCCGATCACTCCCGGTTCCCGCTACCACATCGCGGTTTCCAAGTCGGAACTGACGAAAGGCGCGAAGCCGGAAAAAGCCCTGCTGGTTACGATCGGCAGCACCGGCGGTCGCAACAGCGACGGTCGTCGTACCATGCGCTACCGCGGCGGCGGCCACAAACGCCGGTACCGGATCATCGACTTCAAGCGCAATAAAGACGGCATGGCCGCTACCGTGCAGTCCATTCAATACGATCCCTACCGCAGCGCCTACATCGCCCTGGTCGAATATACCGACGGCGAACGCCGCTACATCCTGGCTCCGGAAACCCTCCAGGTCGGCCAAAAAATTGTATCCGGCAAAGGCGCCGCTCCCGAAACCGGCAACTGCCTCTACCTGTCGGAAGTGCCCCTGGGCGCCCTCGTGCACAACGTGGAAATGAACCCCGGCGCCGGTGGCGTACTGGTGCGCAGCGCCGGTACCGCGGCTACCATGATGGGCCGCGAAGAGCGCTACGCCGTTTTGAAAATGCCCTCCGGCGAAGTGCGCCGCGTACTGCTGACCTGCAAAGCCACGATCGGCTCGGTTGGCAATTCCGACCACAACCTCGAAATCATGGGTAAAGCCGGCCGAAACCGTTGGAAAGGCCGCCGCCCCCGCAACCGCCCCGTAGCCATGAACCCCGTCGACCACCCCATGGGCGGTGGCGAAGGCCGCGCTTCGGGTGGACACCCGCGCAGCCGCAAAGGTCTGAAAGCCAAAGGCATGAAGACCCGCAGCCGCACCAAACGTTCAAATGCTTTGATCATCAGTCGTCGTTCAAAATAACAAGTTTGAAGTTTGGAGTTTGAAGTTTGAAGCAGTACCTCATCTGAAATGTTGAACTACTTCAAACCTCAAACTCCAAACTCCAAACTCCAAACTAATAAATTGAAGAATCATGCCTCGTTCGCTTAAAAAAGGCCCCTATGTCCACCATAAACTGATGGAAAAGGTCGGCAAAGCCAAACAAAGCAACAAACGTCAGGTGATCAAAACCTGGAGCCGCTCCTCGATGATCATTCCGGATATGGTAGGTGAAACCATTGCCGTACACAACGGCAAAACCTTCATCCCGATCCTGGTGACGGAAAATATGGTCGGCCATAAGCTGGGCGAATTTGCGCCAACCCGCAACTTCCGCGGCCACGCCGGCAACCGTTAATACGCACCCAACGACCACATTCAACACATTGACCACATTCGCATATTTCAATAAAATATGGAAGCAGTAGCAAAATTGCGCAATTGTCCGATGTCGCCCCGCAAAATGCGGTTAGTGGCCGACAATATCCGCGGAAAAAGCGTGGTGGAAGCCTTGGGTATCCTGCGCTACACCAATAAAGAAGCAGCAGTTTGGTTGGAAAAACTCTTGCTCTCGGCTATCAACAACTGGGAGCAAAAATCCGAAATGGATGGCGCCGCCGATGACTTCGACTTGTATGTGAAACGTATTTTCGTCGACCCGGGTGGCATCATCTACCGCTTCCTGCCGGCGCCGCAAGGCCGCGCGTATAAAGTGCGCAAACGCCGCAACCACGTTACCCTGATCGTCGAAAACAAAGTCGAACTGGAAGACGAGGCATAAACGATAATAACTTTCAGCCGGCTCTGCCGGCCTGAGTTTTATCACTCTATCACTCCATCACTCAATCACACCATAACAATGGGTCAAAAAGCAAATCCGATTGGTAATCGCCTGGGCATCATTCGCGGTTGGGATTCCAACTGGTACGCCGACAAAGACTACGGCCTCAAGGTAGTGGAAGACGAAAAAATCCGCTCCTACCTGCGCGCCCGCCGTCCGAAAACTGCCGCTGCCGATCCGCGTGACCGCAACAAGTCGATGCAAAACGGCATCAGTCGAATTGTAATTGAACGGACCTTGAAGCGCATCACCGTCACCATCCAAACCAGCCGCCCCGGTATCATCATCGGTAAAGGTGGTAAAGAGGTCGACCTGATCAAAGAAGAAATCAAGATTCTGACCGGCAAAGACGTGCAGATCAATATCTACGAAATTCGCCGGCCAGAACTCGACGCCAATATCGTCGGCGAACAAATCGCCAAACAAATCGAAGCGCGGATTAACTTCCGCCGGGCTGTCAAAGGCGCCATCCAAGGCAGCATGCGTGCTGGCGCCGAAGGCATCAAAGTCCGGGTAAGCGGCCGTTTGGGCGGCGCCGAGATTGCTCGTACCGAAGAATATAAAGAAGGTCGCACGCCCTTGCATACCTTCCGCGCCGATATCGACTATGCCTTGGTAGAAGCCCAAACCGTTTACGGTAAAATCGGCATCAAGGTCTGGTTGTTCAAAGGCGAAGTACTGCAAAAACGCGAACTGACCCCCTTCGCAGGTGCTGAAGGCGCCGATCGCCCCGGCGGTGACCGCCCGGGTGGCGATCGCGGCGACCGTCGCGATCGCGGTGATCGCGGCGACCGCCGTGGCGGACGCGACCGGGGTGATCGTGGCGACCGCGGCGACCGCCGTGGTGGCGGCGGCGGTGATCGTGGCGACCGCCGTGGTGGCGGTGGCGGCGGACGCGGCGGCCGGCGGTAATCGTACCGGTTAATTTTTCGGTGGTTTATCCCGGGTTTTGAAAATCCTGATTGCCGCCGTAACTTTGCAGCCGTTTTCCCTGGGGGGCACGGCATACAAATATAAAACACTGATTGACAGTAATTTAAATTAAAGATATCATGCTTCAGCCAAAACGTCAGAAATATCGGAAGCAGCAAAAAGGTCGGAACCGGGGTTTAGCCCACAAAGGCAGCTCGATTTCCTTCGGCTCCTTCGGTTTGAAATCGATGGAATTTTCGCGCCTGACCAGCCGCCAGCTTGAAGCAGCGCGTGTGGCGCTTACCCGGAATATGAAACGGGAAGGGAAAGTTTGGATTCGGGTATTCCCCGACAAACCGATTACCACCAAGCCGGCCGAGGTGCGTATGGGTAAAGGTAAAGGTGCGCTCGACCACTATGTTTGCGAGGTCCAGCCTGGCCGTATCATTTTTGAAGTGGAGGGGGTAAGCCAAGAACTGGCCTACGAATCGCTGCGCAAAGCCGCACAAAAGCTGCCCATTATCTGTAAGGCAGTTACCCGGTACGACTACGAAGCCTAACTGACAACGAATATTTTCCCCTTAAGAACCCCCGGAACGCATCAACGTAATTAAAATAAATCATGGCAAAGGAAAAATTGGACTTAGGTACCATGGAACTGGCAGATTTGCTGGCCAACATATCCAGCCTGGAAAATGAATATCAGGAAATGACATTCGACCATGCGGTGAAAGGCCTGGCCAACCCCTTGGAACTGCGCGCCTTGCGCCGCAAAATCGCGCGCTTCCACACCGAAGTCCGCCAGCGCGAACTGGCCGAAATGTCGCCGGAACAGCTCGTAATGCGGAGCAAACTGGTGGCACGCCGCCGTCGTCAACGTTAATTAGCACATTTCAGCAATAATGGAAGGAAGAAATCTTCGCAAGCAAAAAACAGGCGTGGTCGTCTCCAATAAAATGGACAAAACCATCGCCGTCAAGGTGGAACGCCGCCTGATGCACCCCCTGTACGGGAAATTCGTGAAGCGTTCTAAAAAATTCATCGCCCACGACGAAGAAAACACCTGCAATATTGGTGACCGCGTGCGCATCATGGAAACCCGCCCGATCAGCAAAATGAAACGCTGGCGCCTGGTGGAGATCCTCGAACGAGCAAAATAATTGTTTACCGGCTACCGGCCGTTTGGCGCACTGCCATCGTGCCAGGAACCCGTCAACCGAATATTAAGTCATGATTCAGCAAGAATCCCGTTTAAATGTGGCCGATAATTCCGGCGCCAAAGAAGTGCTCTGCATCCGGGTACTCGGCGGAACCCGTCAGCGCTACGCCAGCATCGGCGACAAAATCGTGGTGACCGTCAAAGACGCCACCCCGGGCGGCCTGAAAAAAGGTACTGTTTCGAAAGCGGTGATCGTGCGCACACGCAAGGAGATCCGCCGGCGCGATGGTTCCTATATCCGCTTCGACGACAACGCAGTCGTACTGCTTACCGCCGCTGACGAGCCCCGCGGTACCCGTATCTTCGGTCCGGTAGCGCGCGAACTGCGCGACAAAGACTACATGCGTATCGTGTCGCTCGCTCCTGAAGTGCTGTAATTCATTCGGATCAACCGGTTGTCTTTTTTTGCAACCCACCAATCCAAACCATATTCAATAAAATGGCTATCAAGCAAAAATCTAAAGGCCGCAACCCCAAGCCCCACATTCGCAAAGGCGATACCGTAATGGTCATCTCCGGCGACGACAAAGGCAAAACGGGCGAGGTGCTCGAGGTTATCCCGGCGAAAATGCGCGCCGTCGTCGACGGTGTTAACATCGTGAAAAAGCATACCAAAGCCACGCAGGAAACGGAAGGCGGCATCAATGAAATGCCAGCGCCCGTACATATTTCCAATCTGGCTTTGCTCGATCCCAAAACCAAAGAACCGACCCGCATCGGCCGCCGCCTCGAAGATGGCGTATGGGTGCGTTATTCCAAATCAACAGGTAATATCATCAAGTGATGGCATACGTAGCTCGTCTTAAAGAGAAGTACAAAAAAGAAGTAGTTAGCGAACTCATGCAGCAGTTCAACTACTCCAGCGTCATGCAGGTGCCCAGAATTGAAAAAGTTTGTATCAATCAGGGCGTTGGCGCCGCTACCGGCGATAAAAAACTGGTCGACACAGCACTGGCCGAACTCACGCAGATCGCTGGACAAAAGGCAGTCCCCACGACTGCCCGGCAGTCGGTTTCAAACTTCAAATTGCGCGAAGGCATGCCCATCGGCGTGCGCGTGACATTGCGCGGCGAGCGGATGTATGAGTTTCTCGACCGGCTCATCAACGTCACCCTCCCCCGTGTGCGCGACTTTCGAGGCCTCAACGACAAGTCGTTCGACGGCCGGGGCAATTACAGCATGGGTATCACCGAACAAATCGTTTTTCCGGAAATCGACATCGACAAAGTCAGCAAGATTACCGGTATGGACATCACGATCGTTACCTCCGCTCAAACCGACGCAGAAGCATTCGCTTTGTTGAAGAGCATGGGTATGCCGTTTAAAAAATAAAGAACAATTCCGCGTTTCGGAGGCCAAGCAACCATTTGCCCAACTGCCGAAGCCGCTTTTAAAAATAGTTAAGAACAATGGCTAAAAAATCAGTCATCGCCCGCGAAAAAAAACGCGCACGCCTGGTAGCGAAATACGCCGCAGTCCGGAAAGCTCTGAAGGAAAACGGCGACTATGACGCGCTCGACAAACTGCCGCGCAACGCCAGCCCCGTGCGCCAGCACAACCGTTGCCTGCTCACCGGCCGCCCCAAAGGGTACATGCGGAAATTCGGCATCTGCCGCGTGAAATTCCGCCAAATGGCCCTCGACGGTAAAATCCCGGGCGTAACCAAAGCTTCCTGGTAAGCTGTTGCCATCTGTTCCATCCTCATCACTCAATCACACAAGAGAATGCACGTCACCGATCCGATAGCAGACTTTTTGACCCGCATCCGCAACGCGCAAATGGCGGGCCATCGCATCGTGGAAATTCCGGCCTCCAAGCTGAAAAAGCGGATGACCGAAATCCTGTACGAACAGGGGTACATTTTGAAATATACTTTCGAAGACGAAAGCAAAACATACCTGCAGGGCGTCATCAAAATCGCCCTTAAATACGATAAAGTTACCAAACAACCGGTGATCCGCGAACTGGTGCGCGTCAGCAAGCCCGGCTTGCGCCGCTTCGCCGGATCGGGCGAAATCCCGCGTGTGCTCAACGGCCTCGGTACCATGATCGTGTCTACCTCCAAAGGCGTGATGACGGGCAAACAGGCACGCGAACAAAATGTCGGCGGCGAACTGCTTTGCTACATTTGCTAATCTTAAACTTGAAACTCAAAATCTAGCACTGATATGTCACGGATTGGTAAACAGCCGATTCCCCTGCCAGCAAAAGTCGAAGTATCGGTGGCCTCCGACAACACGGTTGTCGTTAAAGGCCCGAAAGGCTCCCTGAGCAGAAAAATCGACCCCGATATCAAGGTCGCTGTCGAAGACGGCGAAATCAAAGTTACCCGGCCGACCGATCAAAAACGCCATCGCGCCATGCACGGTCTGTACCGCGCTTTGATCAGCAATATGGTAACGGGCGTCAGCGAAGGCTTTGTTCGGGAAATGCAGGTCGTGGGTGTCGGTTTCCGTGTGGAAAACCAAGGAAACCTGGTAACCTTCTCCGTCGGTTATTCGCACCCAATTGTTTTCTCGCTTCCTTCGGAAATCTCCGTTACAACCGGTGTCGAAAAAGGATCGCCCCCGTTTATCCGCCTGGAATGCAGCGATAAAGAACTGCTGGGCCAGGTTTGCGCTAAAATTCGTTCTTTCCGCAAACCCGAACCCTACAAAGGCAAGGGTATCCTGTTTAAAGGCGAGCAAATTCGCCGCAAAGCAGGTAAAACTGCCGGCACGAAGTAACCGCCGGGCTTGAAGAGGCCCTTTTCAAACGCATAACAAGCCAGCTCGGTCGGAAATCGAGCGGACAAAGCATAAAAATAATGAAACGCACAAAAAATGATAGCCGCAAACGCATTCACTTGCGCGTGCGTAAAAAAATCAGCGGTACAGCAGAACGCCCGCGTCTGAGCGTATTCCGTTCGAACAAGGCGATCTACTGCCAAATCATCGACGATCAAATCGGCCACACCTTGGCCGAAGCTAATTCGTTCGAAGCGCAGGTTAAAGGCACGAAAACCGATGCGGCTAAAGCTGTTGGCCAGCGTATTGCTGAAAAAGCTAAAGCCGCTGGAATTGAAAACGTAGTTTTTGACCGTGGCGGCTACCTCTACCACGGCCGGGTGAAAGCCCTGGCCGAAGGCGCCCGGGAAGCCGGCCTCAAATTTTAACATACTTTACTGACCGGTATTTATCCGGCTATCAACGATTCAATAAAATGGCTAAGCAAGAAGTCGATAAAGTAAAACCTGCCGAAACGTCCGAGTTGAAAGAAAAACTCGTTTCGCTCAACCGGGTGGCAAAAGTCACCAAAGGTGGCCGCACGTTCAGCTTCGCCGCCGTAGTGGTGGTGGGCGATGGTCACGGCACGATCGGTCACGGCCTGGGTAAGGCCCGCGAGGTTTCCGAAGCCATCGGCAAAGCAGTAAAAGATGCGGAGAAAAACCTCATCCGGGTGCCGATTCTACACGGCACGATCCCGCACGAAGCGCATGGCAAATACGGCGCGGGTAAAGTGTTGATCAAGCCGGCTGCTCACGGTACCGGTGTGATTGCCGGCGGCGCCATGCGCGCTGTGTTGGAAATGTCGGGTATTCAGGACGTTCTGGCCAAAACCCAGGGCTCATCGAACCCGCACAACGTAGTGAAAGCTACTATCGACGCCCTCCGTAGCCTCCGCAGCCCGGCAGAAATTGCCCGCCAACGCGGTATTACCTTGGAAAAACTGTTCAACGGATAAAAACAAGTTTGAAGTTTGAAGTTTGAAGTTTGAAGTGGTTCAATTTTCCGAAATGGTGGACAGTTTCAAACTCCAAACTCCAAACTTCAAACTCCAAATTTTAAGACTGATGAGTAAGGTAAAAATCACCCTGGTCAAAAGCCCGATCGACAAAACCAAGCGCCAGAAGTTGACGCTGGAAGCATTGGGCTTCCGCAAAATGCACCAGACAGTCGTTCACGTCGACAGCCCCCAAATCCAGGGCATGATCCGCACGGTGCTCCACCTTGTGGAGGTAAACAAGGCCTAAATTTGCAAACGTCATTGAAATAAAAGATAATGGAACTCAATAATTTACGTCCCAACGAAGGCTCCGTTAAGTCCCGCAAACGCATTGGCCGTGGCCAAGGCTCCGGCCGTGGCGGCACGTCAACTCGTGGTCACAAGGGGGATAAATCCCGGAGTGGCTCGAAACTCAAGCGGAACTTCGAAGGCGGCCAAACTCCTATGCAACGGCGTTTGCCCAAACGTGGGTTTAAAAATATCAACCGCACGGAATACACCCCCGTCAACCTGGCACAACTGGAACAATTGGCACAAGCCTCCGGGCAATCGAATTTCGATGTAGCAGCACTGGTGGCCGCTGGGCTTGCCAGTCAGTCTGGAAAAATTAAAGTGCTTGGCAATGGCAAATTGACTGCAAAGATTAATTTGACTGTGCACGCTATTTCCGCCTCTGCCAAAGCCGCAGTTGAGGCTTTGGGCGGAAGTGTTCAAACCGTCTAAAATTTCACCGACGCAATGAAACTGTTTACCATAATCAAAAATATCTGGAATATTAAGGAGCTCCGGGAGCGCATCACTTTTACTTTGTTGATGCTGTTGATTTATCGCGTCGGTACCTTTGTGGTGCTCCCTGGCGTTGTTCCGGCGGCATTGGAAAAAGCCAGTGCTAACCGTGGAGCCAACGACCTGCTCGGCCTTATCAATACTTTTACCGGTGGCGCTTTCGACAAAGCGGCAGTGTTGGCTCTGGGGGTAATGCCATATATCACGGCTTCTATTATTGTTCAGTTGTTGGGATTTGCCGTGCCGTACTTCCAACGCCTGCAATCGCGGGAGGGCGAAAGTGGCCGCAAACGCCTCAATCAAATCACCCGCCTGCTCACCGTTGCTATTACTTTGGTTCAGGGCGGCGGATATTTGCAATTGATCGCCAGTACACCCGGAGCCATTTCGCCGAATATTCCGGAAGGGCTCTTTTGGTTTTCCAATATTATCATCCTGACCGCCGGCACGATCTTCTGTATGTGGCTGGGTGAGCGCATCACCGATAAAGGAATCGGAAATGGCGTCTCGTTGATCATTATGATCGGGATTATCGCCATCCTCCCTCAATCGTTCGTATTTGAACTGCAAAAGCTCTTTGGAAACAGCCAACTTCTGCTCTTCTTTATCGAGATCGCCGCTTTATTTGTAGTAGTTTTAGCTACTGTATTAGTGATTCAAGGCGTACGCCGCATACCTATCCAGTTCGCTAAGCGAATGGTTGGGCGGACAGGCGGCGGCCTCCCTCAAAGCAGCGCGCGCGACTATTTGCCACTTAAAGTGAACTCCGCAGGTGTAATGCCAATCATTTTTGCCCAGGCCCTGATGTTCTTGCCAGCTACGGCTTTTCAGTATCTGACAAATGATTCAGCCGGTCAGGTAGGTGGCCGGATTCATATGTTCAGCGACATTTATTCATTGGGCTACAATGTGGTGTTTTTCGTTTTGATCGTGGTGTTTACGTATGTCTACACCGCTTTGATGATCAATCCTACCAACTACGCCGAACACCTGAAGCGCAGCAATGCCTTTATTCCAGGCGTTAAACCAGGCGAGGCCACAGCAGCTTATATTGACAACATTATGACCCGGATTACTTTGCCGGGCTCCGTTTTTCTGGGATTGATTGGTATTCTACCCTCCATTGCAGCTACGCTCGGCGTCAACCAACAGTTTGCCCTCTTTTTTGGCGGCACCTCGCTGTTGATCATGGTTGGCGTTGCTTTGGATACGCTGCAGGTAATTGAAAGCTATTTGTTGACCAAGAAATATGATGGCTTGATCAAATCCGGCCGAATCCAGGGACGAACCTCCCAAGGTTTGCAAATTGGGCAACCCCAATAACCGACACGGTATGGCAGGACTCTTTAGCAGCGAATCCGACGGTAAAAAAATTTTTTATAAAACCGACGAAGAAATCGAGCTGATGCGGGCAGCCAACCTGATTGTGTCCAAAACGCTGGGACATGTCGCCGGCTTGCTTAGGCCCGGCATTACAGGCTTGGAGATTGATAAAGCAGCCGAAGCGTTTATTCGCGACCACCGTGGTCGGCCGGCATTCAAAGGCTACCACGATTTTCCAGGGAGTTTGTGTGTTTCCTACAACGATATTGTCGTGCACGGAATCCCGAGCAACCGGGAGTTTAAAGAAGACGACATCGTTTCGGTGGATTGCGGAGTGGAACTGGATGGTTATTACGGCGACGCGGCCTTCACCTTCGCTTTTGCCGCCGTTCCGGAAACCACGATGGAGTTGCTTCGGGTAACTTATGCCGCTCTGTATAAAGGTATCGAACAAGCAGTAGCCGGTAAACGAATCGGCGATATCGCTTTTGCGATTCAGCAGTATTGCGAGCGCCAGCATCCTTACGGGGTAGTGCGCGAATTGGTCGGACACGGAATCGGACGCTCCTTGCACGAAGATCCGGAGGTGCCGAACTACGGCAAACGCGGCAAAGGCCCGCTTATGCAAAGCGGCCTGGTGTTAGCCATCGAACCCATGATCAACCTGGGCGCAAAAGAAGTTTATCAGGATAGCGATGGCTGGACTATTCATACCCGCGACCGAAAACCCAGTGCGCACTACGAACACTCAGTTGCCGTGCGGAAAGGTCAGGCCGACATCCTCTCTACCCACGAGTATATTTTAGAAGCGATAAAAAATAACCCATCGGTGCAAGAAGTTTCGCCGAAAAATTAGAACTTTGCAGCCCGAAAATTTAAAGGGCTGTATATGGCTAAAGAAGACCTGATTAAGCAAGACGGTGAAGTCACGGAAGCACTTTCCAATGCGAATTTTAAAGTTCGACTGGAAAATGGGCACATTATTCTCGCAACGATCTCCGGTAAAATGCGCATGCACTACATCCGCATCCTTCCTGGAGACAAGGTGTCGGTTGAGATGTCTCCGTATGATTTAACTCGCGGCCGGATCATTTACCGTTACAAATAATCAGGATACCCGATCGAATCTTTCGAAAAAAGTAGACGATATGAAAGTTAGAGCATCTATAAAAAAGCGCTCCACCGATTGCAAGATTGTACGCCGCAAAGGCAAGCTGTATGTAATCAACAAAAAAAATCCGCGCTTCAAACAACGTCAAGGATAAACAGTTTGAAGTTTGAAGTTCGGAGTTTGAAGCTGTTCAACTTTTCGAATACGTTGAACAGCTTCAAACTTCGAACTCCAAACTCCAAACTCCAAACTTCAAACTCAATATTT
>CAZVZH010000144.1:7130-11519 GCA_964630705.1 uncultured Saprospiraceae bacterium | reverse complement strand
AAGCCCTGGCTGCCATAGGGGTCGGTCAGGCTGTCGGGCAGGTAGATGTTTTCAAAACGTACGACGAGCACATTGTTTCCTTCAAAGCGGAGTTCGGCGCCATAGGGGTGGCTAAAGGCGCCGAAAGTGATGCTGGTCACGTCAAGTTGCGGGTCGAGGGTGTCGCGGAGTTCGACGGTGTAGGCCACGTGGTTGCCCGTGTTTTGAAAACGGATGGTATAGTGCAGCACGGAGTCCTGCTCGAAAATTTTACCGCCCCGTTCGGTGTCGCCCGGCGCCACGGTTTTGTCGTTCGGGTCGTAGGAGCCCACCACCGTTTGCGTCCACTCGACGTGGTTGTCGGCGGGGAAAAAATCATTGCCGACCGGCAAAATATCCATGGAAAAATGGAGCACTTCGCCCAACGGGGCATTCGGCGGTATACTCAGAGCCAGGTGGTAGGTGTTGCAAGTCGGGTAGCTAAAATACGTAAGGTTGCTGGCCACGGCGGTGTGCGTTGCCGGGTCGTTGAACTGGAAGAGCCCGGAGGTCGAGGGATTGGTCGTCAGCGGGTCGTAATTCCAGACCAGCGAAACGTCGGTGGCGGTTTCGCTGCTGAAATTGCAGACCGTGAGTTTGGTGACCATGTTTGTGCCGCGCACCGCCGGGCCGGGCGTCACCACGATGCCCAGGTTGGGCGCCGTTCGTTTTTTTACAAAAAAATCGTTGTTTTCCGACAGGCTGCCGAAGCCGGGCAGGCTCAGCGCGTGGCTGCCCGAGCCGGGGCAATGCACCTCGAAGTGCAGGTTGTCGACAAATTCGACCGTGTAGTCGCCCGGCGGGCGGATAAATTCGTAGTCGCCGAACTCGTCGGTGAACGTGTACGTGTCGTCGGGCAGCAAATGCAGCATGATGCCTTTGGGGTCGAAAGGGCCGTCGGCGGCGCAGTCGGCATTTTTATCGTTCAGCACCGTACCGCGGATCGTGACCTTGCAAGCCGGGTCTTCCACCACCTCGAAGTTGCGGTGGTCGGCGCAAAAACCCTCCGACACCGTCACCGAGTACCAGCCCGGAGCCAGGTTAGTCGCGATGAGTCCGGTGGCGCCGTTGCTCCAGGCGATGGTGGTCAGCGCCGGGTTGGAATTGATTTGCACGATGCCGGCGCCGTCGTTTTGGCCGCAGGAAGCGGGGACGGCGTCGAGGTCGGCCAGCGGCTCAGGCACGGCGTGCTGGATGTAGGCGGTGTCGTTCGTGTAGCAGCCCGTTTGTTTATCATACACATGCAGGACGTAATTGCCCGGCCGCACTACCGGCGGGTTGGGGTTGGAGGCTTGGCCGGAGGCATCAAAAATATTGACGTATTGGTAGTAGATATTATCTGGCGCAACCTGCCCGTAAATCCGGTGTTCCGCCCCCGGCCCTTTGCTGCTGCCCGAGAGGTCGAGCGTTTGAAATTGTTCGTCGCAGCCCATCAGCGGTTTAAACCCGATGTCGGCGACGGGTACGTTGATCGTCGTTTCATCTGTAACCGTGCAGCCGCTCACCGGGTCGGTGAGGATCAGTTGGTAGGTGCTGCCGTTTTTTACCGGAAATTGGACAAACCAGGAGTTGCCTTGCTGTACCTGCACGCCGTCTTCCAGCCAGGTACACTGCATGTTGATGGGCATATTGACGGGAAGGTCGCCTCCGATATAGCAGGAAATTGGCGGCAGGTCGATAAACACGACATCGCAGGGCGAAGGCTCCAGCTCGGCCAGGTCGGCTTGCCAGGCCACGCCCAGCAAGGGGTCGAACAGGTACAGTTGGTTGTCGGCGATCGTCAGGGAGGTGTAGGCCACGGTGGGATCGAAGTCGAAGCCCGGGTAAGGCGGCTTGACGGTTTTCCAGTTTTGGCCCAGGTTGTCGGAGCGGTAGAGTTTGCCGTCGCCGTTGAAAAAGAACAATTGGCCGCCGATGCTGCGCAGGCGGTACGATCCGAAGTTGGGGTTCTGGGGCGCGCTGAGCGGGGCGAAGCTCAGGCCGCCGTCTTGCGAGCGGAGCATTTGGCGGGTTTCTGTGTGGGTGATGAACAGGTTGCCGTTCAGGCCGACGAGCCGGCCGGCGCCGGGAATATCGAAGCTGAGTGCAAACGTGTGGCGCTTGATCCAGGTGGAGCCTTCGTCGGCCGATTCCATCAGGTCGGAGCCGATGCGCATGTAAAATTTTCCGCCCTCGGCAGCGAAGCTGGCTTGAAAATCGGTTCCGGGCGCGGTACCGCGGGCGGTCCAGGTTTGGCCGTTGTCGTTGGAGCGGTAGATGACGCCGGTATTCGGGTCGCCCAGGTAGAGTTGGCCGCCCGATTCGAACAGGTAGCCGGTTTGGGTATTGAGCAGCGTCCAGTCGAAGGTAGGGCCGCCGAGTTGGGCGCGGTAGGTGCCGTAGCGGCCGCAGCCGATGAGTTGGTTGCCGCGTTGCACCGTGCGGTCGGCGAAATAGGGCGAGGCGCCTTTCGTCCAGGCGCCGGCGCCGTCGGGGCGTTGGAAGCGGCCGTGGCCGCCCGGGTCGCCGCCGAAGAGCAGGGTGTTGCCGGCTTTGCGCAGGTAGACCAGCACGTAGTTCATTTCGCCGGGGATGCCGGCGCCCAGCGCGGGCTCGGTCCATTGCCCGTTGGCGAATACCTGAAGGCCGAAGTTTTGCGCGGCAATCGCGGTGTTGCCGGCAAACAGCAGGGCATTGGGCGGAAACTCCGTGCCGACGGACTTCCAGGTAGCCAGCCCGTTCCAGGAATACCAGGCTTGCTGGCCGTTGTTGTCGATGCCGAGGAAAGGACTGCCGCCGCGGATACTGGCGATGGTGGGTTGCGCGGTGGTGGTGGCCCAGCTTTGGCCCTGGTTGATGGTGCGGGCGAGCACGCGGGTTTGCAGTTGGTCGTCGAAGTAGCAGAGCAGGATGGTGTCGCCGGCGGCAGCCATGCTCAGGGTGCCTTGCGGGTCGGTGGCCACGGTGTCCCAGCTGGCGCCGCTGTCGGGCGAGTGCAGGGCCAGGCCGCCCTGGGCGATCCAAAAATGGTTGCCGGAGACGAACAGGTCGTTGAGGTAAAAATTGGGGGGTAACGGCACGTTCGACCAGCCGGATGGCGGCCCTGGCACAAAACGCAGCAATTCGTAGCCTTTAAAAATATACGCCGTGTCGTTGGAAAAAGCCATGCCCGAGCGGAACACCGAGGGATCGGCGAAGGGTACCAGGCTGGTGCCAAAACCGTTGAACCAGTGGGTCGGCGTGTAGCTGAACCAGGTGCTGCCATACTCGACCCTGTAGCTGTAAAAGGCGCCGTTGTTCGGATTGATGCGAAAGTTGGGGTGGTCGAAAACCAAGTGCCAGGAGGCGCCCTGGTCGGCACTTTCGAAAACGGCGCCCCCTTGGGCGGTAGCGTAAATTTTTCCTTGCCAGGCTTGCAGGGCTTGGACTTGGGGGCGGCAGGGTAGCTGGATGGAGTCCCACTGAGCCTGGGCGCAGGGGGTGAGGAACAGGACGAGCAGGGCTGGTGCGAGCAGGCGCAGCATGGACTGGAATGTTTTCACGTGTGCAAAAATGTTTTGGTACTGGAAGGATATCCGCGACGGGAAGGGATTGTTACCTGGCTAGTTGGAAATTTGCCGTAGTGGTTACCATTTGTACTTTTCAAATTGAACTTTTCAAATTAGACTTTTGACTTTTTTGGAGGCGAGGCATTTTAAGTCAAAAGTCCAATTTGAAAAATTCAATTTGAAAAGTTTTTGGGGCGAGTGGGGTATTTTTGGGGAGTCAACTACCTCACGATGCTACTACGAGATAAAGACCGAGCAAGCCTGATCGCCATTTTTTCCACGGTGGATATCCCCATCGAAGTGTGGGCCTATGGAAGCCGGGTGAGCGGTGCGGCACACGAAGGCAGCGACCTGGATTTGGTCATTCGCGGTCAACATCTTCAAAAGTTGCCGCTCGATGTTTTGCTTGATCTCCAAGAAAAAATACGGCACAGCAATATCCCCATCGTGGTTGAACGCTTTGACTGGGCGCGCCTGCCTGCCAGCTTTCATCGAAATATTGAAGCCCAACATGAGCCGTTTTTCAGCAATGCGGGAAGGGTTGTGCAGGAACCGCCGGTGGGCTACGAAAAGACGGAGGAGTAGGCTGGGGAGAACAGGGGGGGCGTTTTTTTGGGTCTGGGAACGGGAATCCTGGACCTGGGAAAGCAAAAAATAGACCCGGGAACGGGAATCCCAGACCTGGGAAAGCGAAAAGTAAACCTGGGAACGGGAATCCTGGACCTGGGAAAGCAAAAAGTAAACCCGGGAACGGGGATTCCAGACCTGGGAAAGCAAAAAGTAAACCCAGGAACGGGAATCCTGGACCTGGGAAAGCAAAAAGTAAACCCAGGAACGGGAATCC
>CAZVZH010000144.1:0-7030 GCA_964630705.1 uncultured Saprospiraceae bacterium | reverse complement strand
AAAGCAAAAAGTAAACCCAGGAACGGGAATCCTGGACCTGGGAAAGCAAAAAGTAGACCCGGGAACGAGAATCCTGGACCTGGGAAAGCAAAAAGTAGACCCGGGAACGGGGATTCTGGACCTGGGAAAGCAAAAAGTAGACCCGGGAACGGGAATCCTGGACCTGGGAAAACAAAAAATAAACCTGGGAACGGGGATTCCAGACCTGGGAAAGCAAAAAGTAAACCTGGGAACGGGGATTCTGGACCTGGGAAAGCCCCTAACCTCAAATCCCCACCACCTTCATGCTCTCTTCGCCAAATTGGCTCACCACCCGAACGGCAATCCGCCGGCCTTTGACCGCCGGTACCGGGTGCGACACAAAACCGTAGAGCCGGTCCCAGGCTTCCTCGTCGAGTTCGATGCGCAGGCGGCGCTCGGCGTGCATTTTGGCGATGCGCGAGGCCACGTTGGAAATACCCTTGCGCCACTTGTCGAACACCTGCTTGTCGCCGCCGCAGAAAAAAACCTGGCGCAGGATGAAGTTGGAACCGTCGTAATCGTCGTCGACCATCCAGTAGGCGATATCGGCTACCGAGCGGGCGCGCACCTCGTCGCGGATGGGATCGTAAATATCCAGCCCCCGGATTTCCACCTGTACGGTGCCCGCCTCGTTGGCCATCAGCGCGATGTCGGGCTCGCCGATGGTGACGAAGGAAGCCGCTTTTTTATCCTTTTTGGTGAGGCCCTCCTGCAGCAGGTCGTCGTGCATGCGCACTTTAGTGACCTCGAAGCTGCCCAGGCTGGTGGTGACGCTCTGGTTGGCAATGTCGCTTTCGAAGCTGAAGCCCAGGATGATGAGCCAGTCGGCGTCGCCGCGGGCGCGGCACTCCTTGACGGCTTCATTGACGCTCTGGCGGCTCACCGTGCCGAACTGCGGCCCGATGTGCAGGTAGGCTTTGCGCTCGCCCGCGGCGCTGGGGTAAAAACCCTCGGCGTGCAGCTGCGGGTGCGCCAGCCGCTCCAGGCGGGTGAATACCGCCCGTTCGTTGCGGGCGCCGTTCATCACTCCGGCGGCTTTGAGGTGTTCGAAAATGCGGGTTTCGAAGGCCTCGCCTCCGTCGGCGCCGCCCGGCGCCGGACCGGCCAGGGCGGTTTCTTCGGCTTGCAGGGTTTCCACGGTGAACGGCCCGGCCACGCGCAGGCGGTTTTTGTCTTCGTAAGGCCGGTCGTAGAGGGTTTCGGTGGCGGGCGGCTCGTCGTTGGCCAGGCTCTTGAGCGTGATGTGCGGCACCTCCTCGTACACGAAACCCTGGCGCACATCGCCGGTGGGGCGGTCGGCCGCCGACTCCGGCTTGGGCGTTATTTTTTTGACGATCTTCCCATCTTTTTCACGTACCTCCACCTCCACGTCGGAATACAGGTGGTAGTAGGGAAACACCGCCGTCATCAGCCGGGCCTTGGCGATGTTGAGCGCGATGCGGCTGGTGTCGAGGGTGATCCAGCGCCGGCCCCACTGCTCGGCGACGTAGGCCGTGGTGCCGCTGCCGCAGGTGGGATCGAGCACGAGGTCGCCGGGGTCGGTGGTCATTAGGAGGCAGCGCTGGATGACTTCAATATTAGTTTGGACTATGAAATCTTTATACTGCTCAGAAAGTTGCTCGTTCCATAGATTATCGATAGGGAAATACTCAAAATCCTCAAAATACCTTTTGAATTTCAAGGTGTTTTTATTTACGATAATTCGGTTTAATGCTACTAATTTCTTAAGCCCATCTGGATATTTTGGCTTCCAATGTGAATTAGGATTGGGTGAAAATATTTTGCCATTGTGTTCAAATGGTTGAGGCGTTGATGCCTTGCCACTTGACTCCATACTACCTTTACTAAATACTTTACCGTCAGATGGAATTAAATTAGGATTGTCTTTCTCGTCCTTTGTCAGTGTCCTAAGCGTGCCATCCGAAAACTCAACATCGGTATAGTAATCGGAACCGACACCTCCAAGTATTTTTTTGCGATATAGTTGGTTGTATTTTAGTTTTTCCAAATTCTTGGAATACCAGACTATAAAGTCACCAGCTCGTGAAAGCGATTTCGAAGTAAAACCACTGGTGGTTCTGAATGATATTAAACTCACAAAATTCCCACTTCCAAACACCTCATCCATCAAGCATCTGACGAGGTGGACGTTTTCGTCGGAGATTTGGACGAAGCAGGAGCCGGATTCGGTGAGCAGTTGGTGGGCGACGAGGAGGCGGTCGCGGAGGTAGGCGAGGTAGGAGTGGATGCCGAGTTCCCAGGTATCGCGGAAGGCTTTGATTTGTTCGGGTTCGGAGGAGAGGTGTTCGTCGGCGCCGTCTTTGACGTCGCGTTCGTTGAGTTTGATTTGCCAGTTGGAGCCGTATTTGATGCCGTAGGGTGGGTCGATGTAGATCATCTGGACTTTACCGGCGAAGCCTTCGCGTTCGAGCAGGCTGGTCATGGCGAGCAGGGAGTCGCCCTGGATGAGTCGGTTGGCCCAGTCGCCCTGGTGGCGGTAGTATTCGCCGACTTTATCGAATTCGTCGAGGTCGAGGGTATTGCCGAAGAGGTCGCGGGGGTTGGGCGCGAAGAGGCCGAGTTGGTCGCCGGACCGGGGGGCGTCTTCTGTGGAGCGGTAGAGGGTGTTGATGAGCAGTTCGGGGCTGATGTGTTCGACGCGGTAGAGGGATCGGATGTCGACTTCGCGCGTGTCTTGATCGTCGTGGGGGCCGTATTTATGCATCCAGAACAGCTCGGGGTCTTGGCCGCGGGTTACGACGGGGTTGAGCGGGTAGGCGGCAGTGTTTTGGCCGCTTACTTTTTCATTGGCGGCTTCCATGCCGGCTTCCTCTTTGGAGGGGATTAGGGGGCGGGTGGTTTTGTGTTTGTAGGATTGCATGACTTGGGTTTTTGTTTGATTTTTTTGTGGTAGCTGTCTGAACTGTGATTTGTTTGATTTTTGTGATGACCATGAATTGTCCTCGAAAAATAAAATCATAAAAATCACATCAATCAAACAAATCACAGTTCAGACTTTGGTTTGTACTTTTTATTCGTAAACCGTTTAAATTCGAGGCTTTTAGCGCCGAAATTAATCAGCAGTCCGATTTCCAAATTATAGGCTTCGAGGTAATTAATCGCTTGTGCGAAGTGTACGGGGTCGAGGGCGATAAGGGCTTTGATCTCCAGGCTCAGCACCTCTTCCACGAGGAAATCGACACGGCGGGTGCCGATGTGGTGTACTTTGTAAAAGACCGGCATTTCAAATTCCCGCCGGAAATCGATCCCCGAATCCTGGAATTCGATCGCCAGCGCCCGTTGGTAAAGCACTTCCTGGAAGCCGTTGCCCAAGGCCGAATGGACGCGCATGGCGCAACCGATTACTTTGGAAGTGAGGGCGGAATGGGGGTAGTTTTCGTTGATCATGGGCGTTGATTTTTTTGTGGTAGCTGTCTGAACTGTGATTTGTTTGATTTTTGTGATGACCATGAATTGTCCTCGAAAAATGAAATCATAAAAATTACATCAATCAAACAAATCACAGTTCAGACAGCAGCCGAAGCAAGTCGTTTTTTAAGGTCCGGATGTCCGCCCCCACTTCCAAAAACCGCCATTCCACCCCATCCGCCACTGCATTCACGGCGGGGCACCAATACGCCTCCGCGTAGTGTTTTTTTTCTGTTTTATATTGTTTGTTTGCCCCGGTAATCTCCAGGATAAGCATCACGACCGAGCCGTCGGGGCGCCGGCAGCGGGCCACGAAGTCGGGCCGGTAGAAGCGGTCTTTGCCGTCGGCGGTGTAGGGAATCTGGAAGTCGGAGAAATCGGTTTTGAAGTAGGCTTCCACTTCGGGCAGTTCTTCGAGGGTTTTGGCGGCAATGTGTTCCCAGAAGTTGGCTTCCGGGTTTGGGTTTATGGCGTCGGCCGGAACGAGGTTGACGTGGCTTTTGGCGGTTTCGCAGGTCGGTTTAGTCGTGTGGCCATGTATGTATTTGGTACTGCTCCAGGGATTGTAGTGATTGAAGATGGGCAGCACGCGTTCTTCACCGCGTTCGCGACGCCCCTGTCGAATGCCTTCGTAGAGGTGCTGGCAGTAGGCTTTGGCTGGCATGGTGACGACCAGTTTTTTATACACGGGGTCGGTTTCGCCAACGACAACTACTTTATCGCAGTACCACTGCGCCACGATTGCCTTCAACTGACCGAAGAGGTGGAAGGGTACGCCGGTATCGGTATCGCGGAAGTAGAGGTTGAGCAGTTGGCGCGTGATGCCGAAGATAATTTCCTGCTCGCGGTATTCGAGCACATCCTTCACCTCCATGTTTTCTTTTTCACCCAGAAAGGCCGAAGACGTGACCGTGCGCACGGGTATTTTGGTGAGGTCCACTTCGAAATTGGGCAGGCCATCGAAACTGGCGGTAATGGTTTCCCCGCTGATGTCGTAGCGGTAGCCGATCAGGTTGGGAAAAATGATCTCGTAGGCTTGCTGGCGTTCGGGCAGGGCTTTTATGGTTTCGTGTTCCGGAGGTTCCGGAGGCGTGGAGGTACCGCCTTTGAACATTTTGAACGGCACGCCGATGATGTGGGCGTATTCCGGAGGGAACTTGTGCACCAGGTTTTCCGGATTGTATTTGTGTTCTTCTTTGGGCGGTACGATGTTCCAGACGGGTTTGCCGTTGGCGCCAACCGTTTCTTTGTACAGCACCGGCTGGTACTGCTTGCGACGCAGGGCGCGGCCGGCGACTTGTTCGCAAAGGAGCTGGCTGCCGAAGGCCCGCAAGCCCATAATGTGGGTAACAGTATTACAATCCCAGCCTTCGGTGAGCATGCTCACGCTCACCACGCAACGCACGTGGCCGCCCAGGGCTGCGGGGACGCCTACCGTGTTTACTACCTCGCGCAGCAAGTCGGCATCGGAGAGTTTGTCGATACTTTTTTCAGGGTGGCGGTGGCGGTATTCCAATTTGAAGCGTTCGATTTCCCGTTCAAAGACTTTTTTGAAATCATCGTTCACCTGGTTGGAATTTTCCAGGGCGTCGGAGTCGATCAGCAGCGTGGGCGGTTTGCGTTTGGCCGACCATTGGCCCAATGTATCGCGTTCGTAGTTGTTGAACAGGGCGCATTTACCGGGCACGGCGATGGTATTGCCGTCGGCGTCTTCGAATTCGTAGCCGGCGATGTGTTTATAAAGTTCCTTGCTTACCGAAGTATTGTTGCACACGGTAATGAATACCGGCGGGGCGGTGAACATATCTCCTTTTACTTCGCCGTGATTTCGCATGCCGGCTTCGTACTGGCTGTAGTGGTTGTAAAACTGGTCGAGCGCCGTTTGCACAATTTCGGGCAGATTGGGCGGGGCTTCCGCCGGCGCCTTGTCGCCGCCCTCCTTTTGATTTTCGCGTTTCTTGGTGCGCTGTCCCTTTTTGGGCAAGTTTTCTTTCACATGCTCATAGATGTCGCGCAACACGGGCGTCAGTTCCTGGGTGTTGTCGATCTCAGGCAAAAAAGGGATTTTTACCAGGCCGCTTTCGATGGCATCGGTCAGGCCAAACTCGCTGACGATCCAGGGGAAAAGCGTATAAGCCGGGTACCCACTGCCGCTCAGGTAGTAAGGTGTGGCGCTGAGGTCGTATACGGCGCGCAATTGGAAACGTTTCGCCAACTCACTTACGCCGGTGTACCAAACGGCAGCGCGGGCATTTTCATCGGCGGTATTTTCTTCTTCGGTATTTCGCCCTTTTTCACGGGGCAGGTAGCAGTGGTGGGCTTCGTCGTTGAGCACCAGGAGGCGGCTGCCGGCTTTGAAAGCCGGCATGAGGCGACGGAGTACCTGGGCCATATCTTCTCGAGATTCCTGTTTTAGGCCGTCGGGACCGCGTTTACCATCGAATACGCTGCGTTTGTTGCCCTGCAAAATTTTGGGCTCGAACGTATGGTAGTTGGTAATCACCAGGCGGGCATTGAGCCCTTCGAGCAATCGTTCGAAACGGGCGGGAACTAAGTCGCGCTGGCGGTAATAGTCCTGCGCGCGGTTTTTATCATGCGTAGTATTGTCTACGAAAAGTACGCCCAGACGATCTTTGATGGTGATGCCTGGTGCGACAAGCAGGAAATAATCGCAAAACCGCGTGTCTTGCCGGTACTCCTGACGGTTGACATAATGATAAAGGATGAGCGCAGCCATTACGACAGTTTTGCCGGTGCCGGTGGCCATTTTGAAACAAATGCGCGGTAAGGGATCGGCAGTGTTTTCGGAGGCCTGCGCGTCGCGGAGTTTGTTCAGGATATGCGTGCCGGCGTTGCTTTTTTCGGCAACTTCGTTCAACCAGATGGCCGTTTCGACAGACTCCCGTTGCGCGAAGAATAACTGGCGGGTCGCATGGCGTTCTGGGTTCAGGAACCAGTAGCGAAGCAAATCGCGGGTTGCGCCGGTAACGTCGGGATATTCCGCCTGACGCCATTTACCCACTTCCCGGCGCACCAGATTGATGAGGTGTTCGCCATATTCGGCAGCCATTTCGTTGACTTCAATCAGGCTTCCCTGGCGTTGTTTTTTTACCGGAATAGTGTAGCCGCCCTGGGTAGGATCAAATATGCGGCGGCTAGCACGTATATCCTCGTAGTTCAGATTGCCCTGCAGGTCGGTGGCGTAATGCCAGCGAGGTTCGTTGTACGGCGAGTTGAGGATCGGATTATTTTGCATCGTATTTGGAGTGGCAGTAGGTTTTTGAAATTTTGGTAAATACGTACGCAAGTGTAGAAATTCTTGCCCGTTAAGCCAAAACAGGCGAGGCAAAAATTGTACCTGAAACTGGTTATTTGGAAGAAAATGTTGGGAACAAAGGCATGTCGGCAAATAATGTCATCCTGTAAATCTATTTTAGAATGAGGTATGCGAATCAGGGGCAAAATTGCCTAACAAGCAAAATCCGCGGTCATCCACCTAAACATTCCCCCAAAAATCCCGTTCAAAAAAAAACTTTTGCCAATCCCCAACCTCCGGCACCATATTCGCTTGGCAATCCGT
>CAZVZH010000143.1:0-11531 GCA_964630705.1 uncultured Saprospiraceae bacterium | reverse complement strand
CCGGCGCAGGATTGGTTTTTCCTGCATTTTGCCCTGCGGGAAAACAGCCGCGTGCTGGTGGAAATTTTCGACGCTACCGGCCGGAGACAGGAAACGGTTTTCTCCGGCGAGTTGCCCGCCGGCGATCAGCAAATTATCGTCGAACGGGGCAAGCGTACACCCGGGATCTACCTGGTCGTGCTGACCGATGGCCTGGGCAACCGCCTCACGTCCCGGTTGGTGCAGTATTAAACTTCCGAAGTCGAGTAGGCTTGAAACTGCCGGCAAACGCCCGTACTTTTGCACAGGCGCTCGCGCCCGCAGTTTGAAATAAAAAAACGGTGGAACCCCGTTCAATCGGGGCCGCCGTCATTCCGCCCACCCGACGAAAGCGTGGGCGTCTATTATACGCGAGAGCGGACCCATACACCGGTCCGCTCTCCACTTTTTCAGCCCATGCGCCTCCTTTGGATCACGCCCGGTTTTGCCGCCAACGAGTCGGACCACAACTGCATCCCGCCCTTGCAGGCACTGGCCCGCGCGCTGGCCCGGCGCGGGGTCGAGCTGCACATCATCGCGCTGGAATATCCATTTTTCCCGCCTTCCGGCCAAGGGCATTCCCCTTTCGGTTTTGAAAACCTGAAGCTGTATCCCTGCAACGGCCAAAACCGCCGCTGGCTGCGCTGGCGCACCCAAGGCCGGGCAATTCAGCAAGCCCTTCAACTCGCAACCCCGCGCCGTTTCGATGCGGTGCACAGTTTCTGGCTTGGCCCCGCCTGGATACTCGGCCAACAGCTGGCCGCAACCTGGAATACTCCGCACTGGTGCACCCTTATGGGGCAGGACGTGTTGCCGCGCAATTGGTGGTACCTGCGCCGGCTGCGACCCAGCCACGCCGGCCAACTCGTCGCGCTGAGCGCATTTCAAAACGACTGTTTGGAAAAATCGGCCGGTTTCCGGGCCGCGCATACCATACCCTGGGGACTGGAGGCCGAAGCGTTTACCGGGCAATTGCCTGCCGAACGCCCGCCGGACATCCTGGGCGTGGGTTCGTTGATTCCGGTAAAAAACTGGCCCCGATGGCTGAAGGTGCTGCATTTGCTGGCTCAACAGCAGGTGCCTTTCCGGGCGGAACTGATCGGCGAAGGGCCCGAGCGCCGGCGCCTGCAAGTTTTGATTGAAAAATACGGGCTGGAAAAACAGGTTCGGCTGCCGGGCAATTTGCCGCGACCGGATGTTTTGGAACGCATGCGCAACAGCCGGGTGTTGTTGCACACCGCACAGTACGAATCGTTTGGCATGGTATTGTTGGAAGCTGCCGCCAGCGGCTGCCGGGTGGTGAGCACTCCGGTGGGCATTGCGCCGGAATTGGGACGTTGTGCGGCCACCGATCCGGCATTGGTCGAGGAGCTGGCCCAAGCTTTGCTCCCAACTGCGCCAGCCCCTTCCCCGCTTCCCTCAAGATTTTTTCTGGAGGAAATTGCACGCCAATATTTATCGCTGTATGCCCCGCCTTAAAGCCATTAACTTAAGGGAAGTTGATTACTATACCACCCTACGGGGTGCGGATCATTTTCCCACTAACCTGTTCGCGGTGGGTTTCCAGGCGGTAAAATAACAGGCCGGTTGTTGGCACCTGGCGACTGTCCAGCACAAACTGCTGCCGGCCTTTTTCAAAATCCTGCATGTGCTGCACCAGCACCTTGCCCGTCTGGTCGGTTACGGTCAGCCGAACCGTAGCCGGCGCCGGGAGGTAAAAGGGCAGCCGGGTTTGGCTGTGCCAGGGGTTGGGCGCGCAGGGCAGGGCTTCGAAAGCCGGCTGGGCCAGCGTACCGTTGTTGAAGCGCAGCGCGATATCCAGCCATTCCGCCTGGCCGGGCGCCGTTTCGCGGTATGCTTCTGCGGCAGTGATGCGGCTGGAGGGCTGAATCATCTGGCTCAGTGCGCCGGCCTTCATGGCGCGAAACACCAGTTCGAACTCCGGGCTGCCGGGGCCGTCCCAGCTCAGGCAAAGCGCGTGCTCAGCGGCATGATAGGCAAAATTAGACGCGTCCATGCCCACACCCGGCTCCACGCGCAGCAGTTCGAGTTGAGGAAAGAGGAGGGTGAGCTGGAGGCCGAGCAGTTCGTCGGCTGCGGCGACGTGCAAGCGCACCGTTTCTCCGGCTTTCACCCATTCAGAACCCGGATGGGTCAGGTCGAGCAGGCTGAGACTGTGGCGCCGGTCGGCGGGTATTTGCAAGTTATTCGTCACAGCGTTGCCGTTGACGTCGCCCACTTTTACGGCTACAAAATCTTCCCCGACTTGGTTGCTCTGCAGATTGGCGATTTGTTTGGTTTCAGGAAAAATCTCCTGAAAGGGGTTGGAGGGATTGGGAAACTGGTAGGTTTTGTCGATAAAGCGCCAGGAGGTATTGGACGGGAACTCGGTGTAAATCCCAAGGATAAGTTTGCGCAGCTCGACGATGTCGTAGGTGGTGATCGAGCGGCTGCCGTTGATGTCGGCAGCAATCATCTGGTAGGGGTTGGTAAAGGCGGTATTGCCCAGGATATGTTTGTTGATCAGGGCCAAATCGTAGGTCGATACGCCGTTCAGTGGATCGTTGTCTTTTTGCGGGCTCAGGGTAAGGTTGGCGCCGAGCGGTACGGCGCCGGGAAAAATATAGTAGCCCTCGCCGTTGGAATGGTGGTACAGATCGATGGGTGGCAGCGCCGAAAGGTTAGCCGACAGCTGCACAGGGCAATCTTCCAGGGCCAGGCCCTCTTTTGTTTTGATATGGCCGGCAACCGTGCCCTTGCCTGGCGCGCACACGGAAAAATTATCCTGGACAATGACGTAGGTTTCACACGTATTGTAATTTCCCGAATGGTCCATTACCCACAATTCTACCAGTTGTGCGCCCAACTCGGCGCAGGTAAAGGTTACGCTCTGCTGGGGGCTGTTGTCGGGCAGGTAGGGGAAGCCGCTGCCTTGCCCGGATTTTCGCATGCCGATGAGCAATTGGCTGTTTGGCGTGCAGTTGTCGCTGGTATATTGCAAAAAATCGCTGGCGTACAAGGTGATGGACTGATCGACGGGCATATCTACGCTCAGGCCGTTCAGGCAAATCAGTTCGGGCGCCCGGCAATCGCGCACCTGAATCGGGTAATCGCAGCGGGTGATGTTGCCGCAGCCGTCGTTGATGACCCACTGAATGCGGTGGATGCCGTAAGGTAATTGCGGCAGCACGTATTTGCCGGGGTCTTTGTCCGTCGTCCAGCGCACGTAGGCTGTTACGTTGACAAAGCCGCCACGAAGAATCGTAAACCGGTACTTTTCATCCGGCGGTACGGAGCGCTGGTCAAAGGCGCGGGGAGTACCGCCGCTAAAGTTGGGCGTGTGGGCATTTCCAAAATACACGGTATTCGGCGGCGGTGGGTTGTTGCTGTTGATGACGGTTTCCTGTTCGCCGTCGCCGTCCAAATCGAGGTAAAGCAGATAGTGAATATTCACAGCGCCCTTGGAGCAACCGTCGCTGCCGGTTACCGCCAGTTCAACCTGCCCTTCGCACAGATCGTTGCTGCCGGGCACATGGTTGTTTACCCAGTAGGGGGCATTCCAGAGGGCAGGGTCGTTGGTGGTATGGTCGCAGAATTGAACGGGTAAAGTAGTTGGGCAACCGCGAAGTTTGGGCGGCTGGTCGTCGAGCACGGCAATGATCTGCTTGTAGGAATATCCGTTGGCATCGGCCGACCAAAACTTGCTGTAATCGGTTGGAATTGGATCATTGAACGTAACGCGCATTTTCGACGGCGCCGGCAAATGGCCAAGGGGCGCCACCACTGGCCCTGGGATGTTCTGCGGGTCCAGCGGATGGGTGGCCGGGTTGGGATTGGGCACCGAGGTCAGCGGCAGGTTGGGGTTATAGGAGCACCAATCGACTACCAGCCAGGTCCGTTCGATCCAATAGCAAGAGTGCACCCCGCCGGTGCTTACATTGTCTTCAAACGATATGGCCATGGTTTCGCAGTCCTCGCCATAAATTTCCGGCCCGGGGCTGTACACGCCATTAGAGTCGCAATCGGAGACAAACACGTCGTCGGGGAATTTGACGGCGTAGTTTTTGGTATAATTGACAATCAGGCGCTGCGTGCATTGGCTGCTCAGGCCGTGGCAATCGAACACGCGGAAGGTGCGCACCAGAGTACCCCGGTTGCACAAGGTGTCGAACAAACTGTAATTCGGTGGCAGTTCGAAAAAGGTATCGATGCAGCAATTGTCGGCAAATTGCGCCGTGCCATAGGCCTTAAGGCTGGGGTCGAAGTTTTCACAGCCTACAGTTTGATTGGGCGGCGGAACACAAGCCGGCTTGATTTTGTCTTCCACAAAAACCTGCACCTCGCAGTCGCTGGCGTGGTCTTCCAAATAGGTCAAACTGACCGAACCGGTATCCGGCGGGAGGTCGTACACGCGCAAAATAACCGTAATGGTATCGCCTATATCCGAGCAGCAAAATTTTACCCGGTCGTGAAACAGGGTATTGCTTTGGCAGCCATTGGGTTCTACCCGACGCGCCTTGAAATGCACCGCTGCGCAGTTGTCGCCGGAGCCATCGTCGAAAGTAGCGGCATACACCAGCGCTTCGCCGTTGATACCTAAGGCCACTTGGGTAAACTCGTCGCACACCGCCCAGGGCGCCACACCATCGGAAACGGTCACCCGGAAAGTGCAGCTGGCTGCGTTGCCGCATTGGTCGGTGGCGGTGTAGCGGATCGTCGTCACGCCAGCGGGTAAATCATAGGCAAACCCAAACTGGGCAAGCGTATCGGGGTCCCAGGGGTTGTTTCCTGGAAAATCAGTCAACAAGCCGTCGAGTTGAAACGGAAGGCCCGTATTTTCCCAAAATGCCCGGATCGTTGCCAGGCCAGAGCAGTCGTCGCTGAGCAGCGCATCAGGCAGATCGAAGTGGCGCTTGCAAGCAAAGGGGCCGGTGGAAATCACCGTGTCTTTCGGGCACTTAAAAGCCGGGCCGGCATTGTCCATCACGGTAATGACCTGAATGTGAAACCGCGGATTGTTTAGCGGAACGGTGGGCAGGCAATCGTCGAGGACCGTCCAGGTACGCAAAATTTTGTAAGCGCCGGCGCAGATGGGCAGCGCCTGGTCCTGATAACCGATATTCAGCTCGCAGCTGAGGTCGCCGCTGAACAACGGGAAGGCAAGGCCAAAAGCCGACACATAGGGTTCGCCAGTAAAAGCAGGGGCCGTAAGCGGGTTGCTGCAACTCACCAAAGTATCCTTCGGAAATTGTACAGCGCCGGCATGTACCCGCTCAAAATATAAAAATTGAACACAGGTAGCTTGGTTGCCGCTGGCATCGGTAGTCGTCCAGTTGCGTTGGAGGTAAGCGCTGCGGTCCTGGGCGTCGTTGCAATCCAAGTCGACCCAAGTGTCGATAAAATTGAGCGTATACGCGGAACAATTTTCCACCACCTTCGGAAAGGCGTCGGAAAGCCCCAAGGTATTCGCCAAATAGTTCGGGGTGTACTGGGTAACGGCGCAAGGCAGGGTGAGGTTGGCACAGTTCAGCGTTGGCGGGAGTTTGTCTTCCACATACAACAGGCCTATGCAGTAATTCCCGGTGAGCGTGTCCAACACTTTCGCCCGTACGGTATCGCCGATTTGGGCAGCGGTCAGCACCTTGCCGATGGGCAGGCCAGCCAGGGTAGTCAGGCTGACTACGTAGGAACTGTCTACCGGAACGCCTTCCAGAACCATGTCGGGAAGGACTTCGACGGAGCAGTCGTCGTCCAGCGAAATGACGGAAAGGTCATTGCAGGTTTGCCCTTGCAAACGCAACGCGCTTATCAGAAACAGGAAAAAGAAAGTGCCGGGAACCGTTGGCAACCTAAGCATTCGAGTCGGGAGACACGCATGCGGCGGGCAGGTCTTCATACGATTAAAATTGAGTCGGTTTAGAACTGTTTAGCTTGATTAAAATCTCTGATCCGGGGAGTTGGATTATCGTTTTAGTAAAATCAAGCATCAGAGGGATGCTGCCAAAGTACGGAAACCTCCTTCAGATTTTTTCAGGGAAAACCTGGATTAACAGTATGCGGCCGCAAAATGCTGACACCCGACAGTTTTACAGGCCTGGTTTTACCTTTTATTGGGTAGATCAATTGGGTCATTGCGGTAGAAAAAGCACCCCCGCGCGGGCAGTGCCGGGCGGGGGTGCAACGCGAACGGTTCGTGCTGTTCGCTGCGAACCAACCGTTCGCCTTACTTCAGCTGTATCATCTTGCGCACCGCGCTGTCTGTTTGGGTTTCCAACTTGTAGTACAACACGCCCGTGCTGTTCAACACCCCGCGATCCAGCGACACCGCATTGTAGCCCTTCGCATAGTCGCCTTCCTGGCTATACAGCACCCGGCCCGTCTCGTCGTATACCGTCAGCGTCGCTTCCGTTGCCGCCGGCAGGTAGAACCCGATCTGCGTGCGCTGCACCCAGGGGTTCGGACTGTTCTGGTACAACTCGAAGCCTTGCGCCGCGATCACCGGACCCTGCGCGCTGTTGAACCGAAGCGCGATCGACAGCCGATCGCCTTTTTCCGATCCGTAGGCCTCCGCCCGCGTGATCTGGCTCGACACCTGCAGCAACTCGCTCAAACGACCTGCTTTTGACGCCCGGAACGTCAGCATGAACGAGCCGTGGACCGTCTCGTTGTCAAACGACGTGGTCAGGCTGTGCCGCTCGTTGAACACCCCGAAGTTACCCGGCGTCATCTCCGCTCCCGGCGTCACCGACACCAGTTCCAGGTTCGGGTACGCCAGCGTGAACTGGTAGCCTTTCACTTGTTCTGCCGCTACCAAACCGATCGTGAATACCTCCCCGGCTTTCACCGACCGGTCTTCCACGTCGAACAGCAACACTCCTTCCGCGCGGTCTTCCGTGCTCTGCACGCTCGACGTCACCGCGTTGCCGTTCACGTCGCCCACTTTCACCGACACAAAGTCTTGATCCGACAGGCTCGCCTGCAGGTTCGCCACTTGTTTCGTTTCCGGGAAAATTTCTGCAAACGGGTTCGTCGGCGTCGGGAACGCGTACGTCTTGTCCACAAATCGCCAGGAGGTGTTGTTCGGCAGTTCCGTGTAAATGCCCAGGATCAATTTGCGCAACTCCACGATGTCGAAGGTCGTAATTCGCATCCGCTGCGATCATCTTGTAGGGCGTGCTCAGGGGGTCCAGACCCAGGATGTGCTTGTTGATCAGCACCAGGTCGTACGTCGATACCCCGTTCAGCGGGTCGTTGTCTTTCAGCGGCGTAACCGTGAAGTCCGACAGGTACGGTATCCCGTTCAACTGGTATGTACCCTGCGCGTCCGTCAGGTCGAACACCCCGTTGGGTAGCGCCGGATGGTTGCCGCTCAGGGCTACCGTCGCTTCTTCCAGGCCGTTTTGTTGTTCCGTTTTCAGCGCGCCGGCCACTGTGCCGTGGTCGTTCGAGCAGTTGTTCGAGTTGTCCTGCACGATCACGTACGTTTCGCAGTAGTCTGCGTTGCCCGCAAGGTCTATGCCCCACAGTTCTACCAACTGCGTGCCCGTCTCGTCGCAAGTCCACGTCACCGATTTCTGCGGCGTGCCGTCCGGGTTCAGCGGGAAGCCCGTACCCGTGCCCGATTTGCGGATGCCCGTCACGATTTTGGACGTCGGCGTGCAGTTGTCTTCCGTGTATTGCAAAAAGTCCGTATCCCACAGGGTGATCATCTTCGTCGGCATGATGTTTACGCTCAAGCCGTTGATGCACACCACCGTCGGCGCTTTGCAATCTTTCACCACAAATGTGTATTCGCACACCGTCTCGTTGCCGCAGCCGTCTTCCACGATCCACTTGATTTTGTGCGTGCCGTACGGCAGTTCAGGGATCGTGTAGTTGCTCGGCTGTTGTTGTGTGTTCCAGCGTACGCTCGCTGTTTTGTTCACGCCCGATGTCGTCGTTTGCAGGGCAAAACCGTATTTCTGGTTCGACGGTACCGGACGGCCATCGAAGGCCCGCGGCGTGCCCCCGCCGAAGTTCGGGTTGGAGGCGTTGCCGTATTGTACGTTATTGAAGCCCGGCAGGTTCGTGCTCGAGATCACCGTTTCCATCACGTTGTCGCCGTCCAGGTCCAGGAACAGCAGGTAACGCACATTGATGTTTGCACCCGAGCACAGGTCCGTGGCCGTGATCGTCAGGTCCGTCGGGCCTTCGCACAGATCGTGGCTTTCCGTTTTGGCGTCCCACCAGTACGACTGGTTCCACAACGTCCCGTCATTCGGCGTCACGTCGCAGTATTCCTGTGGGTCCGTCGGACAATTGGGCACCACCGGCTTTTGCGTATCGATGATCTTGATGATCTGTTTGTATTTATAGCAGTTCGCGTTCGCGTTCCAGTACGTCGAGTAGTTCGTCGGCGTTTGGCCCGGCAAAATGGCTACTACTGTCGGGTTCCACGGCGCCGGCGTCCCCGCTGGGCTCACGATCGGGCCCGGCAGGTTCGACGGGTGGTTCGACGTCGCGTTCGGGTTCGGGTTCGGTACGTTGATGCAGCCCGCATTCGGGTCGTACGTGCACCAGTTGATGATCGTCCACGTACGCTCGATTTTGTAGCACGCGTCCGGTACCACCGTGAATACTTCGTCTTCGTGCGATACCCCCAACAGTTCGCAGTCTTTGCCGTTAAACGTCGGCTCCCCGTAGTTGCCCGTACCGTCGCATACCGTCACGATAACGTCGTTGGGGAAGCGCACCCAATAGTCTTGTTCGTAGTTTACAAAAATCCGCTGCGTGCACTGGTTCGACAAGCCACCGCAGTCGAACGCCCGGAACGTCCGCGTGATCGTCCCTTTCGAGCACAGCGTGTCGAACAGCGAATAACTCACCGACACCGTGATCGTGTCTACGCAGCAGTTGTCCGACGAACTGGCAAAACCATACGCCCACAGGCTCGGGTCGAAGTTTTCGCAACTCACCGTCGTGTTCGCTGGCGGTACGCACGTCGGTTTCAATTTATCATCTACGAAAACTTCCACCATGCAGTCATTGGCATTTTGCTCCTGGAACGTCGTCGACACTGTGCCCGGCGCAACCTCTACGTCGTACACCCGCAGCACCACCTGGATGGTTTTGTTGATATCATCGCAGCAGAATTTTACCTGATCGTAGAACTGGCCGTTCGACTGGCAGGAGTTCGACGCCATCCGCCGCGCTTTGAACCACACGTCCGAGCAGTTGTCGTACGAGCCGTCGTCAAACGTCGTGGCGTTCACAAACACCTCGCCATTAACGCCCAGCGATACCTGCGTGAATTCGTCGCAGGCCACCACCGGCGGCGTCCCGTCGTCTACCGTCAAGCGGAACGTGCAGGTGCTCGTGTTGCCGCAGTTGTCCGCCACCAGGTAGGTCACCGTGTGTGCGCCCAAGGGCAGGCAGGGCGTGTTGCCGAACACCGCCAGCGTATCCGGGTCCCAGTGGTTGTTGCCGCTGAAGTCTTCCAGCGTGCCCGTCAGGCTGTACGTCGCCGTTACCTGGTTCGTCACCGGGTCCCGAACCACGATCCGCGCATTCGCCGAATCGATCCGCGAGCAGGCGTCTTCCACGATCACATCCGGCAAATTCGGCTGGCCGCAGCACAGGAACGGGTCGGTGCTCACCGTCAGGTTCGCCGGGCAAGCCAGCGTCGGGCCCGTTTCGTCCACTACCTTGATCACCTGAATGAAATATTTCGGGTTCGGGTTCGGCGGGTTCGGGTTGGTCGCCAAACACCAGTCGTATACCGTCCAGGTGCGCAGGATTTTATACGTCCCGTCGCACACCGGAAGCACCTGGTCGACATAGGCCGTTTGCAATTCGCAGTGCCCCGCCGAGGGCGACAAGGGCCAGTTTTGACCCAGCGCCGTCAGGTACGGTGAGCCTGTCGCTGCCGGTGTCGTGTTTACGTTGCTGCTGCTGCAGCTGATCGTCACGTCGGCCGGGAACAGCACGTCGGACACGTGTTTGCGGTCGAAATAGATATTTTGCAGGCAGGTCGACAGGTTGCCGCTGCCGTCTACCGCCGTCCAGGTCCGGCGAATACGCGCGCTGTACGCGTCCGGGCAGTCCAGATCGATAAAATCGTCGATGTACGTCAGCGTCGCCGGCGGGCAGTTTTCCACCACCGTCGGGTAGGCCGCCGACAAGTTCAGGACGTTTTGCAGGTAGTTCGGCGTCGTGTTTTCCACCGCGCAGATCAGGTTGATATTCGCACAGGTCAGTTCTGGTTTCAGTTTGTCTTCCACCTTGATCGTGCCCCAGCAGATGTTGTTCGTGCAGATGTCCGTCACCCGCACCGTCAAAGTTTTGCCCACATGCGTGCAGTTCACCGCGTTGCCGATGCTTTGGCTGTTCACGATGATCGATACGGTGTAAAACTCGTCCAGGTAGGTGCCTTCCAGTACCATGTCCGGCAAAATCTCCGTCACGCCGTCTTCATCCAGCGACACCTGTACGTTGTCGTTGCACACCAGCGGACCCGGCTTTTTAAAGCCGATCCGTACCTGGTCCATCACCGAGTTGCAAGGACCCGTCGGGTCGGCGCTTGTCAGCGTCAGGATTACGAAGCCCGCAGCGTAATCCGCTGCGCTCGGGGCGTACGTCGTCGCGCCCGGGTAAGCCGGACTCGGTTGGAAGGTGCCCGTGCCGCTGGTGCTCCAGGTGCCCGTGGTTACCCCGCTGCCGTTGTCGGTGATCGTTGCGCCCAAATTCACCAGCGGAAGGGTCGAGCCTTCGCAGATGTTCAGGTCGTTGCCCGCAAACACTATCGGCAGCGTGTTGATCGTACACAGCAACGCGTCGGATACTGCCGGGCAGGGGCCCGCCGGGTCGTTGCTCGTGAACGTCAGCGTTACCGTCGTGCCGTATTCGCTCGCAGCAGGCGTGTACGTCGTCGTCGGAGAGGTCGTGCTGGCGAAGGTGCCCGCGCCGCCGCTCCAGGTGCCGCCCGTGGCGCCACCCCCCAGTTGCGCCGTCAGCGACGCCACCTGGTTTTGGCAAATCGCGATGTCCGGGCCAACGTTGACAATTGGCAAGGGGAAGACCGTGATCGTGAAGGTGCGGGGCGTGCCCGTACAGGTCGTACCACCCGTCGTCAGGGAGGGCGTCACCGTAATAGTGGCGGTCTGCACATTCGGGCTGGTATTTTGGGTAATAAAGGAGGGAATATCGCCCGTGCCGCTGGCGGCCAGGCCAATAGAAGTATTGTTGTTGGTCCAGTTGTATACCGTTCCAGCAAAAGCGCCAGAAAAAGTCACTTGTGAAGTAGCCGTGCCGCTGCACATGCTCTGATTGTTAATCGGGTTTACGGTCGGCAGCGGGTTCACGGTGATCGTGAATGTGCGCGGCGTACCCGGGCAGCTCACGCCGGCATTTGTGTAATTCGGCGTAACCGTTATCGTAGCGGTCGTCGCTACAGCAACGGTAGCGGCGGTAAAGGAAATGTTACCTGTGCCGCTGGCAGCCAGGCCGATTGCTGTATTGCTGTTCGTCCAGGAATA
>CAZVZH010000142.1:0-11557 GCA_964630705.1 uncultured Saprospiraceae bacterium | reverse complement strand
CTATTGGTTTATTTTTAAACCTTTTACATGCCTGCCTGAGGGCAAAACCCTTGGATATTGAACATTGAAAATTGAACATTGGACATTCCCAGGGGTTCCCGCTCAAGTCGCATACCGCCCATCAACCCGGTAAGCCAGCCGCTCCATCGCCGACACTTCGAGGCTCAGAAAGCCAAAATCGGCCACCAGACGCCCGCGGATGCGGTAGATGCCCCGGCCTCGGAAAGCTGGCGCGCCCTGTGCCGAGGGGAAGTGCACGGTGTCGAAAAACCGGCCTTCGCGGTCGAGCCAGGTACCGAAGTGCATGAGCTCGCCCTTAACGGTGCGCGTGTCTTTGCGGCACACATAGTAGCCGGTCATGGTTGCGATCTGGTGCAAGTGCCCGGCCATATCGCGGGCAGGGATGCCGGGCGGCTCCTCGCGGGCGGCATCCTCGAGCAGGTCGAAAGGCGAGCAGAGCGGAAAGCCGAGCAGTTCGAGCTCGTCGAACGTTTGGTCCCAGGGGCTTTCCTCAAGCGGGGGCAGGCGGTAGTGGTCGGCTTCGTCGTCGAACAGCAGCGGCGTGCCCAGGCTGCCGCCAGGGCGCAGTACGCGGTTTTTTTCCCAAAGCAACGCGCTCTTTTTCAGGCCGGTAAAACGAAAAGCGCCGATGCGAATGAGGATGTCGAGCTGGCCGGGCGAGCAGTGCACGCGGCGCGCGAAATCGTCGAGGTTTTTAAACGGCCCGCCGGCGGCGCGCTGCGCGAGCAGGTCGGCGATCAGCTGCTGCTCCAGCCCGCGCAGGTGGGTGAAGCCCAGGAAAATATCGCTCCCGGCGATGTGGGTAAGCCGTCGGCTGCGGTTGACGCAGGGGGCGTGCACGGCCGCGCCGGCCATGCGGGCTTCGTGCACGTAAAACTCCGTGTTGTAAAACCCGCCGAAATTGTTGATCACCGCCACCATGAACTCCAGCGGGAAGTAGGTTTTTAAAAACAAACTTTGAAACGACTCCACGGCAAAACTCGCCGAATGCGCCTTGCAAAACGAGTAGCCGCCGAAACTCTCGATCTGCCGCCATACTTCCCGGCTCAGCGCCTCAGGGTAGCCGCGGCGCCGGCAGTTGTCGAAATACTTTTCCTGCAAGCGCCCGAACGCCTCCGAAGAGCGCTTCTTTCCGGTCATCATCCGGCGCATCACGTCGGCCTCGTCCAGACCCAGCCCGGCGAAATGATGCAGGATTTTCATCACGTCTTCCTGGTATACCATCACGCCGAAGGTTTCGCCCAGTTGCTCCTGAAACACCGGGTGCAGGTGCTCGAAACCATGCGGCTCGTGAAATCGCCGGATGTACTCGCGCATCATGCCCGACTGCGCCACGCCCGGCCGGATGATGCTGCTGGCGGCTACGAGGTGCACGTAGTTGTCGCAGCGCAACTTGCTCAGCAAGCCGCGCATCGCCGGGCTTTCGATGTAAAAACAGCCGATGCAACGCCCGCTGCGCAATTGGGCGCGCACTTGCGGGTCGGTTTTCAGGCGCTCCACGTCGTGCACATCGACGGCTTGGCCCCGGTTTTCGCGGACGAGCGCCACGCAGTCTTTGATGTGCCCCAGGCCGCGCTGGCTCAGCACGTCGAACTTGTGAAAACCCCAGTCTTCGGCCGTATACATGTCGAAATGGGTGACCGGAAACCCCTTGGGCATTTGTTGCAGGGCCGTGGCCTCGCTCAGCGGCGCTTCGGAAATGATGACGCCGCCGGCGTGGATAGACAAGTAGTTGGGAAAATCGACCAGTTGGGCGCCGAAACGCAGGATGTGGTAGGCCCAGGGGTGGAGTTTCGAGTTTGGAGTTTGAAGTTGGGGGTTTGGAGTTTGAAGTTTGGAGTTTGAAGTTTGAAGTTCGGAGTTGGGAGTTTGAAGTTCGGAGTTTGAAGTTTGAAGTTGAGGGTTTGGAGTTGGGGCGGCGGGCGCTTCGTTTTTCCGGCCGGTCCATTGCCAGGAGCCGGAAGCGGTTTGGGCCCAGTGGTCGTGCACGGCTTCGATTTCGGCGGGGGTGAGGCCGAAGGCTTTGCCCAGTTCGCGGATGACGGCGGCGTGCTGGAACGTGCTGTAGGTAGCCAGCAGGGCGGTGTGCTCGCGGCCGTAGCGTTTGAAAATATAGTCGGTCACGTCGTCGCGCTCGTCCCAGGAAAAGTCGATGTCGAAATCGGGCGGCGAACTGCGCTGCGGGTTGATGAAGCGCTCGAAATACAGGTCGAGTTCGAGGGGTTCGACATCGGTGATGAACAGGCAGTAGGCGGCGATGGAGTTGGCGCCGCTGCCCCGGCCCACGTGGTGGTAGCCGGCCGATTCGGCGTAGCGCACGATGTCCCAGGTAATGAGGAAATAGGCGGCAAAGTCGAGCTCGGCAATCATCTTCAGTTCCTTGCGCAGGCGCTCCTGGGCGTGGCGATGCTGGGGGCCGTAGCGGCGCTGGCAGCCGCTTTCGGCGAGTTTGGCGAGCAGCTGAACGTCGCCGGATTTGCTGCCGGTAAAGCTGCGGCGGTTGAGCTGAAGCCCGGTTTCGAAACGGATGGAGCAGGCGTCGAGCAGGCGGCGGGTGTTCTGCACAACGCGCGGGTGCGGGCCGAAGGGGGCGAGCACTTCGGTTTCGGCGGGGAAATTATCGTCGGGGCGGGCCACGGCCACGTCGGCCAGCTTGGTCACCAGGGTGTTGGCATCGATGGCGCGCAGGAGCTGGTGCAGGCGGTAGCCGTCGCGGTCGAGGAAAGTGACGGGCTGCCACACGACCAGCCGCTCGGGGTGGCGGCTCCAGGGAGAACTGAACAAACCGCCGGCCTGCCCGGGCCGGACGCCGATGAACTCGTAGGGGCGGAACAGTTCCAGGGGTTTGACCGCGCTTTCGTAAATGATAAACACATTGTCGAGCAGCGGCGGCACGGCGGGCAAGGCTTTGCCGGCCAGGGAGTGTTCGGTGAGCAGGGCACAGAGGGCCGACCAGCCCGCGCGGTTGCGCGCGATGCCGGTGAAGAGGTGGCGGTGGGCGGCGTCGCGAAACTCGATGCCGAGCACCGGCTTGATGCCATGGCGCTCGCAGGTACGCACGAAATCGAGCGCCGCCGAGGTATTGTTGATGTCGGTCAGCGCCAGGGTTTTCACGCCGCGCGCGGCGGCGGCTTCCACCAGTTGTTGCGGGGAGAGCGTGCCGTAGCGGAGGGAAAAGTAGGTGTGCGCGTTGAGGTACACGGCCGGGTGGTTGGGTGAAACGGGCAACCGAAGCCGGAGAAAACGGGGGCAGCCAGCGGGGGTGGCGCGGCCGGGCGGAGTATTTTTAAAATTATTTGTGGCAAAAATAGTAACCAGGCTGCCAAGAAGGCCGGTAATTTAAAAATATTTTGTTTTGAAATGTGTAGCGAGCCACACTACTGGACATTTGGTTCTTCGGGTAAATCCAGACCTTCCAGGTTTGCGAAACCTGGAAGGTCTTTACCGAAAATGTTCAGTGGTGTGGTAGCGAGCACAGGGAATTGCCCTGCCGCGCAAAACTCAGTTCCGGTCGGCCCCAAAAAAACGCTGGGCTTTGTCGAAACCCGGCAGCCGACTGGGCAAAGTCAGGATGCTATAGCATGCTATAGCGCACCCAGTCGCTTTTTATCTGGCGGAGCTCCGGGTAGGCGGCGGCCTGTTATACCTTTTACTACCTTGCCCGCATCCGGTTGTCGCGAGCCTGATGCTCCACTTCGGCCAAGCCCAAATATTCCATCAAAGGAGGGATGTACATCCCGAATCTTCCCCGGAAGCCTTTTTTCAGTCCGTACCAACCGCCGATCGGGTTGTCGGCTGAGCGCCCCCAGTATTCCACTGTTCCCGGAACAGCGTCTTGTTTTTCGTCTTTGCTACCCAGCAAGACCCAGTCGCCGTGTTCTTTTAACATGCGGTGCAGGTCCTCCAAACAGCGGATGTCGTAGTGCAGTACAGTTGTATTCACGGTACAGACCAGGATTTCTTTGCCGTCCTTTTCATCCACATGCATGGTATATTCGGAGCTCAGCGGCGGCGTTTTAAGGGTCAGTGGGTTTTCTTTTGTACCTATTTTTTCTCTGTAATTCATCTGTTTATTTATTTGGATTGCGCTATGATTTCGGCCTCTTTCTTCAAATCGGCGGTAAATTGTTCAAAGGAAGCATCGAACGACGGGATTTTATTGGCGAACAGGGGAAACATCAATCCGCCGATCCGTTCGGTCATCGTAAACAGCGTAGCGTTTCCATTTTTTTCCAGGGTATAGGTTCGTTGCCCCATAGCGTCGCCCCAGACCAGTTTTTGTTCGGAAACCATTTCCTTTACTTTCAATTTAAAAGTGCGGTTCGGGTCGAGGGTACTTTTCAGTTTAATTTTTTCACCCGGCTGCATGGCGCCCTCTATGGAAACGATGGTGGAGTTCCACCGGGCGTAATCCGAAGCATTGGTTAGCAATGCCCAGATGATCGACGGATCGGCATGAATGGTTTGTGTGATCGATGTGGTACGGCTAAATGTTTTTTTTACCGTAACGGCTGTGCCAGGCTGCGCCTTGGAAAGTACTGTTGTCATAAGCAAAAAGATAAAAGGTAAATACTTCATTGTCGACGTTTTATTTGCTTGGACGAACCGGCGCGGCAGAGCGATAGGATTTCAGACATTTTCTTTTAAAAAATTTTCCATGACCCTCCGGTTGTGTTCCAGATGGTGTAGCTGCAAGTCGTGAGCATGCGACTGGAAGGGGTCAATTTCTTTCAATACTTCCATGCGCAAGTCGAACAGCCTTTCTTTGTCGGCCTTTTTGGCTTCCTGCACCAATTTCAGCCGGTTCAGGGCTTCCTGCTCGTTTTGCTTGGGGTTGAATATCCCGTTGATCTCCGTGCATTGATGACAAATGCCCTCCTTATTGATCAATGCACAGCGGCCATCAAACAATTCGATCATTTTTTGCCTGGCCGTGTAAAGGTGGTATTTCACCAGCGCATCCGTCGTTTGAAGGATGGCAGCAATCTCGGGAACCTTGAAGTCGTGGATTTCTTTCAACAGCAAGCACAGGTGTTGTTCGAGGGGCAACGATTTGGCTATGCAGAGGAAACAAAACGCGATGTGTTCTTTTATTTCAAACGTTGCGTAGTCGGAAGATTCGACGATGCGCATGGCTTCCTGAAAATGCGCCGGATTTTTCATGGCTGCTTCTTTGCAAATGTCGGTGACGTTTTCGGGCCACCTTTTTTTGCTCCGCAGCTTGTCCATAGCCAAATTTGAAGCAATGGAAAATACCCAGGTTTTTACGGAAGAATCGCCTCGAAAGGAAGCGAGATTCTTGCTGGCTTTGATCCAGGTATCCTGAAGCAGGTCTTCCGTATCCTGGGTGCTGGCTGTCATCCGCAGTAGATAGGCTTTCAGTTGCGGCTTGAAACTTTCAAAAGTATCGGTGAACGTTTTTATCGTCATGTTTCGGCAAATGTTTTTACCCGGCAAAACTAACAAGGGGTCTCCGGGCCGCAAAGCCAGGCCGCTGCTGAAAAAACAAATACGCTCTCCTCAAAAAAACCGACTTTAGCCGCCAACAACCAACACAACACCCTGTCTTATGAGCATCTTTCTCGCCGAATGCATCGGCACCGCCCTGCTCCTGCTGCTGGGCAACGGCGTCGTCGGAGGCGTCGTGCTGCGCGGCACCAAAAACGAAAACGCCGGCTGGTTGGTCATTGCCACCGGCTGGGCCCTGGCCGTCAGCTTCGCTGTTTTTGCCGTCGGCGGCATCAGCGGCGCCCACATCAACCCGGCGGTCACCATCGCCCTGGCTGCCGGCGGCCGGCTCGACTGGGCCCTGGCGCCCCAGTACCTCGGCGGCCAAATGTGCGGCGCTTTCCTGGGCGCCGTACTCGTGTACCTGCACTACCTGCCCCACTGGAGCCGCACGGAAGACCCCGCCGCCAAATTGGCCGTATTTTGTACAGCCCCCGCCGTGCGCCACACTGCAGCCAATTTTATCAGCGAGTTCCTGGGCACCTTCGTGCTGTTGTTCGGCATCATGGCGCTGGGCGCCAATACGTTTGCCGAAGGCCTCAATCCCCTGGTTGTCGGCGCGCTGGTCATGGCCATCGGCTTGTCGCTGGGCGGCACTACCGGCTACGCCATCAACCCCGCGCGCGACTTGGGGCCCCGCATCGCCCACGCCCTGCTGCCCGTGCCCGGCAAGGGCAGTTCCGACTGGTCGTACGCCTGGATACCGGTGCTGGCGCCTATTGCCGGGGGCGCGGCCGGGGTATGGACCTATCAGGCATTGTTTGCGTTTTAGGAACGATCGAATAATAAAATTTGCCCCTAAAGTGCGATCTTATTATTTGATCGTTCCTTGGCAACAAAACTAGCCGGGTAAAAACCTGATAAGCATGAAAAAAAACTTCACCGCGCAAATCGCCCGGCGCAGTGGCGCACCCGAGCTCCTCGCCCAGCTCGCCGAGCGCTTGAGCCCTTCCGAACTGAACTCCCTGCTGCTCGAAGTTTTTCACCGGCAAGTTCAAACCCTGACACCCGGGCAGGTACTCGCAGCCTACCGGAACAATCCGCTTGTTCAGCCTTCCGGGGTCGACTCGGTAGGCTTCCGCGAATTCGAATGCCTGTGGTTGAAAAAAGCCAGTTCCGCCGGTTTCCAGTCCGTCGAACTTGGGCCGGTCAGTCCACTGGGCAGTTGCTCCGTTTTCGGCGCTGTGCACCAAAACAAGGTGCTTTCTGCCCTGCGCGGCGCAGAGGTCACCGCCGATGCCACCAATTTGCTGGCCCTCGAAAGCAGTCGCCGCCGACAGGAACAGGGCTTCCCGCCCAATGCGCTGCACTTTTCCTGCGCGCACCGCCACCTGCGCACGCAACGCCTGACCCAGCCGGGCTTCACCCCGCATTTCGGCGTTTTTTGCCTCAGCAGCGCCGGGCGCGACACCGGCAATTTTTATTTTGAAAAAGAACACCTCACCCGGCACCTGAAGTTTTACCTCGACCTGCTGCACGACGACCCTGCGGGCGCCCGCTGCACGATCCTGCTCAAGTCGCTGGACACGCCAGGCCAACCCAACCGCCTGTGCGAACAACTGGAAGTACATCTCCGCCGGTCTTTCCCCGGCTTCCCCCTTGAAATACTACACCTGGACCAATCCGGTCACCAGTACTACCGGTCTGTGCAGTTCGGCCTCATCTGGCAGTACTGCGACGCGCAATTGCCCATCGTCGACGGCGGATTTACCGACTGGACGCAGGCGCTGACGAGCAACAGGAAGGAGCGGTTTTTGTCCAGCGGCATCGGGCTGGAACTGTTGTGGAAATTCCGGAACGGCTACTTTTCAAATTAAACTGCTCAAATCGGTCCTCAGGCTTTCCTCCGGCAGTTCTTTTTAAGTCAAAAACCCGATTTGAAAAGTTTAATTTGAAAAGTTGGTCCACCCGGCCCGAACTTTGCCCTTTCCCGCACAACGAGGCAACCCTAACGCCCGTTTCTGCGCCATTGATGATTCGACCAATTTTTCCCGATATGATGTTTTTGCTGAGCCGAAAAACAAACTCCGTACTCCTTTTCCTCTTTTTTTCCTCCGCATTGTTTGCCCAATTGACCGACCGCCAGGTGACGCGCTGCGGCGCCGTCAGCCGCTCGGCGCCGGTACGCAATATTTTTGTCGACAACGACAACAGCAAGTGGGTGGCCAGCGGCGCCGGCGTGTTCAAAGTACAAGCCTGCGACCTCTCCACACCGCTCGAACTCGCCCCGGGCGAACTCTCGCCCCTGATGTTTCCCCGCGGCAACGCCGACGTGCGCTGGACGACCGATATCCTGCAAATGACCATTGGCTCGGCGCCCGAGATCACCGCCGCTTTCTACGACTCCCGCAACGACTGGCTCTGGCTCGGCACCCGCGAATCGGGCCTGTTTCAACTGAAAACCAAACCCGCCCTCAAACTCGTCCAGAAATTCACCTCCGGAAACTCCAAACTCAAATCCAACCACATCACCGCTATCCACCAGGACCGCGTCGGCCGCTACTGGATCGGCTCCGACCTGGGCATGATCATCGGCGCCCCCGACAAGTGGAAAGCCGACCTCGAAGGCTACGACGTGCAACGCATCCGCGAATACGGCCCCGATGTGTACGTGCTGGCCGACGGCGAGTTCTGGCTCGTCAGCGGCGGCGAAAAATGGCAGGCTATCCGCATCAAAGAAAAAGCCTTGGAAGGCGAAGCAGAGGACTTCGACATCGACCCTACCAACGGTAACCTCTGGATTCTCTCCCGCATGATCAGCTACTACGACCTGCAAACCGACGAGTACCAGGCGTTCAGCGGCGCCGAATACTACACCAGCGAGTACGGCCGCTGCCTGTCGGTCGACCAGGATGGCGCGGTGTGGGTCGGCACCGACGACAAAGGACTTTACCTCATCGACAAGTCCAGCAACCTCGTCATCAATTGCGTGGTCGACCAGCCTATCAGCTGCGAGGGCAATGGCCAGGACGCCGTGCTGCACGTACGCGTCAGCGGCGGAAAGGAGCCGTTCAGCTATGCCTGGTCGGATCCCAAACTGCAAGGAGCGACGCCCAAAAACGTGGGCGCGGGCAGCTACACCGTCACTGTGACCGATGCCGGCGGCAAGTCCAAATCAGGAAAAACCAAAGTGGAAGACCCGCGCTTTACCGTCGCCCTGGAGCAGAAAAAAGCCGAAAGCGAACCCGGCGCCAAAGACGGCTCGGCCGAAGTGCGCACTCAAGGCGGCGCGCCCGCCTTCCGCTATGCCTGGGACAACGGCGAAACGACCAACCCCGCCACCCGGCTCACCGGCGGTTCGCACGCCGTCACGGTCACCGACAACAACGGCTGCAAAGCCATCGGCGTCATCTCGATCAGCCAAAAACTGGCCCCGCTCAGCGTGACCATCGCCGAAAGCACACCCATCCCTTGCGCCGGCGGCAACACCATGCTCCAAGCCGCCGTCAGCGGCGGCAAGGCGCCCTACCAGTACGAGTGGAGCCAGCCCCGCATGACCGACGCCCAACCCTCCGGCGTCACAGCGGGCGCCTACACCCTTACCGTTGTTGACGCTGCCGGCGGCAAAACGGTCAGCAGCATTACCGTGGTGCAGCCCTCTGCCCTGAGCGCCCTGGCCACGGCGGTAAGCCCAGCCGGCACTGGCGCCTCCGATGGGAAAGCTACGGCAGCGCCCCGTGGCGGCACTTCGCCCTATGCCTACAAATGGGACAACGGAGAAACGACCGAACAAGCCAGCCGGCTCAGCCCGGGCCAGCACAGCGTCACCGTCACCGACGCTAACGGCTGCACCATCAGCGCCAAAGTGACCATCACGGAGAACATCCTGCCGCTCAACGCCGCCGTGGAAGAAACCGGCCAGATCAACTGCTACGGCGGGCAAACCGGGCTGCAAGTCAATGTCACTGGCGGCAAAATGCCCTATGAGTTCAAATGGAGCAACCCGGCCCTCGTCGGCTTTCAGCCGGGCGGCGTGGCTGCCGGCGTTTATACCGTCACGGTCACCGATGCCGCCGGCGGCCGTACTACCACAGTTTTTACCGTTAAACAACCTGCCGAACTCAGCGCCAGCGCCAGCCTCGAAGCGCCGGCCAGCACCGCCAGTGCCGACGGCCGCGCCACCGTGCAGGCCAACGGCGGCACCCCACCCTACCAGTTTCGCTGGGACAACGACGAAACCGGCGAACGCAACAAACGCCTCAGCCCGGGCCAGCATACCATCACCGTCACGGATGTGTACGGCTGCTCTGCCACCACCACGGTCGACATGACCGAAAACATCCTGCCCCTCTACGCCCGCATCGAACAAACCGGCCCGATCAACTGCAATGGCGGCGCTACCGGTTTGCGCGTCAAAGTCAGCGGCGGTAAAGAACCGTTCCAGTACCAATGGAGCCTGCCCAGCCTGCAAGGCAACGAGCCGCAGTCGGTGCCCGCCGGCACCTACCAGCTCGTCGTGATCGACGCTGCCGGCGGCCGCACCTCCACCGCTTTTCAGGTGCAACAACCCGAACGCGTCAGTGCGACAGCCCAACAGGCTTGGCCCGCCGCAGCCGGCGTCAACAACGGCAAGGCGAGCTTGAAGGTCAGCGGCGGCGCCCCGCCTTATCTCTATCAGTGGGACAGCGAGGAAACCGGTAGCGAAGCCGTCCGCCTCGGCGCCGGCGAGCACCGGTTTACCGTCACCGACAATAACGGCTGCTCCGCCACCGGAACCGTGCAGATCAGCGAAAACATCATGCCCCTCGCGGCCACCCTGGCCGAAATTGCGCCCATCAATTGCAACGAAGGCCAAACCGGACTGCGCGCCACGGTCAGCGGCGGCAAACCGCCCTACCAATACCAATGGAACGCCGCCGGTCTGTCGGGCGACCAACCCGCAGGCGTGCCGGCCGGCGCCTACACCGTTACAATTACCGACGCCAGCGGCAAAGTCACCCAAGCGAATGTAATCGTCAAAGAACCCGATCCCATCACGCTCTCTGTAACCATTCAGGCCCAGGCCACGGCCGGCAATGCCGATGGCAAAGCCCGCGTCCTGGCCCGCGGCGGCAACGGAGCGCCCTTTAAATATCAATGGGACAATGGCGAAACCGGCGAAGCCGCCACCCGTCTCGGCCCAGGCGCCCACCGCATCACGGTCACCGACGCCCGCGGCTGCACCCTGCTTGGCGTGGCCAATATTTCGGAAAACATCCTCCCGCTCGAGGTCAATGTCGAAGAAACCGGCGACATCAAATGCGCCGGTGAAACTTCCGGCCTCAAAGTGCAGGTCAGCGGCGGCAAACCGCCCTATCAGTACAAATGGGACAACCCCGCCTGGACGGGCCCCGAAGTAAACAACGTACCCGCCGCCACCTACGCCGTGCTGGTCACCGATGCCCAGGGCACTACCCAAACCGCTGTGGCTATCGTCAACGCGCCCGACGCCCTGACGGTCGACATCACCCGCGTCGTCGGCGCCACCACCGAGCGCAGCGCCGACGGTAAAGCCACCGTCAAGATCAGCGGCGGCACCCCGCCCATGCGCATTGCCTGGGACAATGGCGAAACCACCGCCACGGCCTTCAAACTCAACCTCGGCGCCCACGTCGTCACCGTCACTGATGCTAACGGATGCAGCCTGGCCAAGTCGCTCGAAATCAAACAACGCATCTTGCCCGAGCTCAACGCGGCCCTTCTGCGCAGCGGTCAAACCATCCGCATGGAACAGTTGCGCTTCGAAGCCGACAGTTCCAGCCTCACCACCGACGCCCTGCCTACCTTGGACGAGCTCTACGATTTCATGGAAGAAAACGGCAACATCGTGATCGAAATCGGCGGCCACACCAACAGCACGCCGCCCGACGAGTTTTGCGACCGGCTCTCCACGGCCCGCGCCAAATCGGCGGCCGACTACCTCATCGGCAAAGGCGTCGATCCCAAACGCGTGGTGTTCAAAGGTTATGGCAAACGCCAGCCCGTCGCCAGCAACGCCACCGCTGAAGGCCGCCGGATGAACCAGCGGGTGGAGATTAAGATTTTGACG
>CAZVZH010000141.1:0-11589 GCA_964630705.1 uncultured Saprospiraceae bacterium | reverse complement strand
CTCCAAACTCCAAACTCCAAACTCCAAACTCCAAACTTCAAACTTCAAACTAAAAAAATGTTGTACCACTTTTTCAAATGGCTGGAAGAAACCCAAGATTGGCCGGGAGCGGGGCTGTTTCAGTTCACCTCCTTCCGCGCCGGGGCCGCCCTGATTCTATCGCTGGTGATTTCAATTATCATCGGCAAACGGATCATTTCGACCCTGCGCCGTTTGCAAATCGGTGAAACTGTGCGCGAACTCGGCCTCCAGGGCGAAAATCTCAAAGCCGGCACGCCGACGATGGGCGGGGTCATTATTATCGCCGCTACGCTGGTGCCCTGCCTGCTTTTGGCCCGTTTGGACAATGTGTACATCCTGCTGATGCTGTTCGCCACCATTTGGATGGCGTCTATCGGCTTTATCGACGACTATATAAAAGTATTTAAAAAAGATAAAAAAGGCCTGAAAGGTATTTTCAAAGTGATGGGCCAAATTGGCCTCGGTCTGATCGTAGGCGTTACGATGTTGGTCAGCGACGAGGTAGTTGTGCGCCTGGAGCCTGAAGTGGCGGCTCAAAATGGCTATGAAGTGATCAACAGCGTGTTCGTCAAAGAAGGCGAAAACTCCTACAAAGAGCTGGTACACGTTAAGGCTGCTATCACCAATGTACCTTTTTTCAAAAACAATGAGCTCGACTACTCGCGTATCCTGTGGTTTTTGGGCGACAATGCCGCCGACCTGGTCTGGATCATTTTCGTGCTGATGACCATTTTCGTCATCACAGCGGTGAGCAACGGCGCCAACCTGACCGATGGCCTCGACGGCCTGGCCACCGGCGTTTCGGCTATTGTCGTCGCAGCCTTGGGGGTGATGGCGTATTTGAGCGGCAACTCCGTAGCCGCCGATTATCTGAAAATTCTCTATATCCCCTATACCAACGAGCTGGTCATTTTTTCCGCTTGTCTATTGGGCGGCTGTATCGGTTTTCTATGGTACAATGTCTATCCCGCCCGGGTTTTCATGGGCGATACCGGCAGCCTGACGCTCGGAGGCATTATTGCAGCGCTGGCTATCATCCTGCGAAAAGAACTGCTGATCCCGATCCTCTGCGGTATTTTTTTAATCGAAAACCTCTCCGTGATGATCCAGGTGGCCTATTTCAAACGCACCAAGAAAAAGTACGGCGAAGGCCGCCGGATTTTCCTCATGGCCCCGTTGCACCACCATTACCAGAAACAAGGCTACCATGAGGTGACCATCGCCGTGCGCTTCTGGATCGTACAAATTCTATTGGCCGTACTGGCCGTCATTACCCTTAAAATCCGCTAAAGCAACTATTATGAAAAAGCAAAACCGCATAGTCGTTTTGGGCGCCGGCGAATCCGGAACCGGCGCCGCCCTGCTGGCCAACCAGCTGGGCTATGCGGTATTTGTTTCGGATAAAAGCCCGATCAAACCGGCCTTTAAAGCCGAACTGGAAGCCGCAGGCATCGACTATGAAGAAGGCCAGCACAGTTTTGATAAAATTCTGGTCGCCAGAGAGGTGGTCAAAAGTCCGGGTATTCCCGAGAAAACGGAGTTGATGCAAGCCGTGCGCAAAGCCGGTATTCCGGTGATCGGCGAGATCGAATTTGCCTGGCGCCACCGGGTAAAATCCGACCCCATCGTCGCCATCACCGGCAGCAACGGCAAAACGACGACCACTGCTCTGACGTATCATTTGCTGCGCGCTGCCGGCCTGCCCGCTGAAATCGGCGGCAACATCGGGAAATCTTATGCCCGGCTGATGCTCGACGATTTGAACGCCGGTCGCGCAGGCGTCAAAACCCTGCTGGCGCCAAAAGTTTTTGTGCTGGAAATCAGCAGTTTTCAGTTGGAAGACATCGCCGGCTTTCGCCCCCAAATCGCCCTGTTGCTCAACATTACCCCCGACCACCTCGACCGCTACGACTACCAGATGGAAAAATACGCGCAGGCCAAGTTCAACATCAACCGCAACCAAAAACGCGGCGACTGTCTGATCTACAACGGCGACGATCCGGTGACGCTCGATTACCTTCAAGGCCATGCCCTCGCTCCGGCCAAGACCATCGCCGTGAAAAACCGCCACTACCAAAATGGCATCCTGCGCATCGGCCGGAAATACCGTTTCGACCTGAGCCAGAGCCGCCTGCGCGGCCCACACAACCAGTTCAACGCCCGTTGTGCCGTACAGGCGGCCCTGCTGTTGGGCGCAACGCCCGAGGCCATTCAGGCAGGGTTGAACAGTTTTTTACCCCCGGCCCACCGTATGGAACTGATCGCCACCGTACAGGGCGTGACCTATATCAACGACAGCAAAGCCACCAATGTCGACGCTGTTTTTTACGCCCTGCAAGCCATGGAACAACCCACGGTTTGGATCGTCGGCGGTACCGACAAAGGCAACGACTACCAGCCGCTGCTGCCGCTGGCGCGAAAAAAAGTGAAGGCCATCGTGTGCATGGGCCTCGACAATAGCCCTATCCTCAAGGCTTTTCGCTCCACCGGTTTGCCCATCCACGAAACCCGCAGTGCCCGCGAAGCCGTGCAAACGGCTGCCGGTTTGGCCCAGCCGGGCGACACGGTATTGCTCAGTCCGGCCTGCGCGAGTTTCGACCTGTTTAAAAATTATGAAGACCGCGGCGAGCAATTCCGCCAGGCGGTTTTGGAACTCCAGTCCTCAAAAAAAATTCCGCTAACGACTACCTCAAACTAAAAACATGGCACTTGGAAATCGCATAGCAGCCGAATTGCGCGGCGACCGCACTATCTGGATGATCATCGCCGTCATGAGCATCATCAGCGTGCTGTCGGTGTACTCCGCTACCGGTTCGCTGGCTTGGCAGGCGCGGGGCGGGAATACTACCTCGTACCTTTTGCGGCACGTGATTATGCTGGCGTTCGGATTATTCCTGGTGTACGTGTGCCACCTGTTGCACTACCGCCGGTACCAGCAGATGGCGCCCTTTCTACTGTTTGTTTCGGTGCCGCTGCTGGCCTTTACCTTGTTTTTTGGTCAAAACATCAATCAGGCCTCCCGATGGATAGAAATTCCGTTGATTTCTTTCAGCTTTCAACCTTCGGATTTTGCCAAGCTGGCCCTGGTGGTGTACATCGCCCGGGCGCTCACGCAAAAGCAGGAATACATTTCAAATTTTAAAGAGGCTTTTTTGCCGATCATCGTGCCCGTGCTGATTATTTGCGGCTTGATCGCGCCGGCAAACTTGTCGAACGCACTGGTGCTGTTTGCCACTTGCCTGGCCCTCATGTTTGTGGGTCGGGTAAGTCCGAAATACATGTTTTTGCTCTGTCTGCTGGGCGTTGTGGTGTTCGCCGGCCTGATTGTGATCGGCCGTTTCGAGCCCGATTTGGTGCGCGTAGATACCTGGGTGTCGCGGGTGCAGGACTACCTGCACAACCCCGACGGCGGCTACCAGGTGCAGCAGGCGAAAATTGCTATCGCGCGCGGCGGGGTCATCGGAGCCGGACCGGGCAACTCCATTTCCCGCAACTTTTTGCCCTACTCGCACGCCGATTTTATCTACGCCATCATTTGCGAAGAGTACGGCCTGATCGGCGGCATTTTAGTGCTCGGGCTGTACGTCATGTTGTTTTTCCGGGCGGTCGCCTTGGTCACGAAAAGCCCCAAAGCGTTTGGCACCTTTCTGGCTATCGGCCTGAGTTTGATGCTGACCATTCAGGCGCTGGCCAATATCGCTGTTTCGGTACACCTGGTGCCGGCGACTGGCCTCACCTTGCCCATGATTTCGATGGGCGGCACGAGTATGGTGTTCAGTTCTATCGCGCTGGGCATGATTCTCAGCGTGAGCAAGTTTATTGAAAAAATAGAAAACACATAAGAAATGGCAAGCCCTACGCGCATCATGATTACAGGAGGCGGAACCGGCGGACACGTGTTCCCGGCCATCGCTATCGCCGATGCCATCCGGCAGCAGCGGGCCGATGCCGTTTTCCTGTTTGTTGGTGCGGAAGGAAAAATGGAAATGGAGCGGGTGCCGAAAGCCGGTTACCCAATCGAAGGCTTGAACATAGCCGGTTTTCAGCGCGGTTTCTCCCTGGAAAGCCTGCGCCGCAACCTGAGTTTTCCTTTCAAACTCCTGGCCAGCGCGCGCAAAGCCCGCCGGCTGGTGCGGGAGTTTCAGCCACAGGTAGTGGTGGGTACGGGCGGCTACGCTTCTGGTCCCGTCATGCGCGCGGCTCAACAAGCGGGCATTCCGACGCTGATTCAGGAGCAAAATTCGTATGCCGGCGTGACCAACCGCATTTTGGCAAAAAAAGCCAGCCGCATTTGCGTGGCATACGAGGGTATGGAGCAGTATTTCCCAGCGGAGAAAATTGAATTCACGGGCAATCCCGTTCGGCGCGACATCCTCGACCTGGCGGAAAAGCGCCGCGAGGCCCTGGAATACTACGGTTTGTCGGCCGACAAAAAAACGATTGCCGTGCTGGGCGGCAGCCTGGGCGCCCGCACGCTCAACGAAGCGCTGGCGCAAAACACTGAATTCATCAGTCACCAGCCCAAGGTGCAAATCGTGTGGCAATGCGGACGGTTCTATGAAAATACCTATTCCAACTGTCCGGCGGCGCAATTGCCTAATGTACAACTCCGGCCTTTTATCGACCGTATGGATTTGCTTTATGCCGCCGCCGACCTGATTGTTTCCCGGGCTGGTGCGCTGTCGGTGAGCGAGCTTTGTTTGGTGGGCAAGCCTGCTATTTTGGTGCCCTCGCCCAATGTTGCCGAAGACCACCAAACCAAAAATGCCCGCGCCCTGGAGGCGCGCGGCGCTGCCCGGTTGGTGCCTGACGCCAAAGCGGTGTCCGAACTGTTGCCGGAAGCCCTGCGCTTGCTCGGTCAGCCAGCGGAAATCGCCGACCTGAGCGCTAATATCCGCGCGCTGGGTCGTCCCCGTGCGGCGGAGCGCATCGCAGAAGTTGCACTGGAACTGTCCACCGCCACTAAATCTGTTTGAACTATGAAAAAACTATGTTTCCTTATCGTTACATCGGCTGTACTGTTCGCCTGCCAACGGGTCAACGATAAAAATCCGGCCCTGGTAGGGCAGTGGCAAGGCGTGGAGTGGCTGATTTTTGGCAAACCCTCCCACAACGATGCCGCCCAGGTGCGCTTCGAGTTTTCAGCCGATGGCAAATACAGCGCCGCCTTTGGCGATCAAAACGAAAGCGGGGTGTGGCGTACCGACAAAAGCCGGCTGTACACCCGGGCAGAAGGCCGGAAGGAAATCATGGTGAAAATTCTGAAACTCGACGCCAACGCCTTGAAATTTGAAATGAACCGCGGCGGACAAGAAGAAACCCTGGAATTGAATCGCGTACAATGAACCTGAACGATATCCATACCATCTATTTCATCGGCATCGGCGGCATCGGCATGTCGGCCCTGGCCCGGTATTTTAAGGGGCACGGCGCTCGCGTGTACGGCTACGACCGCACGGAAACTGAGCTCACCCGGGCTCTGGTGGCAGAAGGCATGGACATTCACTACGATGACAACCCCAGCCGTATTCCGGAAAACGTCGATCTGGTGGTGTGGACGCCTGCCGTGCCGCAAGACCACCGCGAGCTCAACTGGTTCCGCGATCGAAATTTTCCCTTGAAAAAACGCTCGGAAGTACTCGGTATCATCAGCCGCGGCAAGCGCTGCATTGCCATTGCCGGCACGCATGGAAAAACGACCACCAGCACAATGGCAGCCTATCTGTTGCGCAGCGCCGGAGTGGATGCTACGGCCTTCCTGGGTGGAATTTCCGGCAACCTGGGCTCCAATTTTGTGGAAGGCGGCAGCGACTGGGTGGTGGTGGAAGCCGACGAGTATGACCGCTCTTTTTTGCAATTGCACCCCGACATTGCCGTGCTCAACTCGCTCGACCCCGACCACCTCGATATCTATGGCTCGGAGGCGGCTGTGGTGGAATCGTACACGCAGTTTGTCCGGCAAATCAAACCCGGCGGCACACTCATCTACCGGCATGGTTTGCCGCTCGAAGATGTGGCGACCGAGCTGCGCGCCAGCGGCCGCACCGTGCACACCTTCGGCATCGACGCGGGCGATTATGAAGCCTGCAACATCCGGGTGGAAGCGGGCGCTATGGTTTTTGATATTCAGTCGTCTATAATTCAATGGAATGCCTTGCGCTTGCCCTATCCAGGCAGGCACAATATTGAAAATGCAACGGCTGCCTGGGCGGCGGTGCATTGTGCGGGCGCATTCAGTCCGGGGCTGAGCAAAGCGCTCGCTGGGTTTCGGGGCGTCAAACGGCGGTTCGAGTACATCGTAAACCAAGGCGGACGGGTATATGTGGACGATTATGCGCACCACCCAACCGAATTGCAGGCCGTGATCTCGGCGGCGCGGATGCTGTTCCCCGACCGGAAAATAACCGGCGTGTTTCAGCCGCATTTGTATTCCCGCACCCGCGATTTTGCCGACGGTTTTGCCGCGGCGCTCGACCTGCTCGACGAATGCCTGCTCCTGCCGATTTATCCGGCGCGGGAAGTGCCGATACCAGGCGTTAGCGCCGATCTTATTTTTTCGAAAATGAATTTATTGAATAAAAAATTGTTGGATAGAAACCAGTTGCTCAAACAAGTCCGGAACCAACCGCCTGATATACTGCTGACGATGGGCGCCGGCGATATTGATACCTTGGTCGAACCGATCCGGGATATACTTTTAGAAAAATAAACTGACACAGAGCGATAGGATTCGCTCTATAAATAGCCGATACCATGTTAGCTGATTTGCTCACTTCCAAGTTGCCCCGCCTGCGTTACGACCGCATGATCTGGATGGTCTTTCTGTTCATTGTTGGGTTGGTGTTGCTGTCGGCAGTGTCCCGAAAAAAGAACAGTTTCGCTGAGTCGACGGAGGTGGAAATTATACCCTTGCGCAGTGGGGAAAAAATGATCAGCGACCGCGATGTGCGCCAAAATCTGTTGCTCGCATTCGGCAATACCCTCGAAGGCACCGAATTGGCCGACCTGGAAGTGGAGCGCATGGAGCGCGTGCTGGAGGAAGACCCCTTCGTAGCCGATGCGGAAACCTATGTTGGCTTGAGCAATGTGTTGCATGTGCGCATCGACCAACGCGAACCCATCCTCCGCATTCTCGACAATACGGGTGGAAACTACTACCTGGATAAAACCGGAGCAAAAATCCCCTGTTCGGCAATCTATACGCCGCGCGTACTGGTAGCGACCGGCAATATCGCGCCCTATTCGACCGACTTTCAAAAACGGAAACGGAATTCGCTCAAGGATTTGTTTCATCTTGCTCAAGCATTGCAAGACGACCCTGTGCTATCTGTTTTTATACAGCAAATCCACATCAACAATGCCGGCGAATTTGTCCTGGTACCGCTCGTCGGCGATCAAAAAATAATACTGGGCAGCGCCCGTAACCTGGAAAATAAATTTAAACGATTGAAATTGTTCTATACCGAAGCCATGCCCTATGCCGGATGGCGGAAATACCGGACGATTAACTTGAAATACAGCGGGCAGGTGGTTTGCGGAAGATAATGATAAAGATTAGGGTTTATGAGGTTGATAGGGTTTGTTAAGTTTATGAGGTTGATAGGGTTTGTTAAGTTTATGAGGTTGATAGGGTTTGTTAAGTTTATGAGGTTGATAGGGTTTACAAGGTTGATAAAAGTTAAAAGTTTGGTTTATGGGATATACATATGCATTTGAAAAGATGGCAACTTGGCAAACAGCCAGAGGTGTTTCTAAATCAATCTATTTAAAAACAATGGCCTTTCCAAAAGAGGAAGTATTCGGGATTACAAGCCAGATGAGAAGGGCTGCAATTTCAGTTTGCTGTAATCTGGCTGAAGGCAGTGCCCGATTAGGACCTAAGTGGCAAAATCATTTTTATCAAATTGCATTTGGTAGTGCTGTCGAGCTTGTCAACCTGCTAATTCTGGCAACAGATATGGAATATTTATCCCAGGAAGACTATAATTCCTTACGCCATGAAATAGAAACATTGACCTATCAAATCAATAAATTGGTTTCTAATCAATCGAACAATTTATTAGAGCCCGGTGCATTCTACGAACTTCCATAAACTCTATCAACCTTATCAACCTTATCAACCTTATCAACCTTATCAACCTTATCAACCTTATCAACTTTATATCAACCTTATCAACTTTAAAAGCTAAGTGTTTTAAATAAAAAACCTCGATAAAAATTTTGAAGCTAAAAGCTTTAAAAATATCTTTGTACCCGGAAAAGTAAAAGTAAGAAGGGTGCAAAGCGTTACCGAAACAATTAACAGCAACGTTCACTTAACCTTTGCACGTTATGACCGAATTAGTCCCACAAGCCCAAGATGTAGTTGTCGCCCTCGACATTGGCACCACCAAAGTGTGCTGTATGGCCGGGCGATTGAATACGCATGGGAAACTCGAAATCCTGGGTGTAGGAAAAGTCGAAAGCGTCGGCGTTTTGCGCGGCGTAGTCAGCAACATTGAAAAAACAGTCAATGCCATCCGTGAAGCGGTGGAAATCTGCGAGCGTCAAGCCCGTATGAAATTCAGCGTCGTACACGTCGGGATCGCTGGCCAGCACATCAAAAGCCTGCAACACCGGGGCATCCTCACCCGCGAAAGCGACCACAACGAAATTGCCCAGCGCGATATCGATCGCCTGGTGAATGACATGTTCAAGCTGGTGCTCCCGCCCGGCGACAAGATTATTCACGTCTTTCCGCAGGAATTTACCATCGACAACGAACAAGGCATCACCGATCCCATCGGCATGTGCGGCGTGCGCCTGGAGGCCAATTTCCACATCATCACCGGCCAGATCACCGCGGTCAACAACATCTACCGCTGTATCGAAAAGGCTGGGCTGAAGGTGGCCGAACTCACGCTGGAACCCCTCGCCAGCGCGGATGCCGTGCTGTTCGAAGAAGAAAAGCAAGCCGGCGTAGCCCTCGTTGACATCGGCGGCGGCACCACTGACATCACGATCTTTCAGGAAGGCATCATTCGCCATACTGCGGTCATCCCTTTTGGCGGAAATGTCGTCACAGCCGACATCAAGGAAGGCTGCACGGTGATGCAGCCGCAAGCGGAAAAACTCAAGGTCCGCTTCGGTTCCGCCCTGGCTTCCGAGGTATACGACAACCGCATCATCACCATTCCCGGCCTCAAAGGCCGCGAGCACAAGGAGATCAGCGAAAAAAACCTGGCGCGCATCATTCAGGCGCGCATGGAGGAATTGCTCGACTATGTGCTGTGGGAAATTCGCCGCAGCGGATACGAACGCAAACTGATCGGCGGTATCGTGGTGACCGGCGGCGGCGCGCTGCTCAACCATCTGGACAAGCTCATCGAGTTCCACACCGGCATGTCGTGCCGGGTGGGCCTGCCGGTGGAAAACCTGGCCCATGGCTACCGCGAAAGCGTCAACAGCCCAATCTACAGCACCGCCATCGGTCTGTTGATCAAGGGTTTGCACGACATGGAAACCGGGCGTACCCCTGCAGCGGCAGCTCCCAACGGCTCGGCGCACACCGATAAAGAACCCTCCAACGTTTCCGAAGAAAAACCGGCCAACTGGTTCGACAACGTTTTCAAAAAAACCAAGGAGTGGTTCGAAGCTGAACCCGACATGGATTTTAAGTAACGCGATCAGTTTGATCGCCTGCTTCAATGTGGGCGTGACGTTCGCAACCAACTTTCAACAATAAGCAGTTTTAAACAAACGCGGCCTAAAAACCCGCGTTGCAAAACACCTGGCTATGTTATTCGACCTTCCGAAGGATGAGCCTTCTATCATAAAAATTATCGGCGTCGGCGGCGGCGGCAGCAACGCAGTGACGCACATGTACAAACAAGGCATCATCGGTGTAGATTATGCCATTTGCAACACCGACGCCCAAGCCATGCAACTTAGCCCGGTGCCAACCAAAATTCCGCTCGGGGCCAGCCTCACGGAAGGGCGGGGAGCCGGTAGCAAACCCGATGTGGGAAAACGCGCCTGTATGGAAAGCCTGGAGGAAATCACCCGTTTCCTCGACGACGGGACCAAAATGGCCTTTATCACCGCCGGAATGGGCGGCGGCACGGGTACTGGCGCCGCTCCGATCATCGCCAAAGCCGCGCAGGAACTCGGCATTCTGACCGTAGGCATCGTCACGCTGCCTTTCCTTTTCGAAGGCCGGGTCCGGGTGTCCAACGGTTATGACGGCCTGGAAGAGCTCCGCAAAAATGTCGACTGCCTGGTCATCATCAGCAACGACAAATTGCGCCAGATTCACGGCAACCTCAGCATTTCGCAAGCCTTCTCCCAGGCTGATAATATCCTTTGCACGGCTGCAAAAGGTATCGCTGAAATTATCACTGTGCCCGGTTACGTCAACGTCGACTTCGAAGACGTCAATACCGTCATGCGCGGTTCCGGCGTAGCCATCATGGGCACTGCCGAAGTGGAAGGCGACGGCCGCGCCCGCCGCGCCGTCGACGAAGCGCTCAACTCCCCATTGCTCGAAGACAGCAATATCAGCGGCGCTAAAAATATCCTGGTTAATATCACCTCCGGCACTAAGGAAGCGACGATGGACGAGATTTTCGAAATCACCGAATTCGTTCAACAGGAGGCCGGCGAAGGCGCCAACCTGATCTGGGGTAACTGCTTTGACGAACGCCTGGGCGAACGCCTGAGCGTGACCATCATCGCCACGGGTTTCGAAGCCAGCCGCAAAACCGCGCCTATCCCCGGCGCACGCAGCCAATCGGCTACACCCGAACGCCAGATCGTACACCTCGACGAAACAGCACCCAGCCCGGCGCCCAGCCTGTTCAGCGTAACCTCGGATGCGCCGGAACCAGTGGAAGAAAAAAAAGCCAACTCGATTGAGTTCGACTTTAATAACGTACGCGAAACCATGGAAAAACTTCGCGGCGTCAAATCCGACACCGATGATCCTTTTGTGTACTCGGAAGACGATGCCGCTGAGATCAGCCCGGAAGAACGCCGCAAACGCCTGGAAGTAGCGCAACGCCGCCGCGAAGAGGTGCGCAACCGGCCGATCAACGTGGTGAAACTCAATTCGCCGCAAACCATCATCGAACTGGAAAATCAACCGGCCTACCTGCGCAAAGGCGTTAGCCTAGACAACCTGCCCGACGCTGAAGGCTCCGGAATGTCTACCTGGACGATCTCCATCGAAGACGAACCCGAAGTCCGCATGGGCGGAAATTCATTTTTACACGACAATGTTGACTAAAAGAGGTATCTGGTTAGAAGGTTTCTGGTTTCTGGTTGGGCGTTCGTTTGGTTTTCCGGGATATTAAGCCAACGCCTAACCAGAAACCAGAAACCAGAAACCTTCTAACCAGAAACCCTAAAAAGAAATAATTCGGTTTTACTATACCATTTCTATGCGGTTCGGCGTGTGGGACGCCGGGCCGCTTTTTTAGTGCAAACTCCAGGATGCACTTTCCGCGGGCATCTTTCAATCTGGTTTTTGCGTCAGCAGCACCAAATTCCCCCGCTTGTGGCCGGTATCGGCATAGCGGTGCGCTTCGGCGG
>CAZVZH010000140.1:0-11655 GCA_964630705.1 uncultured Saprospiraceae bacterium | reverse complement strand
GAAACGAAACCCCTCGGCATCAAAGTAACCACCCTGTACCCCGGAGCCACCTGGACAGACTCCTGGGCGGGCGCCGATTTCCCGGAAGACCGGCTCATGCAAGCCAACGATATTGCCCAAACGGTGTGGGCGGCCTACGCGCTTTCCGATACCGCTGTGGTAGAGGAACTGGTGATCAGGCCCCAATTGGGCGATTTGTAACGCTACCTGAACATTTGCCCCCAAAACGCCGTTCCAAGGCATTATCTCACTCACGTTTATACCATTCGTTTCATGTTTCACTTAAAAGAAGGCGACGCCGCCCCCACTTTTTCCACCCCGAATGAAAAGGGCGAAACGGTCCAACTCTCCGATTTTTCCGGAAAAAAACTCGTGCTCTACTTCTATCCGAAAGACGACACCCCCGGCTGTACCGCCGAGGCGTGCAGCTTGCGCGACAACTACCAGCAGTTTTTGGCAAAAGGTTACGCCGTGCTGGGCGTCAGCCCCGATGCGCCCAAAAAACACGTCAAGTTTATCGAAAAATACAGCCTGCCGTTCAGCCTGCTGGCCGACGAAGATCACCACGTGGCCAACGCTTACGGGGTGTGGGGACCCAAAAAGTTTATGGGCCGCAGCTACGATGGCATACACCGCACCACATTCGTCATCGACGAATCGGGTAAAATCGAGCGAATCATCAGCCAGGTGGACACGAAAAACCACGCCGAACAAATTATCGCGGGTTAAACCGGCTGTATGTCCCGCACCTGTAGCGCCAGTGTGCGCGCGCTTTGCCAATCGTCTTCAAAAAGGCTAAAGGCCAGATTAAAAGCGCCACCCTGCACCTTGCTGAACGCCTCGCCCAAGCCGAAGCCGATACCGGTGAAAACTGGCCCCGCTGCCTGCCGGACCGACAAACGCACATGGTTGCCCTCGAGCACCCGGCTGCGGCCGGTGTCGCGTACGTTCAATGCCTGAAAAACGGGCGTCATGTTGCCTGGGCCGAAAGGTGCAAACTGCCGGAGTATCCGCCAAAACTGCAGCGTGATATCAGTAAAAGGCAGCGTGCCGGCAATTTCCAACTCCGGCTGCAGGGCTGTTTCCGGTAAGGTCTCTTGCACTACCGCCTCGAAACGTTCGGCAAATTCCGCTACTTTTTCCAACGGCAATTGAATGCCCGCCGCAAATGCGTGCCCGCCGAACGACGAAAACAAGTCGTCGCAGCGACTCAGCGCGACGTGCAGGTCAAAGCCCGGCACTGAGCGTGCCGAGCCCACCGCCCGCCCCTGGCTTTGGGTGAGCACTACTGTCGGCCGGTGAAAGTACTCGACCAGGCGGCTGGCGGCAATACCGATAATGCCTTTGTGCCACTGCGGATCAAACACCACGATGCTTCTCCGGCTGGCCAGCGCAGGGTCGCCTTCCACCCGCCGGCGGGCTTGCTCGGCCGTACTTTGGTCTACTTCCCGGCGTTGTCGGTTGCGGGTGAGCAGCGCGCCGGCGGCCTCCAGGGCACTGTTGCGGTCGGCTGAAAGCAACAAGCGCACCGCTTCGCGGGCGTCGCCGAGTCGGCCCGCCGCGTTGATCATGGGTCCAAGGCCGAATACCACATCGTTCACCGTCAAGGGTTGGCGGCGGCCGCTGCGTTCGATCAAGGCCCAAAGGCCCAGCCGGGGCGAGCGTTGTAGCGCCTGCAAGCCGAGGTGCATCAATACGCGATTTTCGCCGGTCATGGGCACCAGATCGCAGGCAATGCTGACGGCCACCAAATCGAGCCACTCGTCCAGTTTTTCCAACGGGAAATTGCGCCGAAGGGCAAGTGCCTGGGCGAGTTTGAACGCTACGCCACAACCGCTCAGGTTTTCGTCGGGGTATGGGCAATCGGGGCGTTTGGGGTCGAGCACGGCCATGGCCGGCGGCAAAGTATCGCCGGGTAAATGGTGGTCGCAAACGATAAAATCGATGCCCCAGGCAGCCGCTTGTTCGATCGCCAGGTGGGCTTTCACCCCGCAGTCCATAGCCACTACCAGGCTGGCGCCGTGGTCGCGGGCATAACACACCCCAGCCGAACTGACGCCGTAGCCTTCCTTGTCGCGATCGGGGAGGTAGTAGTCGAGGTTTTGAGTAAACTGCGACAGGAAGCTGTACATCAACGCTACGGAGGTAGTGCCATCGACATCGTAATCGCCATAGAGCAGGATGCGTTCGTTCGACTGCAACGCCCGGTCAAGCCGTTCAGCCGCGCGGGCCATATCGCGCATCAGGAGCGGATCGTGCAGCTGGCTGCGGTCGGGGCGGAAAAATTGGCGGGCTTGATCGAAAGTGTTGATCTGCCTTTGGGCCAACAATTGGCAGAGCAAGGGGGCAATGCGAAGGTTTTCGCACAGGTGTTGGGCGGCGGCTTCGTTTACAGGAGCCGGGCGCCAGCGGAGCGCGGGCATGGTACTGACATTTGGGTTACTTTGGCTGGACCGTGAAGATATGCAGAAAAGCCAGACCTTTTCTCACAAGGCCTTACTTTTGTCGATGCTCCTGTGTGTAGTCCGATTTTTTTAAAACAAGAGATCAGGAGTCTGAAGATCAGCAGCCATGTCTGGAAAAAATAAATACATCTGCGTTCACGGTCATTTTTACCAGCCGCCCCGCGAAAACGCCTGGTTGGAAACCGTAGAGCAACAACAAAGCGCCCGCCCGTTTCACGATTGGAACGAGCGCATCAATTTCGAATGTTACGCCCCAAATGCCGCTGCCCGCATCCTGGACAAAGAGCGCTGGATTGTTAAAATCCGGAACAACTACAACCGCATTTCCTTCAATTTCGGGCCCACCCTGCTCACCTGGATGGAGCAAAACGACCCCGAAGCCTACGCGCTTTTGCTCAAAGCCGACCAACGCAGCCAGGAACGCTACGGCAGCCACGGCAGTGCGCTGGCGCAGGTGCACAGCCATCTGATTCTGCCGCTGGCCAACTACCGCGACAAAGTGACGCAGGTGTACTGGGGTGTGCGCGATTTCGAATACCGGTTCAAGCGGTACCCCGAGGGCATCTGGCTGGCAGAAACAGCCGTAGATACCGAAACCCTGGAAGTGCTGGCTGCGCACGGCATCCAGTTTACGGTGCTGGCGCCCCGGCAGGCCAAGGCTGTTCGAAAACTCGGTAGCGCCAGCTGGAAATCAGTCGAAGCCGATACGATCGATACCCGCCGCCCGTACTGCTGCCAACTACCCAGCGGCCGCCGGATTTCGGTGTATTTTTATCACGGCCGGGTGGCGCAAGAAGTGGCGTTCAACGGTTTGCTCAACAACGGAAAAGCCTTCGCCGAGCGGCTGCTGAGCATCCTCGATGATGCGCCTGAAGCTCAACTCGCCCACATTGCCACCGACGGCGAAAGCTACGGCCACCACCACCGTTTCGGCGAAATGGCCTTGGCCGCCGCGCTCAACCACATCGAAGACAACGGCTTGGCCACCCTGACCAACTACGGTCAATTTCTGGAACTTCATCCGCCGGAGTGGGAAGTCGACATCCATGAAAACTCCTCCTGGAGCTGCGTGCACGGCGTGGAGCGCTGGCGCGACAACTGCGGCTGCAACACCGGCGGCAACCCCGGCTGGCACCAACGCTGGCGCAAACCCCTGCGCGACACACTCGACTGGTTGCGCGACCAACTCGTTCCAGCCTACGAAAAAGCCGCCCGCCCGTATCTGGCCGACCCCTGGAAAGCCCGCAACGAATACATCGAAGTGATGCTGCGCCGAACGGATAATTCGGTGCGTGAATTTTTCGAACAACAGGCCCGCAAAACGTTGACTGAGCAGGAAAAAACCAAGGTGTTGCGCTTGCTGGAAATGCAGCGGCACGCGGTGCTGATGTACACGAGCTGCGGCTGGTTTTTCGATGAAATTTCGGGGATTGAAACCAACCAAATTCTGCAATACGCGCTTCGAGCCATGGACTATGCCCACGAAGAGACCGGCCTGAAACTGCACGACGAATTTACCCAGCGCCTCAGCCTGGCGCCCAGCAACACCTACGGCGACGGCGCTGTCAGCTACCGCCAGAATGTACTGCCTTCCCGCGTAGATTTGGAGCGGGTAGCCACCCATTTCGCTGTCGCCTCGCTGTTTGAAGACGACCCCGAAACGCTGGATTTGTTCAACTACACCGCCTCCGTCGAGGTGTTCGAGCGGATCGAAGCAGGCACCCCGCGCCTGGCTATCGGCCGACTCAGCATCCGCTCGCGCATCACCCATGCCGAGCAGACCTACGGTTTTGCGGCCTTATACCTGGGCCAACAACACATCATTGGCAATATCAGCGGCTCGATAGACCGCGCCACCTTCGACGAGATGCACCAACGCTCAGCCCAGGCTTTTCGCGAAGCGGAAGTGGGTGAAGTGATCGGTATTTTGCAAGAATATTTCGGCCCCGACAAGTTTACGCTCTCCTCGCTTTTTGCCGATGAAAAAGTCAAGATTATCCGGGCAATTACTGCCAACAGCCTGCTCCTTGCCGAAGCCAATTTTCGCAATGTTTTCAACGACAACTACCAACTCATGACCGGCTTGCAGGATGCCGGCCTGCCCCTTCCGGATGCCTGGCGCAATATTGCCGCCTACGTACTCAACAACGACTTGCTCCATTTTTTTCAAAATGGCCAGCAGGCCACTACCCAAGCCCTCCGCCGCATTGCCGCCGACCTGAAAAACTGGAATGTTCAGCTGGCTGATCCAGAGGCTTTGCAACACGCCGCAGGGGCCCGGGTGTACCTGGAAATCCTGTCGATTGAAAACGAAACGGCTACGCTGGCCCGGGTACAGTGGCTGAGCGAGGTGCTCGAAACCTTGCAAGGCATGGATATCCAGCCGGATGTTTGGCGGAGCCAAAATGTGTTCTACCTGATTACGAAAGGCTACCGAAAGGGTTTGTGGGATTTTGTAACGCCCGATTGGAAGGCCGCCTTCGAGCGCCTGGCTACCCTGTTGGAGGTTCGGCTGGGCGGGTAAGGGTAAGCCGCCGTATTTTATCGGGGTCTTTTTTAATAATTATCTTTTTACGGGGTTTGCCTGTGGGCGTCAATATTGGATCGAGCGCTGTCAATCACACCCAAATTTGCTGTGAAAAACAGTCGGGTGAAAGATATTGGCATGGAAAAGCGGAGCTAAAAATGCCGGGAAAGTGGCAACCGGGTTGATTTTCCGGAATTTACCGAGCCAACAACCGGGTTTTTAGTTTTAAAAACTAATTTTGTACCTGGCCCGGACGCCCTTGTAAAGTAACTTGAAAGGGCCTGTTTTAGAAATCCCGAACGCTTCCCCGGGCTATTTTCCCGGTTCGTCCTTACAATCCACGGTTCCCCCTATCATGAAAATGCCTGGCCGCGTTTCCGCAATTGGCAAGTTTATTGGTGCGGAAAGCGTGTTATTGCTATTTTTTGGATCGTTCAAAACCTCGATTCCTGTGAGACCAATCTGTACTTATTTCAATACTGCTATGCGCAAATGGATTAGTATTATCGCCGTTCTTTTTCCCCTGGCGCTTTCGGCCCAGGTGAGCGTGAATTTTCTACGGACAGATGTGAGCTGTTTCGGCAATTGCGACGGATCTGCAACAGCTGTTGGCTTTGGCGGCGCCTTCCCTTATACTTTTCTCTGGAGCACCGGAAGCACCAACGCCTCGCTGAACAATCTTTGCGCGGGCGCGTACACCGTGACGGTAACCGATGCGAACCAGAATACCGGCGTGGGAACCGTCAACATTATTCAACCCAATCAGCTGGGCGTGGAGGTGCACCCGCAGGATCAGATTTGCGGTATCGCGCCCGACGGAGTAGCCACAGCCATCCCTACCGGGGGCACGGCGCCTTACAGCTACTTGTGGAACAACGACAGCACAACCGCCGTGATAACCGGCCTGGTGGAAGGCACCTATACCGTTACAGTAACCGATTTCAACGGCTGCACGGCGGTCAATCAAAACTTTGTGTTTTTTCAAAACGAGGGTATTTGGCTGACCGACAGCGTGGTGCACATCACTTGCTTCGGCGCCAACGACGGCTTTATTCACATCGGCCCCATGACGGGCACGCCGCCCTACACCTACGACTGGAGCAATGGCGCCGATGCGCAGGATTTGTTCAACCTGCCTCCAGCCACTTACACGGTTACGGTAACCGACGCCAATGGCTGCTCCAACTCCACTTCGGTAACGGTGTTGGAACCCCCACCCATCGATGTGCTGATCGATTCCTTGCCGGCCGTTTGCGCCTTGCCGGGCAGCTCCACGGTGACGCCTTCGGGTGGCACGCCGGGCTATACGGTACTTTGGAGCACCGGCGATACTACCTTGACTGCCCATCCGCCTGCCGGACCGGTTACCGTAACGGTCACCGATGCCAACGGCTGTGAATTCGTGTTAAATATCAGCATACCCGATAGCACCCTTGCACTAAGTGTTTCTACCAATATTCTGGGTAATGCGCTTTGCCTGTTGGGCGGCAGCGCTACCGTATCGGCCAGCGGCGGCAGTGGAAATTTCGACTATTTGTGGAGCACGGCCGATACGACCGCTACGGTCGGCAATCTTCCGGCCGGCATATACACCGTAACCTTAACGGAATCGCCCACCGGTTGCACCGGTACGGCTACGGCTACTATTCTGGCTTTGCCTTCCACTTTAACCGTAGAGGCTACGGCCAACTCGCCCGCCAGTTGCGTAGTGGGCGGCAGCGCCACCGCAGTTGCTTCGGGCGGAACGCCGCCGTATCAGTTCGTTTGGGACAATGCCGATACCACCGCCAACGCTTCGAACCTGGCAGCAGGCCAGCATGTGGTGCTGGTAATCGATTCGGCTGGCTGTACAGCTACCGATACCATTCAGATTGATCAGGCGCCTTTGCCAGAGCTGGAGGCCGAAGTAAAAACCGCGGTGAGCTGCGCCGCTTCCGGTAGCGCCCAAGCAACAGCCAGCAGCGGGCTACCGCCGTACAAATTTCAATGGAGTTCGGGCGATACCACCAGCACGGCCGTTAATTTACAGCCAGGCATTTTCACGGTTACGGTCACTGATTTTGGGGGTTGCACCGCCACCGCAACGGTCAACATGGCGCCCCCGCCCATTCCAACGGTCGACATTTCGGGCGCCACGGCAGCCACCTGCATCAATGGCGGCACGGCTACTGCTTCGGCTACCGGCGGCACGCCACCCTTTACCTATTTTTGGGATAATGGTGAAACGACCGCTACGGCCGTCAACCTCAACCCCGGCCAGCACATCGTGACGGCTACCGACGCCGGCGGTTGCAGTGCCACCGATACCGTACAGATTCAACCGGCGCCCCTGCCTACCGCAACCGCCCAAATGACCCAACGCGCAAATTGCCTCGGAGGCGGTGGCAGCGCTTCCGCCGCCGGGTTGGGCGGTACGCCTCCCTACACCTTTTTGTGGAGTACCGGCGGTACGGCCAATACAATCGTCAATGTGGCCGCCGGTTTGTATACCGTGACGATTACTGATGGTGGCGGTTGCAAAGCTTCTGCCATCGTTACGGTTCAGCAGGTCGATCCGCCAGCGGTGACGCTCTCCGTGACCGCGTCGGCTACCTGTTTGTTGCCTGGGAGCATTCAATCAAACGTAACGAGCGGCGCCGCGCCCTTCGAATACCTATGGTCGAATGGCCAAAAAACACCGGGAATAAACGTTCCGCCCGGCGCCTACACACTGACGCTTACCGACGCAAACGGTTGTACAACAACGGCAACAGCAACTGTCGGCGGGCCGCCCACACCGGATGTGGAAATCACCCTTATCGCGCCGGCTACCTGCACGACGCCCGGAAGCGCATTGGCTACAGGTTTGAACGGAACCACGCCCTATAGTTTCGCCTGGGACAATGGTGAAAATACCGCCCAGGCCGGGAACCTGATGCCGGGCACCCACACCGTTACCCTGACCGATGCCAACGGCTGTACGGTGATCGACTCTATCCTGATTACGGCCTCCGGCGGTGTAAAAATTGGCGATTTCGTTTGGTTCGACAATGATCAAAACGGCGCGCAGCACCCGCTGGAAGCCGGGGCGCCCAACATCAGCGTAACCTTGTTGCAAGCGGGGCTCGACACCATTTTTCATACACCGGACGATATAACCGTGGCCACCACTAAAACTGATTCCAGCGGTAAATACCATTTCGACTGCATCACGCCGGGGGTCTATGTGGTGGTGTTCAGCAATTTACCAACCGGCTATGAATTTACCGGAAAGGATAAGGTAAACGACTGCAAAGACAGCGACGCGAACAAGCTGGGGAGAACCGATCCTTTTACTATTCTGCCCGGACAAGGCGACACGCTGTGCATCGACGCGGGCATTCATACGATTTGCGTCAACGTTACCTACCCAGGCATCATTTGCTGTAACCAAACGATTTGCGAAGGCGAAACACCCGAACTGCTGTACGGGGTAGTTCCACCCGCTGGCGGCTCCGGTCCCCTGGAATATTTGTGGATGCAGTTTGTCCAGGTTGGCCCCGCCCCGCCCAGCTGGCACCCGATTCCGGGCGCTACCAACGCCGATTATCAGCCCGGCCCCTTGTATGAAACCGCTTATTTCATGCGCTGCGTACGTCGGGCTGGTTGTCTCTATTTTATAGAATCGAATGTGATTACCATAAAAGTACAACCGGGAAGTGCGCCGGGTTGCCCTTCGTTTTTTGGCGACTTTCAAGTACAAGCTTATGGCCAGACGACTGCGCGCATCAGCTGGACAACCCAGCCGGAAATGATCCGCTACCTCTACACCGTAGAACGGTCGGCCGACCAAACAAACTGGATAACTGTAAGTAGTTTTATCGGCAAGGAAAATGCGACGGGCATGAATCAGTATCAGACGATGGATATGGCGCCAGCCAACGGTATGAATTACTACCGGGTACAACGCCTCAGCCCCGGCGGTACGGAAGCCTATACGCCAGTTCGGGAATTGGAAATGCACATGACCCAGGCCTCGGCCCTGGCTATTTATCCCAATCCGCTGAGCGATCTGCTGTATGTGCGGAATTTAATGGCTTATGATTCCGACGCTCAGGTAGAGTTGTTTACTGCCAGCGGACAATTGCTGCACAACTTGAATATTCCGGCAGGCTCCCTTCAAAACTTCGAACTACCGGTTGGTGCCTTGCCCCAGGGAGTATACCTGGCCAAGCTGCGCGTTGGTTCTGGTTTGGTGAAAACGGTCAAATTGGTAAAAATGTAAGGCTGTTGTAAATAGCAATTTCAAAAAAAGCAAGGCGGCTCGGGTAATTACCCGAGCCGCCTTGCTTTTTAAAAACTGGCCAGCTTACTTTTTTCGCTTGCGAAAACCGTAGTTGTTGCCGCCGCCGCTGCGTTTTCGGCCTTTGTTGTTTTTGCGGTTGCGCTGGTTGTTGCCGCTGTTTTGGCGTTGCAGTTCGCGTTCGCGTTTGTTGGCGCTGAAAGCCAGGATGTCGAGCGAGCTGTGGCCTTCGTGCAGTTCCAGTTGGCCGTCGGAAAGGATTTCCAGATCGTCTTTCACTACATCGTCGCTCACATAGTGCTCGCGGTTCCAGGTTTTGTACGCCAGTTTCATATACGAAGCGATTACTTCTACAAAGCCCTCCTTGATGGGGCCCTCCGGCATGTCGATGGCTTTTGTTATGAGCGTTTGCACGTTGTAGCCGTAGTGTCGGAATCGCTGGGTAATGGGCGGATAGGGCACCCGGGCAGGCGGTACCCGGTCTGCTTCCCGGCGGATGGTAATGCCCGCCGGCGCTTCTACATCGAGGTCGTAACCGGCGATGGCAAAGGCGTGGTTCCAGAGTTTTTCCCGGTAATCGTCGAGGTTCCGGTTGCCGATAGGGTTGAGTTGTTGCATCAGGCCGACAATGGCCTCAACTGTTTTTTGCCGTTTAGGTTTTTCCGGAATAGTTTTAGCAAACTCCAGCATTTGCTGGATCATGCGCCCGTATTCGGGATACCGGACGTCGCTGCGTTCGGTATTGTATTCGATATCTACTTTGTTGACCATAAGTTATTCTACAGTTACAGATTTTGCCAGGTTTCGGGGTTGATCGACGTTGCAATTGCGTAGCAGGGCAATGTGGTAGGCGAGCAACTGCAAAGGTACGACAGCCAGCAACGGCGTCAAAGGTTCTTCGGTGGCCGGAATTTCTATCGTGTAATCCGCCAGGTTTTTAATCATTTGGTCGCCCTCGGTGACCAGGGCTACCACCACCCCTTTTCGGGCCTTGACCTCTTGAATGTTCGACACGATCTTGTCGTAGGCACTCAAATTGGTGGCGATGACAAACACCGGCATATTCTCGTCAATGAGGGCGATAGGACCGTGTTTCATTTCGGCAGCGGGGTAGCCCTCTGCGTGAATATACGAAATCTCTTTTAGTTTGAGGGCGCCTTCCAGGGCGACAGGGAAGTTGTAGCCGCGGCCCAGATACAGCGCGTTGGTAGCGTTTTGGAATTCCCCTGCAATATATTTGACCTGTTCGTGGCAGTTTTCGAGCAGATGCTGCACTTTGTCGGGGATGAGCGCCAGCTCCTGCACCAGTTTTTGGTATTGGGATTTGCCCAGGTGGCCGCGTTCGTAACCCAGAATCAGGGCCATGATGGTCAGCATGGTCACCTGGCCCGTGAAGGCTTTGGTGGAGGCTACGCCGATCTCCGGGCCCACGTGGATATAAGAGCCGCTGTGCGTCAGTCGGGCGATAGACGAGCCAACCACGTTCACGATGCCGTATGTGATGGCGCCTTCCGATTTGGCCAACTCGAGCGCGGCGTAGGTGTCGGCGGTTTCTCCCGATTGGGAAATGGCCAACACAATATCGTCTTCGCGCACCACGGGTTTGCGGTAACGGAATTCGGAGGCGTATTCCACCTCCACCGGTAGGCGGGCCAGTTCTTCAAATAGGTATTCGGCGATCATGCCGGCATGCCAGGATGTGCCGCAGCCGAGAATAATCATGCGTTGGGCATGGATCATTCGTTTTTTATACTCCTCCATTCCGCCGAGCCGCACCCAGCCTTCCTCGGCGTTCATGCGGCCGCGCATACATTCGGCGATAGTGGCAGGCTGCTCGAAAATTTCCTTGAGCATGAAATAGTCGTAGCCGCCTTTTTCCAGCTGTTCGATCTCGAGTTCGATTTCCTGAATAGTCGGGGTCATCACTTCATTGCGCAAGGTTTTGATGGTCAGCTGATTGCCTCTGGAAACCGTGGCCACTTCCTCGTCGTTGAGGTACACCACTTTTTTAGTGTGTTCGACGATAGGGGTGGCATCGGAAGCGATCAGAAATTCGTCTTTGCCGATACCGATGACCAAAGGGCTGGATTTACGCGCGGCAACCAGTTTGTCGGGCGCCTCGCGGTCCATCACCACGATGGCATAGGCGCCGTGCACCTGCGTGAGCGCCTGACGCACGGCTTCTTCCAGCTGGAGGTTTTCGCGCTGTTGCACTTCCTCGATCAGGTGAACGAGCACCTCCGTATCCGTTTCGCTTTGGAAGGTATGCCCGTGCCGTTGCAAGGCGTTTTTCAAAACGGCATAGTTTTCAATAATACCGTTGTGGATGAGCACCAGGCGTTGGTTTCCGCCGGTGTGCGGGTGTGCGTTGGTGTCGTCGGGTTTGCCGTGCGTGGCCCAGC
>CAZVZH010000139.1:0-11695 GCA_964630705.1 uncultured Saprospiraceae bacterium | reverse complement strand
ACCCGGCCTTTTTCGAGGTGGCGGATCGCGCGGCGGCGGATGTAGGGTTCGGCGATGCTTTCCATTTTCAAAGCGGTCATCAAACGGGTGTACACCCCGGTGCTTTCGAGGGCGCTTTGCAGGGCCAGGCCATTGATCACGGTGGCCAGCATGCCCATGTAGTCGCCGGTGACCGACTCGATGCCGGAGCCTTCCGACTGGATACCCCGGAAAATGTTGCCGCCGCCGATCACCACGGCTACTTCCACGCCCATTTCGTGCAACTCTTTGATCTGCTGAGCATAATGTTGGAGCATGGCGGCCGAAATGCCGTAGCGTTGCTGGCCCATGAGGCTTTCTCCGGAGAGTTTGAGGAGGATGCGTTTATACTTGGGCGTCATGCTGTGATAAGTTGCTGGTTAGAAAGTTGCTGGTTTCTGGTTAGAGCGTTTCGGGTTGACGGGTTGCTGATTGGAGGGCAAAAAAAAGCCTCCATCGTGGATCACGAATGGAGGCGTGTATTTTTTGAATCAACCAGGAAAAACATTGGGTAGTGCATGGTTGCTGTGGCAAAACGTTCAAATTTCTGCTTGCAAAGAAACGGCGCTTTAGCCGGATTCAAACTATGCACTGCAGAAAAAGTAGCCGGCGGTCAGCACATTAGGAACGATCAAATAATAAAGTTGTGCCTTCCTAAGAAAAATGGCTCCTTCAACTCGTTCGCTGAAGCAGCCATTTATCTTCCTTTCTGTGTTTTATTTTTTACTTGCTATGCAAGTATGTTTTCAGGGGGCACCAACCCAACAGTCCGCGGAGAAACAAAGGCAAGCCAAATGCTGCCAGCCAATACTGACCGGTAAAAATGCCGGTAATAATAACGCCCATCATCAGGAGGAAAGAAACGACGCATTCGCCGACAGAGAGGTTGTATTCAAATTTCATAGGACAACAGTGTTTTATTTTTTTCAGGGGCAAAAATGCGGAGCGGCGCCGTCCTGGCTAATGAGCGCTGTCATACCTGCCAGTGATTTTTTCCGATGCGGAATGCGCGTGCCCCGCACCAGCGGGGGAATGCGCATTCCGCACTCCGTATTCCCTTGCTTCTTTTATTTTTGGCGCATGAAAACTTCTCATTCAATTCTGGCCGCACTAGCCCTTGGGTTGTTTGTCCGGTGCGCCAACCCGGCCGCCCCTAAAAACCGTTTTGAAAAAATTTCCACCGCCTACTGCGAGTGTACCGCCCAACTTGCCGCGCTCAACCGCGAGGCGCAAAAAGCCGGTCCGGGCCAGATCAACAACTATTTTCAAAAAATGCAGGACGCCTACGGCAAAGCCAAGGAATGCGCCGCCACCATTATCGGGCAGTACGGCCACCTCACCGCTGCAGAGCTCGACTCCGTCAATCTGCTCCTGCATACCCAATGCCCTGACCTGGCCGACAAACGCGAACAATTGCAGGAACTGCTGGGCGAATAATTACCGTGGCACCTTGGGCGGCCACAAGGGCCGCCCCTACCGCCACCACCCAAATAAATGGACAACCAGAAACCCTCTAACCAGAAACCAGAAACCCTCTAACCAGAAACTCAACAAAATGGCTATTATCGCACTGGAAGGCATGAAATTTTACGCGTACCACGGGGTTTACGAGGCCGAGCAACGCATCGGCGCCGACTACCTCGTCGACGTGTACGTACAAACGGTCACAGCGCCTGCGGCGCAAACCGACCTGCTCGAAACCACGATCAACTACGAGTCGGTGTACCAGATTTGTAAAATGGAAATGGGGCAGCCGCGCAAACTGCTGGAAACCGTGGTGAACAACATTTTCCAACGCATGAAAAAACAATTTGCCGGCATGATGGCCCTCAAGGTGCGGGTGCGCAAATTGCATCCGCCATTGGGCGGCCAGGTGGCCGCCGCCTGGGTCGAAGACGATCAAATGTTTATGCAAAATTGCCCGCGCTGCAACAAGGCGTTTATCAATTACAACCCCAATGATTGCTGGGAGCGCCACCCCAACCTGCACCCCGCCACCCGCGAAACACTCCACCGGCAGTTCGGCGGCAAGTGTTTGTGCGACGAGTGTTTGAGGTTTTATGCGGGTTAATAACTTTTCAAATTGAACTTTTCAAATTAGACTTTTGACTTTTTTGAAACACCGCGCACAGGGCATTTCAAAAAAGTCAAAAGTCCAATTTGAAAAGTTTAATTTGAAAAATTCGCCACCCCGCTCATCAGCTCGCAGCTCGTCAGCACCGCCTCGCCGTCGGCCGACAAATGTTCCAGCAATACCGGGGCGATCGTGTTGACTTCCCCCGCCCCGGCGGGCATTTCAATTTTGATGTAATTGTCGGTAAAACCGCTCACCAGCGCGGGGTCTTTGTGCTGCTCGAACAACACCGGCCGCACCGTGCCGAGGTGCTGGCGGTAAAACGCCCGCCGTTTCATTTCCGACAAGCCGCGCAGGGCCTGGTTGCGGCGGCGGCGCTCCTCCAGGGGCACGGCGCCGGGCAGGTCAGCGGCCGGGGTATTGGCGCGTTCGGAGTAGGTGAACACGTGGAGGTACGACACGTCGAGTGTTTGCAAAAAAGCGTAGGTTTCGAGAAAATCGGCCTCGGTTTCGCCGGGAAAACCTACGATAACATCGCAGCCGATGCAGGCCTGCGGCATATGATGCTTGATCGCCGCCACGCGTTCGGCATACAGATCGCGACGGTAGCGGCGGCGCATGTCGGCCAGTTGTTTGTCGTTGCCCGATTGCAGCGGCACGTGAAAATGCGGCATGAAGCGCCGGCTACCCGCTACGAAAGCGATGATTTCTTCCGTGAGCAAATTGGGCTCGATGCTGCTGATGCGAAAACGCGGGATGTCGACCTCGCGGTCGAGCGCTTCGATCAGGTCGATAAACAGGGCTTCCTTTTTCGGGCGGGCGCCTTCGATCACCTCGGTGCCCTTGCCGAAATCGCCGAGGTTGACGCCCGTCAGCACGATCTCTCGGGCGCCCTGGCCGGCGATGTGCCGCGCATTGGCTACGGCCTGCTCGACGGTATCGGAGCGGCTGGCGCCGCGCGCGAGGGGAATGGTGCAAAAAGAGCACTTGTAGTCGCAGCCGTCCTGTACCTTGAGGAAGGAGCGGGTGCGGTCGCCAAAAGAAAACGACGCGGTGAAGGTATTCACGTCGCGCACCTCGCCGGCCTGCACCAGGCCTTTTCCGGGCGCTTTCGACAGGTCTTCGATAAAATCCAGGATCCGGAATTTTTCGCCGGCGCCCAGCACCAGATCAACACCAGGTATTTCGGCGATTTCCGCTGGCTTGAGCTGGGCGTAACAACCCGTCACCACCACCAGCGCCCCGGGCTGCCGGCGCAGGGCCTGCCGCACGATTTTTTTACACTCCTTGTCGGCCTGCTCGGTTACTGAACAGGTATTGATCACAAAAATATCGGCCCCGTCTTCGAAGCGGACGGGCGCATAACCCTGGTCTTCGAACAAACGCGACAAGGCGGAAGTCTCCGAGTAGTTGAGTTTGCAACCCAGGGTGTGGAAGGCTACGGTGCGTGGTGTGGACATTTTTTTAATGTGGTCAATGTGGCGAATGTGGTCAATGTGGGTGGGACTGCAAAATTAGGGCTTTCAATTGGTTCCGGAGTTAAGCTGACCCGAGTGGATGAACCTATTTGCCACATTAACCACATTGACCACATTTGCCACATTCACCACATTCGCCACATTCACCACATTAAAACCCAATTCCAAGATTCCAAGCAATTAACTCCGCCGTAGTCCGGTGCGCCTTCAAAGAAATACCCAGGTGGCAGCGCAGGCGGCTGTGCAGTAGTTCCGGTAAATAATAGCGGATGCTGAGTTTGCTGTACCAGCGGTGCGAAACGAGCCGGTTGAACCGTTGCCGCCCGGCATACCAGCCCGCCTGCACCTGAATGCCCAGCGGGCCGAACAAAAACTCGTCGGCCAGGGTGAAGGCCAGGCGGGTGGCGCCCCGGCGGGCTTCGTGCTCGGTTTTAAAATCGGTACTGCGCAAGCCGAAGGCATACACGGCGCGGTTGTATTCGTAGTCGATGCCCAGCAGGGCGCGGTTGACCGGGTTGAGCCGGTAATACGCCGCCCCGGAGAGCGCCCAAACCGGGTAGCGCGGGCCGTCGAAAATGGAGTATTCGATAATGGAAAGTCCGCCCGTGAGCAAGCCGCCCCAGCGCCGCAGGAGCGCCGGTCGCGGCGGGGCGGGCAAAAAGCCGGTGTCGCGCCGGCCGGCCGGCGTCCAGCGCAGGGCCGCGAAGCCAGCGGGCAGATTGACGCCGTAGTTGGGCAGGGCCGAGGCGCCGTTGGAAAAATGGCTGAATGAACCGCCGGCCTGCAGGCTCCAGCGCGGCCCCAGGCGGTATTCGGCGCCCAGGCGAAACTGCGTGAAATTGTTCCAGTGCGAGCCAATGGCGTTTTGCGCGGGGTTAGTGAAATAATCATAAGGCCGGGCCACGTAGCCCAGGCCCGTACCCACCCGGAAATACGCCAGCCAGTTCGCGCGGCGCAACACCGGCACATCCACGAAGGGCAACAAGCCCCAGGCATCGCCGTGCGCCTGCTCGCCCAGGTAAAAATGCGCGCCCGAGAGGCCGAAGCGCGGGTAGCGCTGCCAGGCTTGCCAGGACTGCCGGCCGCGGGTTTGCCAGCTCAGCGCCAGCTCCTGCCCCCACACGCGCTGGCCGGTGCGGATGGTGAGTTTTGGGGTGTGGCGAAAGAGGCGGGCGCTGTGGGTTACCGCCTCCACCGACCAGGCAGCCCGGGCTTCCTGAGCCAACAGCTGCGTTGGCAGGCACAGCAGCAGTGCCAGCAAGGGCCCGCTACCTTTCCAGTTCCTGAATTTTCTCCAGCAGCCAGCGCTTGGGCGTGGTGTACGAAACTTCATGTACGCGTTTTTTCAGCGTGAGCAAGTCGTTGGGGTTGGCAGGGTTGTAATTGGACAGTTTGCGCACCAGGTTCAGGAAGTTGTTGTACTCGCGTTTGAGGTTTTTCGACAACACTTTGCTGCGCCGCAAAAAAATACGGAAGCTGTCGATCAGCGAGTCCAGGGCAGCGTATTCCTGCAAGTCGTAGTAGGTCCGGATCAGGATAAGTTTGGAGCCCAGGGAATACACCACGTCGCTGTATTCGACCCCGCGCAGGAGTTCGATCACCTGGCTGTGTTTTTTCTGGTGGGAGTACAGGTTGGCGAAGTTGAACACGCGGGCGTTTTCGCGGATGCTGGCAGGCAGGTACTGGATGTAATTGTTGATAAAATTTTCGGCCCATTCGTATTCGTCCGAGCGTAAGCTGACGGTGATGACATTTTTAAAAACAGCTTCCGGCAACTGGCCGTTTTCCACCAGAATGTCTTGGTCCACCATCTTTCGGAACAGTTCGAACATCTCGCGGTAATACTCGCTTTTTCCCTGGTTGATCTTGAGCGCGCAGTAATTTTGGGCCATAAAGTAACACTCCCGCAGGTCGGTTTCGGCCAGCTCGACGGCTGAAGCCGACAGATCGGTCAGCCATTCCCGGTAGAGGGTTTCGTTTTCCGGTTCGGCAAAACAGCGGATGGTTCGGCGGTAAATACGAAGCAGGGCCACGGCGGCAAAACGGTCTTGCTCGAGGTATTCCCAAAAACCTGGCATCATGGACACCTCCTGTTCGGTATTCCGAAAACCGCTGTAGAGCATCCAGGCCACGTAGAGTTTGAGTTTTTGAGCGAGGTAAAAACACTCGAGTGCGAAATCGGCGTCCCCCAGCTTGTCCGTGTAGCCGGAGGTAGCGACAATTTTGGAGGCCCTGCTGAAAATGTTCCATTGCTGCCGGAAACGGGCGAGGTAGAATTCGGTCGACTTGCCGGGTTGCCGTTCAAGCAACCGCTCGATTTGCCGTTCGGCGCCGGCTAAGTGTTTGGGCAAGTCGAGGTTTTCGAGCGCTTTTTGCAAGTCGATGGCTTCGGAGAGCGGATCGTTTTGGCGGAATTCCTCAACCAGGAAACGCTGCGCCAGTCCGGTCAGGTCGGAAGCCAGGCGGCGCAGTTGGGCATCGTCGAAGCGGCGTTTGGGAAAAAGAGCCTGCCACACAGCGGGTTTGTCCAGCGTTTCCAGGCGGCCGGGGTCGTTGCGCAAGGCATCGTCGATCAGGTCGAAAAGGCGCAGCACATCGTCCTGGTCGTTGAAATAGGGCGAAAGCAGCAACTTCCGGAACCGGTTCAGTTCGTACCTGGAGAAACGTTGAAGGAGGCTAAGCAGCTTGTCGCTGAACATGATCGGGCGATAGATTTCTGGCGGAACGCGGAGTTTTTAAATCTTTGAAAACCAAAAATTTAAAAAAAGCGTCAACTTTTTTTTGTCCGGCAAGTTAGGTAAAATGTCCTTTGGAAACCGAAGGGGAAATACAATCTTTGTACGGTAAAAGTGTACCCCGGTTAATTTTTGGCTTATGCATCGACTTGTACTGCAAATTTTTGCCATCGCTTCTGCCCCGCAACTGCTACGCCTAACGGCAGCCGCGTTGCTGCTGGCGACGCTGGCTGGAAATGCCGGCGCACAATGCGACCGCGTAGGCTGGGTCGCCAGCACCACTCCCGGTTGCGGCGCGAAAATCATCGACCTGAACTCCGGAGCGCTGCTCTTGGCCGTGGAAGGCGCCGACCAACTGATGGGCGGTAAAACCATCCGGTTTTCTTCCAAACCCACCGCGCTGCCGCCGGGCTGTACGGCCAATGGGCTGAATGTGGTTGCCCTCAGCTGCGTATCCGACACACTGCCTTGCGTGGCCGATTTCGGACACGCCGTAAGCGTGCAAAACGCCTACAGGGTCAATTTCCAAGCCGACATTTACGACCCTTCCACGCAACATTGTTCCTGGACATTCGGCGACGGCGCCACCGCCACCGGCCACCAGGTGCAGCATACCTTCCCGAGTGAAGGCTACTACCCGGTATGCCTGACCGTGACAGACCCTTACGGCTGCTCCACCCTGAAATGCCGCACGGTATTTGTCAGTGACCAAAACCCCAACTGGTGCGGCTACGACGTCGAAGTGACGGCCGTGGGCACCAAACTATTTGGAAAAATCATTCCGGTTTCGGCCGATCCAGGCACGATCAAATCGATCAAATGGTACGAAGGTAAAAGCAATGCCGTGTTGGCCGAAACCTCGGAGTTTACAGCCAGCCTGCCCGGCAGCGGCACTTACCAGGTTTGCGCGCAATACGAAATTGTTAGCCCCGACGACAACAGCATTTGCACCACCACCCGCTGCCAGGTGCTCACCGTGTCGCCGCCAAGCTGCGTCAATCAGGCGATGGTCAACTACAGCGCCATCTGCCCGTCTTTTTTCGCTCCGGTATGCGCCTGCAACGGCGTGACCTATATCAACGAATGCGAAGCCCTCACTGCCGGCGTAAGCAAATGGTGGGTGGGCGAATGCGGCCAGCCGACTTCCGGTACTTGCGGCGCCGACCTCGACCTGGAACTGGTCAGCGGCAGCCCGTCCAGCGGTTACCTGGTGCGGTTTTTCAACCGCTCAAGCGGCCAATACAGCCAGATGCAACTCGATTTTGGCGACGGCAGCGCGCTGTGGCTGGGTAGCGCGGCTGACACCGTAGTTGAGCATTTTTACCCGAAAGGCGGCATTTACAAAGCCAACCTCAGCGTTTGGAAATCAAACAATTGCATTTCCTCAGTCACCCGGCTGTTCGTCACCGACGCTTTGCAAATGACCGCCGATAAGCTGCCGATGGGCACCGATTACGTGTTCCCGGGCGATGCCAACGGCGACCGCAAAGCCGATGCCGCCGACCTGCTCCACCTGGGCCTGGGCTATTACGCCACGGGGGCGCCGCGCCCCTTCGCTACCAGCGCCTGGGCGCCGCAATTCGCCCCGAACTGGGCAGAAAGCACCGCTTCCGGGGTCAATTTTAAACACATCGATTGCGATGGCAACGGCGTGGTCAACGACTTCGACCGCAACGCCATCGAGCAACACTACACACCACTGGACACGAATGTGCTGCAAAGCGCCAACCTCAGTGCGCCGGCCTTGTGGCTGAAGTTTGCCGCCGATACCCTGGTGGTCGACCCGAACAGTCCGGGGCCGCTCACCATCAGCGCCGACGTCATGATCGGCAACCCGCAGGAACCGGTGTTCGACCTGTACGGGCTGGCTTTCGCCCTGCGCTATCCGGAATACGTCAACCACAATCCGGAGGTGTTTTACAGCACCAATTCCTTTTTCGGAGCGCCGAACGATATTTTGCTGCTGCCCAAGGACAACTATGCCCGCCGGCAGTTCGACATGGGATTTTCGCGTAAGTTCGGGCAAACGGTATCCGGCTACGGCAGCATCGCCAAGATCAATTTTAGTACCGATTTTATTATTATCATAGATGTAATCGACCGCTCGGAGTCGACGGTCGTGCCTTTTGTCGTGCCCGTGCAAGCCCTCCAGGCCATCGACGCAAAAGGCAACAAAATTGAGCTCCGGGGCGCGGTGCAGGATACCGTCTGGCTCAATGTGCTGGAAAGCACCGACACCCGCCAGCGCCTGCTCGAGCGCCGCACCCTGGTGTACCCCAACCCCACTGCCCTGGGCGAGTTTTGGATTTCTACCAACAGCCTCGCCATGGAAACCGTCGAAGTATTCGATGCCCTGGGCCGCCTGGTCGAACAACACCAGCCGGCCAGCGACTTCCGCACGCGCTTGTCCACCCAAGCTTGGCCCAAAGGCCTGTATACCCTTCGGATACAGACCGACAAAGGCACGCTGAGCAAGCGCCTGCTCGTCAATTGACAACATAACCAATTCTATCGTATGAAGCCCTTCCGGGAAACCGGAAGGGCATTTTTTGCGCCGGGCCGACGGGTTTTTGCGTATTATTGCCGGCTATGACGGAGGTACAGGTTTTTGAATTCAATCCTTTTGCGGAAAACACCTACGTGCTGTTCGATGCCAGCCGCGAATGCGTCATCATCGACCCCGGCTGCTACGGGCCGGAGGAGCAAGCCACGCTGGAAAGTTTTATTGAAAAACGCGGCCTCCGCGTCGTGCGCCTGCTCAACACGCACTGCCACCTCGACCACGTGTTCGGCAATGCCTTTGTGCACCGCCGCTGGTCGGTGCTGCCCGAACTGCACCGGGGCGAGTTGCCCCTGCTCGAGCGCTACCCGGCTACCTGCATGATGTACGGTATCCCCGGAGCCGAACCCTCGCCCATGCCCGAACAATTTTTGGAAACCGGCGACGCGGTGGCGTTTGGCGACAGCCGGCTCGACATTTTGTTTACACCAGGACATTCGCCGGCCAGCCTGTCGTTTTTTTGCGCCAAGGCGGGTTTTGTGATTGCCGGCGACGTGTTGTTTTACGGCAGCATCGGTCGCACCGACCTGCCCGGCGGCAACCACCAACTGCTGCTCGATAGTGTGCGCAGCCAGCTGTTCACCCTGCCCGGCGAAACCCTCGTATACCCCGGCCACGGCCCCAGCACGACGATCCGTCATGAAATGGAGTACAACCCGTTTTTTACTTGAAAACGAAATTTGATTTACGAAGGACGATTTACGATTTACGATTGGGTTCACCTTTACGGAAGGAGGTTTGGATGCGGCAATTAGGAACATCCCAAAAGTTGCAAATATCCCTGCCTCCGGAAAGGTGAACCCAATCGTAAATCGTAAATCGTAAATCCACAAATTCCTAATTTTGAAGCCTCTTCCTTGAAACAACCATGCTGCGCTACCTGATCCGCCGGATATTGTTGGCCATCCCCACCCTGCTGGTGATCTCCCTGGCCACCTTTGCCCTGAGCCGGTATTCCGATACCGACCCGGTCCGGATCGACTATGTGGAAAGCCCCGGCGCCTACCTGGCCAAAGCCCGAAAACTGGGCCTCAACCAGCCCCAGTTTTATGTCAGTATCGGCGACTGGACGACGCCCGACAGCTTGCACCGCATCCTGCCTCTCGAAGACCGGGCAGCACTGGTTCAACTCAGCCGCCAAACTGGCAATTGGCCCGCTTCCCTCGCTTATTTTCAGTCGATTACCTCCGGGCTACAACCTTTGTTAAAGCAAAGTGCGGGCAGCCTCCGCGCCGAGCTGGCCGACCTGCGCTATGCCGCCCTGACCAACCGGGCCGACCAGGTGCTGACCACCGCCGGCCGCCTGACCGACAGCCTGAACGATGGCGCCCTGCGCCAAAAAATACAAAGCCAACTGACCAAAATTCGCCACCTCCACGCCAAGTGGCAAACCGAAACCCAACATTGGAAACGATGGTTGCCGGCGGTGCACTGGCACGGCGCCGACAACCAGTACCACCGCTGGCTCAGCGGCTTCCTCAGCGGCAACCCGGGCAATTCTATCGTCACCGGCAATCCCTTACTCGAGGAACTGCAGCCCCGCCTGCTTTCCACCCTGCTCATCAATGGCCTGGCCCTCTTGCTGGCCTACGGCATCGGCGTACCGCTGGGCGTGTGGATGGCACGGCACCACCAGCGACTCCCCGACCGGATGGCACGTACCGGCCTGATGTGGCTCTACGCACTGCCAGTCATGTGGCTGGGCAGCCTGCTCATCCTGCTGCTCTCGCGCCCCGATACCGGCCTGGGGCTCATCGACGGGCTCAACGCCACACCCTGGAAACTCAGCGGCAAAGATTTTTTTCCCTGGGTGTTCGACAATCTGGAAAAATTTGTGCTGCCCGTGCTCACGCTCAGCCTGCACGCCCTGGCTATCCTGGCCATGCAAATGCGGGGCGGCATCCTGGAAGTCATCCGGCTGGACTACATCCGCACCGCCCGGGCCAAAGGCCTGAGCGAGCGCCTGGTATTCTGGCGGCACGCTTTCCGCAACGCCCTTTTTCCCGTCATCACCATATTCGCGAATTTTTTCCCGGCGCTGTTCAGCGGCTCGCTGGTGATCGAATACCTGTTCGATTTTCCGGGTATGGGCATCAAAATGGTGTCGGCGTTTGCCAACAACGACTACGCGGTGCTGTTCGCCATGGTCATGTTCGTGTCGGTGGTAACGATTTTAGGCCAACTGCTGGCCGACCTGCTGTATGCCTGGGCTGACCCGCGGGTGCGGCTAGGCCGAAAAGTCAAAATGTAAAATGTAAACATGAGTCATGCGAATCAGGGGCAAAACTAGCGCAATCTAACCCTAGCGCTTGTCATGTCGGAGCGCAGCGCAGACATCTGCAGAAGCAAAATTTTGCGTGAAGTTTCAATAAACCTGGTGTTTTGCTTGTGTAGATGTCTGCGCTGCGCTCCGACATGACAAGCCTAAGGGTTGTTATTGGGAAAGTTTTACCCAATCCTGCTCGCAGAGCAATTTTAACGCCTGATTCGCATGAGTCATCCCGAATTTTTCTGCTCAGAAAAATTCGGGGTTTTCGTTCGGGCCTACAAGCTAAGCTACTGATAATGCATGCCTGTTGTGCTTTTTGCCTTGATGCAAAAAGTACCAAAAAAATCAAGGCTGTCTGCAAATCCTGCGATTTTGCAAAATCGGGATTTGCATAAGGCCGGTCTACGCTTCTGTTTAGCGATTCGAAAAAAGGCTCTCCAAAAAATTCGGAATGACCCATGTTTTCATTTTGACTTGCTCACCACAAGGCCTCCACCGCCCCGTAAACCCGGAAACCCGCCCAAAAAAACGGATGCGCCAGCCCCGGAAATTGCCGTGCCA
>CAZVZH010000138.1:2891-11721 GCA_964630705.1 uncultured Saprospiraceae bacterium | reverse complement strand
CGGACAAGAGTACGGGTGCATGGTACATTTTTTATAGTTTGAAGTTTGGAGTTTGGAGTTTGGAGTTTGAAGTTTGAAGTTCGAAGTAGTTCAACTTTCCGAAATGGTGAAAACTTCAAACTCCGAACTTCAAACTTCAAACTGAGTTCACATCCCCCACCCCATCGGCGCCGCCGCCCATGACATCGTTGGCCAGGTCGGCGAATTGGTTCGGATCAATCTGGAGCATAGCCTCGTATTGCTCCGGCGACCAGACCTCGATACGGTCGTCCATGGCGATCAGAATGGCTTCCGCATTCAGGCCGGCGTAGTCCATCAGCGGTTTTTGCAGCAGGATACGGTCGGCGCTGTCGGTCACCACCGGCGTTGCGCCGAGGTAAAAGGAGCGGAAGAACATCCGGTTGCGGTCGTTAAAACGGTTGAGTTGGCTGAGTTTTTCGCTGAGTTGGTCCCAGACGGGCTTCGGATACAGGGTGAGGCATTTTTCGAAGCCGCGGTTCAGCACGAATTCATAGCCGCCCGATTCGGGGGCTATTTCGCCGAGTTGACGCAGGAGCGCCGTAGGTAAGCGCAATCTGCCTTTGTTGTCAATGGCTACCGGATATTCACCGATGAGCTTCATGCTGAGAGAGGGACTGTTTGAACAAAAAACTTGGCAGGAGCAGACTGAGCCCAATACCAACGCCACAAATGTAACCGGTTTTCCCACATTTTACCACAATGCGACACTTAATTTTGATTTTTTCTTTCTCAAAGCAGCGACAAAAAAAATAACCGCCTGTAAAACAAGCGGTTATTTCAGTGTTGAAATGTGGTAGGAAAATTCTGAAATTTGGCTTTTGTCGTCAAACTGACCACAATCCAGGGTAAAAACCTTCAAAAAAAGTTGGCAAGCGCTCTCTCGCTTGAGAAGACAAGCAAAAAACTGCAGCGGCGTGGTAAAAAGTGGAAACAACAGGCGCTCCTCAGGATCGCACAATCAAAATTGCTTCGGCTTCGATTTTGTAGCGGCAATTCGGCGCTTGTTGGCGCAAGGTTTCCTGAGCGATAAACTCCAGAATTTCAGCGCGCTCAGCCAGGAGTGTACCGGTGGCGCCCTCCCACTGTTCCAAACCCGGGATGCTCAAAAAAACGAGGCAATCGCCGCCGCCGAATTCATAATCCATTTCAAACGAACGAGCGCCCTCGACATAGCGAACCATACCGGTCCGGCCATAATTTTGAAATTCCAGGCGCCGAAAGGCTTTGGCTAAAATCCGACCGGCCTCCTCGCGGATTTGGCGCTCGCCGGTTTCCACCTCGTTTCCATCCGAATCGAACAGCCGGTGTTCGTAGTCGTTTTGCACCATGCGCAAATTACCGGCCGGCCGCGGCGCAGGTACATCGGCCCGTCGAAACCCTTCGGCATATTTTATAAAGCTGAGCTGGTGGGTCCAGCCATCGGGCCAATCGGCCTCTAAATGATAAAAACCCGGCGGGTAAGGCAAGGTATCGAGCAGAATCTGCGTGCTGCCGCTCAACTTATCCCGCACCGGCAGGTCTTCCAGCACGGCTCCTGTTACCCGGTTGAGGAGCCGCAACCGGCCCGCATCCCAGGCATATTTCGGCAGGTGAAACACCAATTGCTGGCAATCAGGATAATGCACGCATCGCACCTCCTGCTCCGCCACCACGCCGTGCTCCAATTTGCCTTTTTCGTTGTCCCGGCCCGGCTCGCGGTAAAAATTTTGCACCCCAGTGAGCAAACAAGGGCCGTAAAACTCGGTCGCACCTCCAGCTTCCGGACTGTGTTTTTCCACCAAAGCCTGCGGGAGCACGCCTGGCGGACCGGCGCCGGTATCCGGCAGCGGGTACCCGTGTATTTCCTGGCCTTGGCAAAGGCCTGTTTCCTGGCGATCCTCCAGCTCCAGCGGCATGCCGGCTGGGAAAATCCCCCAATCCTCAAGCAAGCGCAGATGAATGGTCGTGTGCATAGCAATCAGGTTTGCGTTACGGTTTTCGGGTTTAATTCCATCGCGGCCTTGCAATAATCACGAACAACACAAACAGGCCATACAACAGCGTTGGAATAGCCAAAATGGACAGCACAATTTTAGCCAGCCCCAGGTAGTCATGCGATTTGAGCCAAAGGCTACCCAGTAAAATAGCCGCAATGGCGCCCAGCATTAGCATCCAAAGCCTAATATTGAACGACGAAACCGTGCCGTCGGCCAAGCCCCAAAAAAAGAAAAACAACGCGATCAAAGCTGCCACTGCGTCGATGCCCCAGAGAATCCAAAAGGTGGTCATGGCGAAAAATTTTATTGAAAAAGAAGGTGTCAATACAGCGTTTTTTGCAGGCTGTACCGCCCGCTTCGGTCTATCATGACCAGGAGCGGAAACGATTTTATAAACAAAATCCGGTACCGGAAATCGCCGGAAAACACCACATCGACGGCATAAAAGCCGGGACTTAGTTCTGAAAAATCGAAGTCCAGCGCGCCCGATTCTATTTCGCTTGCCGGTACGGGCATTTCTCCCAGCCAAACCCGGTTGAGCCGGTCGAACAACAGCGTTTTCACCGGCAAAACCGAAGTATCTGCCAAGGCAACCCGGAGCCCTTGCGCCGCTTGGCCGCCGAGATCGAGCAGGGAAACAGCAGCTTCCTGCAGCGGTGGCGCCAGCGAGTCGGCTGCAAGCAGTTCCGGCCCCGTACCGGTAGCTACGGCAGTCACCCTGCAAGGTCCCGTGCTCAGGTCTTTATTTTCAAAAACCTCGGGCGGACAAGGGCGGGTGATGTTCATCGGCAAGGTAGTGGCCCGCCCACGCCCCATGTCGGGCAGATCGAGCGCGCGTTTATCTAAGAACGACAAGCGTTCACGGGCGCGCTCATCGGGGTGCCAGCCGGAAGGCTCCTCGCTTTCGGGTAATTCGAAAACCGTGCCGGCCGGGTATTTCATAAAAGGTTCGGTGAGTACGACGCGCGTCAATGCAGGAGCCATGATTTCGAAGGTTACCGGTCCAACCATTTTTTAAAACCCGGCGCTTTTTCCCGGCTGATGTCCACCTCAATTTTCACAGGCGGCTTGAGGCTCACTGAAAGTTTTTGGTTTTCATGCGGCCGCACGCTTTGGATGGCGTCGATGTGGATGATGTACTGCCGGTTGGCGCGGAAAAACACTTTGGGGTCGAGCAAGGCTTCAATTTCTTCCAGGGTGTTGTAATCCAGCAAGTAGCGCTCGCCGGCGAAGGTATAGAGGTAATTGAGTTGTTCGCGGGAAAAGCAGGCAATGTCGGCTGCGCGCACGGGCACCCATTGGTTGCGCACGCTGGCGATAAATTTTTCCTTGTACAGGCTACCGGCTGCGCCTGGTTGTTGGAGCAAGCGCAGGAGTTCAGGCCAGTTGACATTTTCCGCGGTTTGCCGCTGCAGCAGTTCGCGGCAACGGTCGATGGCGCGACCCAGTTCTTGCTCGTCGATGGGTTTGAGCAGGTAGTCTACGCCGTTTACTTTGAAGGCGCGAATGGCGTATTCGTCGTAAGCCGTGGTGAAAATTACCGGGCACCGCAGTTCGTAGGTGTCGAACAGTTCGAAACTCACCCCGTCGCCCAGTTGAATATCCATGAATACCAGGTCAGGTTCGGCATTGTTCAAGAACCATTTGCGCGCCGTTTTCAGGCTGGTCAAATGGTCGAGCACCTGCACGTCGGGCGCTGCCTGGGCAATTTTGTATTGCAGTTCCCGGGCAATGAGCGGTTCGTCTTCGATAATGATTGCTTTCATGGCCGATCTTTTACGCCAAATTTTTTCTAAAGATGAAACGATTGTGCGCCATTCTGGACGGCAGGGTGGCATTTTTTTCAAAAAAGGCTCAACGCGCGGCGCGCAGCTGAAGCCGCCAGGTCCCGTTTTTTAGCCGCCCCCACTCCCCTTGCCCGCGCAGCCATTCAGCGGTGATGGAATCGTCGTTTTCGGGCTGGGCAGTTTTACTTTCCAATGGAACTGCGTAGGATTTTTTGGTTTGAAAATCAAAACAGATAAGGGCGTAATCGAGCAAACTGTCGTCAGCGGCATTGTTTTTTGCCCCCAACAGCGCCAGTTGGCCGGCTTCTGCCGAGAAACCAACGGCCGGCCCTTCGAGCAGAAAATAATCGCCAAACTGGTACTGGTCTGTCCGGAAGGCATACGCTTTAAACGTCTGAACATCCAGCACGACCGACCCATTCAGCAGCAGGTAGCGCCCGCCGGTCAATTCGCGCAAAAGGTGTTTGCTTTCGTTGCGGTAAACGTAAACCGGCTCGCCGGGTATGCCGCCGGCTTCGGCGCTGTCGAGCCATTGCAAACTGGTAAACCGCGCGCCCGGCGCATCCAGCACCGTGGATTCGGCCTTGCCCCGCTCCGCTGCCCCGGTTACCAGAAACAGGCTTTCGCCAAAAGCCAGGAGGCTGGGTTTTGGAGCGTCTTTCAGGGTAAAAACCCGCCAAACAGGCATTGCGGCGGCCGCATTTTCCGAACTGTCCCCTGGTGCAAACGGCTGCCCCTGGTAATCCAGCTCGTAATGAAGGCGCTTGACCTGGTCGAAGGTTCCCTTGTTCATGTTGAGCGTTTGCACTTCGTCGGTGATCAGGCGGATGGTAAACGGGCCGAACTGTTCCGTTTCTACGGCAACGCGGGGGTTGTTTTTACATCCGAACAGCAACAGGATGGATTTCAACATGATGATGGAGGCCTGTTTCATGATGATCGTTGGACGACGTGCAAACGCGCTGAAAATCAATACTGATAAATCAAGGTATAGGCGTTGCCGTTGCTGATTTGCACGGCATTGGTCAGCGGGTAGCCCTGGGCATCAAAGGTGTACTGAAAATCGCCAAACCAGCTGACCTTCCCGTCGCGATAGCCCGTGTATTTGACCGCCAGGTTTTTATTGGTTTTCCCGGTGAAGGCATTGCACACGTCGAAATGATTCCAGTTGAGCCCCGAGCGATCCTGCGTGCTGAGGTCGTACTCCCAGGCGCCGCTGTAGTCGTACTGGCCGTTGCGGTGTACTTCCCAGGCCGTCAAATTGCCGTTGGCATAGGAAAAAAAGTACTCGTAGATATTTTCGCCGTTGTTGAGGTCGAGCACCCGGCGGGTCATGTAGCCTTCTGAATTGTATTCGAAGCGGTGCTTTTCCTGCCGGAGAGTGCCGGTGTAGGAAGCGGTTCCGGTACCTTCGGTGAGTTGGCCATTGCTGTTAATTTTGCCTTTAAAACTGGCGACTTCGCGGTTTTCAGCCTTCCGGAAGGTGGTCACCTGTACTTCATTGCCGGAATAAACGAGGGTAGACACATCCTCGCCGTCGTCCATTTTTACCACCCGGCCCTGCGCATCATAAGCGATGGTAAGCGGCAGGTACTGGTCGTTTTTATAGGTATAACCTTTGAGTTTTCGCTGAACGGCAGGCGGGTTAGGGCTGGTGGGCTCAGGATCGGATTCTTTGTTGCAGGCAACAAGCGACAAGAGCAGCAAGGCTGCCAGTTGGAGGTGTTTCATTTGAAAAAAATTTAGTGTTTGTTAGTTGTTGCGGTTTTCGGAGGCTTGAAGCATGGCTTCTGCCAGGGTTTTGTACAACGTCTGCCAAGCCTCGGCAACCGGCGGCGTCCAATCGCTGCCAAGTACCCGCTCAAATGTCCAGAGCAGCGCGGCGCCGACATGGCCGTAGTGTTTTGAGCGAACGCCGTATTGTTGGTGGCGCCGGCCGAGTTCGGCGATTTCCTGTTCCAGGGTAGCCATTTGGTCCAGGCGCGCAATCAGGATTTGCAGGGTTGTGATCAGTTTCTGGTGCTGGCCGCTCATATCTGAAGGAAAAAGGCTGCGCAATTCAGGATGGTCAAAAAACAACTTACTGTAGAACAAGTCGCTCAATTGCGCTCCATCGAGCGCGCGAAGCAGCCGCCAGGAGTTTTTTATCAGCGTAACTTGTTGGTGCGTCATCGGTCAGGTTGGTTGAGCGTGTTCAAAAATCTGTGCCACACCTCGCCTAACCGCTTGATATTCAATTCCGGGATTTAGGTGTGGCACCGATTTTCGTCCGCCCTTTTGTTTGATGCCACAAAAATGGGCCGGCCGGTGGGCCTGCCCAAATTTTTACCAACGAACCGTAGCAAATTGCGAACGAAGTGAAGCTACCGAAAAACGGCCCTGCTAGCGCACTACCGTCACTTCGCCGCTCAGGCGCTCGGTGCGGCCGTCGACCAACTGCAATTCCAACACCCAAACATACACCCCGGGAAGCGCGGCTTTCCCGTCGCGCCGGCCGTCCCAGGCGCGGGAGGTATCGCCCGGCAAGGCGTCACGCAGTTCGTACAACAAGCCGCCCCAGCGGTCGAAAATCTGCAAACGCCGGATACGTTCCACCGACGGCCCGAAGCTCATGGTGAAATAACTGTTCAGGTCGGTGCGCGCACCGGGGGCGATGACGTTGGGCACGTAGGCCAATAGTTTTTTGTCGACCGACAGGTACAAGTCGTCAGTGTCGGTGCAGCCCGCCGCGTTCGATACCGTGAGCACGTAGCGGATGTTGTCCAGCGGGCGGGCCACCGGCTCGGGACAATCCGTACAACTCAGGTAGGCCGGGTTGTCCCAGCTCAGTTGCAAACCCTGAGGCGGCGACAGGAAAATTTTCAACAGCAGGGAGTCGCCCAGCAAAACCGTGGCGTCGTCGGGCAGTTGCACCACCACTTCGGGCGGCTCCGGCACCAGGATATTTTGCGACACCAAGCAGCCGTGAACGTCCTCGGCAAAAACGGTGTAAGGGCCCGCGGCCAGTTGCGCATAGCCCGGCACAGCCGAAGAGTTGTTGCCGTCGAGGCTGAACAGCAGGCTTGGGTCTGCGCTTTCGATCCGGATGGCCCCGTTTTGCTCGCCGAAACACCGAACCGAATCGGCGCTGAGCGCATACTCGATGGGCGGGAAATTAGCCACTGTGCCGGAAGCCGTTTCCGTACAATTGGCGGCGTCGGTCACGGTCAGGCTGTAGTCGCCTGCCGGCAAATTGGGCAAGGTGGCGGTGCCGGAACCCGGCGGCCCCCAGGCATACGCAAAGGGCGGGGTGCCCCCGCTGGCAGTGGCTGCGAGTTGGCCGTTCATTTCACCCGGGCAAGCCGGCGTGGCGTCTACGGCGATGTCGATAACCGGCAGCACGGTCAGATCGACGGTATGGGTAGAGTCGCAGCCGTTTCCGGCGGTAAACGTCCGCCGGTATACCCCGGAAACGCTTTGGGGTTGCCCAAAAATCAAGGCCGTTTCGCCGCCGCAAATCACCAAAGGCTCCGCTGTAGCAAAGGTGTCTTTGGGCAAAACTTTTACAAAAACGGTGGAATCGCAGCCGGTGACGGCCGAAAGCAGAAATGTTTTTTCATCGCCGGGCAGCAGGTTCAGGCCGTTGTACGGCAACACCTGGCCCAGGCAGACAGCCGTGTCGACGGCAATTTGATAGGTGCCCACCGTCGTACCGTGCACCCGCACATGCACGATGGAATCGCAACCCGCCAGGGTTTGCAGGGCAAAAGTTTGCTCGCTATCGGGCGGCAGCAGCGTACCAAACCAATCCACCGTCCGGCCGTAACAAATCGTGGTATCCACCGTGTAATTAAACGTGTCGTTTACAGCGAAATACACGGTATCGACACTGAAGCAGCCGTTGTTCAGGCTGGCAGTCAGCGTCACAACGCCCGAAGCGGCTGGGCCGGCCTGCACGCTGGGGCAGCTGGCACAGTCGACAGCCGCTGCGGGCAGCCAGTTGTACTGGTCGAACCCGGCTTGCCCAAGCGTCACGGTTTCACCCTGGCAAATAACCCGGTCGGGGCCCAGCACCAGCACCGTGCTGCTGTCGATGCCGACGGTACGCGAATCAGTTTGGGTAATGCCGCACACATCAGTGATCGTCACGGCGTAGAGGCCGGCATCGAGCGCAGTGAAGCTGGAAGCCGAGGAGCCATCCTGCCAGTTCCAACTGATAAAATGTTTGCCCACGGCGCTGAGGCTGAGGGTGGCGTTGTCGCAAATCAGGGTATCGGGGCCAAGGTTGAGTACGCCGGGCTGGTAATCGAGGTACACCGCGGCTATGTTGTTCACAAAGGCGCATTCGCCAATAGCCGTAGAGGGGAAATCCTGGGCCAGGTTGAATGGCGTGCCCAGGGAGTTGTTGTCGTTGAGCACCAGAAAAATAGAGTCGTTGGCCACGCGCGGCAGCCGGGCGGTAAACGTGCGGCAGCTGTCGGGCGGCAGGTCGAAACCCAGGGGCGCCATACCCAGCCACGAAGCCGGGCCCGTTTGCGGGTTACCGCGGTAGGCCGACACAGGCGTTTGAAGCGGAAGAAATTTATCGCCGTAGTTACACACCGTCAGGCTGATCTCGACGGAATCGCCCAGGCATACCAGGCTGGGCGCGGCAAGCGCGCCGTCGGGCGCCGGGAAGGTGGGGTTGAAAAACTGGTTGAGAAAACTGTTCATGCGCAGGCTGTCGCCTACGAGGTGCGGGTTTTGCTGAATGCGCGGCACGCTGAGGTCTTCATTGATGTTGGTGTTGAAATAGGCGTGCTGGTTCCACACCCGGCGCGACGAGATGCCCGGCAAACCCACGGCTTCGTAGGCGACTACCGTGCCTTTGTCGGCCGTACCGCCGGTGCCGCACTCGATGACGATTTCTGTTTGCCCGTCGCCGTCCACATCCAGAACAAGCGGATTTTCAATGTGCGTGGCCGACAAGCAGTTATCCTGCCATTTGATCTGCCCCGTTGCACCTTCAATCACTTGCAGGAAAAACTGGCCGCGGTAAATAACATCGGCCGAGCCGTCGCCGCAAAA
>CAZVZH010000138.1:0-2791 GCA_964630705.1 uncultured Saprospiraceae bacterium | reverse complement strand
CGGTCGAAGTCGGCAATACTGGTAAAGCCGTCGGAATAGGCCGCCGGAGCGGTCACGACGGCCGCCACGACTCCCGTGGCCAGATTGACCGACAGCACCTGATTGCCGGCCACAATTTCCAGCCCGGCACAGTCCGGGCAAAAATTGTCCGGCAACGCGTCGATCGCCACCGGAGAGGCGAAGGAAAAACCGCCCGACACGCGGGCTGGGTGCTCGCCGGCTGAAAGCCCCGGGCCTCCGGCAGCCAGCAGGGCGCCGGTTTGGCCGCTGAACACCTGGCTGCCCACATTGATTTCCGGCCAGCCGTCGTGATCGAAATCGGCAATATTGGGCACGGCAAACCGGGCGCGGTCAAAATAACCTACCTGGTCGGGGCTGGTGAATTTCAACTGGCCCAGGTGGTTGTAACAGCGAATCAGCCGGTCGTTGCCGATGAGGATAAACTCGCCGAACCCATCATTGTCGAGGTCGGCCATAGCGGGCGCTGTGCCGCCGGGTAAAATCGTAGGGCTGATGATCTGAAATTTGGTAGCGCCGGTCGCTCCGTCGATGATGTAAATTTCCACGCTCTCCACATTGTACGTCACGATCTCGGGGATGCCGTCGCCATCCATATCGCCGGCTACCAGGGGCGAGTAGGTGCCGGTTTCGGCCTGACCCATCCACTGAATACCCAGGGTGATGGAATCGCAGCTGGGTAAAAAGAAACAATCCGCGTTGCAGGTAGTGTAGTAAAACCCGTCACATTGGCCGGTGCAGGTGCAGTCCTGGTCGTAACAATCGATCAGACCGTCGCCATCGTCGTCGATGCCGTTGTTACAGTCTTCCACTGTTTGGGCGGAAAGCAAGGCCGGGAGGAGGAGAAACAAAAAAAGGATGGCGCGGATGCCGAAGCGGCCGGTCGCAGGCCGCCGGTTGGCGTAGTGTGTCGTGTTCATGGAAAAAAAGAGGTTTGAAACGCCCGAAAAACGGGTATCGCCCGGTGATCTTTCAACCGGAAAATCGATTAACGTATTGTTTAAAACACAAGACTACGGCGGGGAAACACGGGCCGGTGGCGCGGTTGGGGATTAAACGGCCGGCAGAACGCAGGACAAAAATCTGTAATTTTTTTCAAAACCTGTCAGGTCCAATTTTTAAAAAAAAATACCACGAGGGGGGCAGCGCTTTGCGCCAGCCCCCCTCGTGGTATTTTTTTTAAATGGACCTGACAGGTTAGGCGCCTTCGAGCGCCGCAGCGCCGCCCACGATTTCACCCAATTCGGTTGTAATCGCTTCCTGACGGGCTTTGTTGTAGTTGATCCGCAAATCCTTGAGCAACTCGTCGGCATTTTCAGAGGCCTTGTCCATAGCCGTCATCCGCGCGCCGTGCTCGCTGGCGTGCGTATCGAGCAAGGTTTTGTGGAACTGGAGCTGCAGAATGCTCGGCACCAGGGTTTCAAGCAGTTGTTGCTGGTCGGGCTCGAAAATATAATCGGCTTTCTTTTTAGACGAGCCGGAAGCCTCGAGCTTGGCCACTGGCAGCCACTGTTCCACCGTCGGAAACTGCATAGCGGCGTTTTTAAACCGGCCGTACACAATGTCGATGGCGTCGTACTGGCCACTGGTGAAAGCATCCATCAGCTTCCGGGAAACCGGGCTGGTGTGCTCGTACTCCAGGTTGGCGAACAGGCCGATATGCGCTGTGTCCAGTTTCAGATCGGTAAACCGGCGGCGGAAAAAATCGTAGCCTTTTTTGCCAATAAACAGGACGGTGACGTTGCCAGCCGCGCGTTGTTTGGCGTATTTTTTATCAATGTGTGCCAGCGCTTCCTTATTAATATTGGTATTGAACGCCCCGCACAAACCACGGCTGGAGGAGACCACTACCACCAGTACCTGTTTGACCTCCCGCACTTTTCCAAAGGAGGTAGAAGCATCGCCGCCGAGGTTCGACAGGATGTTCGACAACATCCGGTTGAGCCGGTCAGAATAGGGCCGCAGCTGCACGATGGCGTTTTGCGCTTTGCGCAGTTTGGCCGCCGAAACCATTTTCATGGCTTTCGTGATCTGCTGGGTCGACATAACCGACTTGATGCGTTCGCGTACTTCTTTTAAACCGCCTGCCATATTTTAAGGAATGTGGTCGATATTGATAATGTGGTCAATGTGGTCAATGTGGTCAATTGCACGCGGAATGTTGAAAATTGACCACATTCCACACATTAACCACATTGACCACATTAAAAATTACTTCTTGTACTGGCCGGTCAGTCCGGCAGCCAGTTCGCGCACTTTGGCGAGGCTGGCTTCTTCGAGTTTGCCTTTGCGGAATTCTTCCAGGATTTCGGGCAGTTGCTGCTCCATTTTCATGAGGAAGAGCTCTTCGAATTCGCGCACTTTATCCAGCGGAACATCGCGCAGCAGGTTGTTGGTGCCAAGGTAAATGATGGCAATTTGTTTTTCCACCGATACCGGGCTGTACTGCGGTTGTTTCAAAATTTCTACGTTGCGGGCGCCTTTCGACAGGATAGCCTGGGTGGCGGCGTCGAGGTCGGAGCCGAATTTGGCGAAAGCCTCGAGTTCGCGGTACTGGGCCTGGTCGAGTTTGAGTGTACCGGCAATTTTTTTCATCGACTTGATCTGCGCGTTACCACCTACCCGGCTCACGGAGATCCCCACGTTGATCGCAGGGCGAACGCCGGCGTTAAACAGGTTGGACTCCAGGAAGATCTGGCCGTCGGTGATGGAGATCACGTTGGTCGGGATGTATGCCGATACGTCGCCAGCCTGGGTTTCAATGATCGGCAGG
>CAZVZH010000137.1:9815-12023 GCA_964630705.1 uncultured Saprospiraceae bacterium | reverse complement strand
ATGGATGAAAAGACCTTCCAGGTTTTTAAAACCTGGAAGGTCTGAACGCCAACAACCGTTCACTTGGGAAGTCCGGCATGCGTAGCCGAGGCTCACTGGCAAAGGGCCGGCATCTTGGTAGGAGCCTCATTCCAAGGAGAGATAGAGCGGACCGCAATCAGCTTAACTACAATACGCCCGCCGGATAGTCAGGTTAAATTTTGCCCTGATTTGCATGACTCCAAACCGGATAAGCCATTCAGCGCATCAAACATTCAGGTAATTCATCAACGACTCATACCGCTCTTTCAACGATTCGCTGTAATCGTGCTCGGCGTACATTTCCTTGACGGCGTATTCGTAGCGCTCCAGCGAGGCGATCACGCGGCCGAGTTCCTGGCGGTTGACCTTGAGGGTGAGTTCGACAGTTTCGGCATCGGGGCCGGAGGTGACGAAGGCGCTTAGGATTTTGGCGTCCTCTTCCTCGACGATGCGGGCGATAGCGCCCAGGGAGTAATCGCGGCGGTTCATTTCGAGCACCAGGATACCGCCGGGTTCGATAAAGGCGGCGGAGTTGGCAAACAGCCGCAGCAAATCGTTTTGTTCGACCAAACCGAGGTAGCGGCCCTCTGCATCGACGACGGGGATGATGGTGAGCCGGTTGTCGCCCATCACCCGCATCACTTCGAACAGGTGGTCGGTGTTGCGCACGGCAAAGCGGCGCATCATGGAAAAATTGTACTCGCCGATGGGTTCGTACAACTTATGGTTAAAAATATCTTCTTCGGAAATGATCCCTACCAGCCGCTGGTCGTCCACCACGGGCAGGTGCTTGACGTGGTGGTCGTTGAGCGCGTGAAAGGCGTCCCTCCCTGTTTGCTCCAAACTAAGCGCCGGAATGTCGTAGGCAATAATCGTTTCAGCAGTCATAACGCAGTATTAACAAGCAGGCCGATTTTTTGTGGTGGCGTAAAAGAACACTTTTTTGGAAAAATTAGCTTGCACTTTTGCAGATTAAACAGAAAATCAGCCTTTTTGATGATTAGACGTACGGCACGGTGGGACGGCACAAATATTTGCGCAAAAATTCTTCCATCCAAATAAAAACATGCTCAGTCACCGACAATTATTTCTCCGGCACCTCGCCCAAACCTCACCCGCCCCGCTCGCGCTGGAGATCGAACGGGCCGAAGGTTTGTACCTCTACGACCGCTCCGGGAAGGCCTACCTCGACCTGATCGCCGGCATCGGCGTGAGCGCCCTGGGGCACCGCCACCCGCGGGTGGAAGCGGCCGTGCGGGCGCAACTCGAGCGCTACTGGCATACGCTGGTGTACGGCGAATATGTGCTTGCCCCGCAAGTCGAGCTGGCTACTTTGCTGGCCGCGCAACTTCCCGGCCTCGACGCCGTGTACCTGGTCAATTCGGGCGCCGAAGCCACCGAAGGCGCTATGAAACTGGCCAAACGCTACACCGGCCGGCCCGACTTCGTTGCCTGCCGCCAGGCCTACCACGGCAGCACCCAGGGCGCCGCCAGCCTGATGGCGCCCACTGATTTTACCCTGCCTTACCACCCGTTGCTGCCGGGGGTGCGGCATATCGACTTCAACAGCTATGCCGGCCTGGAAAAAATTGACCGGCACGTGGCAGCAGTGATCGTCGAAACGGTGCAGGCGGAATCGGGCATTCGGCTCCCCAGGGCAGCGTGGCTCCAGGCATTGCGGCGGCGCTGTGACGAAACGGGCGCCCTGCTCATCCTCGACGAAATACAAGCCGGCTACGGGCGCACGGGCAGTTTGTTTGCATTTGAAAAATATGGCGTTCGGCCCGATATATTGCTGTTGGCCAAGGGTTTCGGGGGCGGCATGCCCATCGGCGCTTTCGCCGCGCCGGCCGCGATCATGCAAGCCTTGTCGAACAATCCGCCGCTGGGCCACATCACTACGTTCGGCGGGCACCCGGTGTGTGCCGCGGCGGCACTGGCTACCTTGCAGGTGCTGCTCGAAGGCGATTTGATCGCCGGAGTACCGGCAAAGGAAAAATTGTTTCTGGACTTGCTGAAGCACCCGGCCATCCGGGAGCTGCGCAGCGCGGGACTTTGGCTGGCGGTCGAGCTGGAATCTGCGGCGGCGGTGCAAGGGGTCATTGCCCATTGTTTGAGCCGGGGTGTGATTACCGACTGGTTTTTGTTCAACGACCGGAGTTTGCGTATTGCGCCGCCGCTGACGAT
>CAZVZH010000137.1:5237-9715 GCA_964630705.1 uncultured Saprospiraceae bacterium | reverse complement strand
TTCCGAATACTCTTTTTTATCCGGTCGAGCGCCCGTTTGTCGTCGCGTTGTTTGATGGTTTCGCGTTTGTCGTAGGCTTTTTTACCCGTGGCCAGCACGATGCGCAGTTTGGCCAGTCCGCGCTCGGAGAGGTAAAGTTTGTAGGGAATGATGGTAAAACCTTTTTCGCGGACGCGGCGGTCGAGTTTGCGGAGTTCGGCTTTGCGGAGCAGGAGCTTGCGGTGGCGGCGGGTTTCGTGGTTTTGGTTGGTGCCGTATTCGTACTCGGCGATGTAGAGGTTGCGCACCCAGAGTTCGCCGTTTTCAAACAGGCAATAGGCGTCGTTGAGGTTGACGTTGCCGGCCCGAATGCTTTTGATTTCGGTACCGGTGAGCAACATACCCGCTTCGTACTCCTGCACGAAATGGTACTCGTAGACCGCCCGCCGGTTGGTCACTTCAATTTTCGATAGTTTGGATTTTTCCTTGGCCATGCTGTAAAAAAACGATTGCAAAGGTAGCCGAATGCCGGTGCAAAAACGAAATGCGCTTGGTTTAGTTCCGCGGGGAGACGAGGATTTACAGAATTGGGCGTGTTGGACAGGATCGACGGGATTTTACAGGATTGGGCGTGTTGGACAGGATTTGCGATACCAACCAACCCGGTGCAGTATTTTTGCATCATGGCTGATATGTTTCACAGTTTTTACCCGCATTTTTTCGCCAGCTGGCGCGGCAGCGCTGCTATGCTGGCGCTAGTGGCCCTGTTTCCCTCGGCCGGTCAAAGCCAAAATAAGACTGACTGGGAAAACCAAAACCGCATTTTCGATACCGACATCCTCTCCGTTCAGTGCCACCTGCGCGGCGCGCCCACGACCTTTCCTATGGTCGACCTCAAAGCCCCCGACGGCAGCCTGGTGCTCCAGTTCGACCACCTCGGCACCGACCTGCGCGACTACCTCTACACCCTCGAACATTGCGACGCCAACTGGCAACGCTCCGGGCTCGACGACAACGAGTACATCGACGGCTTTACCGAAGACCGCATCATCAATTTTTACAACTCCTTCAACACCCTCCAGCAGTACGTCCACTTCAGCCTCACACTGCCCAACCGCAACATGCGCTGGACCAAATCGGGCAACTACTTGCTCAAAGTGTACGACGACTCCGCCGAGCGCCGCCTCGTGCTGGTGCGCCGTTTCCTCGTCGTCGAATCGGGCTGGAGCGTGGCCACCGATTTTGTAAAACCCGTTCAGGTCGGAAAAATCAACAGCCACCAGGAACTGGATTTTACCGTCAGCACCAAAGGCATGCGCGTGCAATTTCCGGAAAAAGAGGTGCAGGCTTACGTACTGCAAAACGGCCGCTGGGACACCGCGCTCGGCCCCATCCCGCCTTTTATCGTGCGGCAAGACCAACTCGTGTTCGACTACCAGGACAAAATCACCTTCCCCGCCGGCAAGGAATGGCGCTATTTCGACATGCGCACCTTCGACTACCGCGGCGAGTTTATCCGCAACATCCGCAACATGCAGGACTACTTCGAGGTCACGCTCCACACCGACGAAAGCCGGGCCGGGCGCAGCTACATTTCCTATGGCGACCTCAACGGCCGCTTCAGCATCGAAAACCTCAACATCAACCAGGGCCCCGAACAATGCGACTATGCCGAAGTGCTCTTTTCCCTCCACCAAAACCAAGCCCTCGAAACCGAAGACGTGTACGTGTTCGGCGCGCTGACCGACTGGCAGCTCAAGCCCGAATTTAAAATGCGCTACGAGGAAAGCGTGCGCGCCTACGTCTGCGCCGCCTACCTCAAACAGGGCTATTACAACTACCAATACCTCGTTGTAAACCCCAAAACCGGCAAAGCCGACGAGGAGGGCTTCGAAGGCAACTGGCACGAAACCGGCAACGAATACCAGATACTGGTGTACTACCGCCCTTTCGGCCTACGGTACGACCGGCTGATGCTCTCGGCAACGATGGATTACAGCCTCCGGAATTAGCCCCCAATTCGTTCACAGAATATTTAGATTTACGGCATCTAAATATTCGCACCATGCCCACTCAATCGAGAAGAACAGCCTTAAAAAAGCTCACCCTCGCACTCGGCGCCTTCGCCTTCCAGCCCTCCTCCTGGGCCAAAACCGAAACCGGTATTCCCATCCTCCTGCCCGACGAGCGCGATAAAAAACCGCTCGACCGCCCGGTCACCGCCATCACCCTCGGCGCCGGCAACCGCGGCAATGTGTATGGCAATTACGCGCTGGAGTATCCCGGCGAACTCGACATCGTGGGCGTAGCCGAACCCATCCAAATCCGGCGCGACCGCTATGTAGCCAAACACGCCATTGCACCCGGGCGCAGTTTTTACACTTGGGAAGACGTGTTTAAAGTGCCCAAATTCGCCGACGCGGTGATCATTTCCACCCCCGACGACCTGCACTACGGCCCCTGCATGGCCGCCCTGCGCATGGGCTACGACGTGCTGCTCGAAAAACCGATTTCCCCATCCGAAAAGGAGTGCCGCGCCATTTTGCAGCTGGCCGAACAAACCGGGCGCATCGTGGCCGTTTGCCATGTGCTGCGCTACGCCCCGTATTTTATCAAACTGCGGGAAATCATCCAGTCGGGCGTGCTGGGCAAAGTGGTGAGCGTGCAACACCTCGAGCCCATCGAGCACATCCACATGTCGCACTCCTTTGTGCGCGGCAACTGGCACAACTCCCGCCAAACGACCCCGATCATCCTCGCCAAATCCTGCCACGACCTCGACATCATCAAGTGGCTCCTGGGCCTGCGGTGCAGCCACATCCAGGCTTTCGGCGACCTTGCCTGGTTCCGCCCCGAAAACGCCCCGGCCGGCAGCACGGCCCGCTGCACCGACGGTTGCGCCGCGGAAGCGCGCTGCCCGTATTCGGCATTGAAAATCTACTACCGCGAACGGCAGCGCAACTACGTGTTCGATCTGCCCGACGACCCCGCCCAACAAGCCGCCGCCGTTTTAAACTATCTGAAAACCACCAACTACGGCCGCTGCGTCTACCGCATGGACAACGACCAGCCCGACCACTACACCTGCAATATCCTGTTCGAAAATTCGGTCACGGCCGCCTTCAGCATGGAGGCATTTACTTCTTACCACGGCCGCCGCACCCGCGTCATGGGCAGCCTCGGCGATGTGGTGGGCGACATGCAGCAATTCGAACACACCGACTTCCTGACCGGGGAAAAGCACGTCTGGAAACAGGATTCTGACGGCCACGGCGGTGGCGACTGGCGCCTGGTGGCCAACTGGGTGCAGGCTGTGGCCCGCCGCGACAGCAGCCTGCTCAGCTCCACCATCGCTGCTTCCATCGAAAGCCACGTCATGGGCTTTGCAGCGGAGGCCAGCCGGAAAAACAAACGGGTGGCGGCCGTCCGCCTGTGATCATTTGAACCTTCAAATCGCATCAAGAAATGGAACAACCGGAGTCCGCGCAATTTCGAAAATTGCTGCAAACCAATGACGAGTCGCTGCGCAAACTTCACGACATCGTGGAGGCAACCATGCAGGAAGAAAACCTCATCGTTCAAAACCTCCTGCACCCGCCCGCCGAAGTGCTCACCCGCGGCCAGCGCATTTCCGATAAAGTGGCGCGTTTCGGGGGCAGTTGGGCTTTCATCATCAGCTTTGCCGTAGTGCTGTTCATTTGGGTACTGTTCAACACCTTGTCGCCTAAAAGCGAGGTATTCGACCCTTACCCGTTTATTTTGATGAACCTCGTGCTGTCGTGCATCGCCGCCATGCAGGCGCCGATCATCATGATGTCGCAAAACCGCAAAGAAGAAAAAGACCGCCAGCGCGCCGAGAACGATTACCTCGTCAACCTGAAAGCCGAGCTGGAAATCCGCAACCTGCACCGCAAGATCGACTTGCTCATGGAAGAACAGATCAGCCGCCTGGTGGAGGTGCAGGACGCCCAGCTGCAACTTTTGGAAAAACTGATCGCCAACACCACTGCCAAATAAGCGCTCACTATGTTTGAACACCGCAGCCAGGCCCTGCTGCCCAGGCAGCGATTCGTCGCCCGGGCTTTTCGTTACGCTTTTTTTTCTACCCTGATCATTTTGGCGTCATTGTTCATCGGAATGGCGGGCTACCGGTTTTTCGCCGGTATCGGCTGGGTCAGCGCTTTTTACAACGCCGCCATGATCCTGACCGGGATGGGGCCTGCGCTCGACATCGGCCAGCTCGCCCCGGAGCGCCAGGCTGCCACCCAAATTTTTGCGGGTTTGTATGCCCTGTACAGCGGGGTCGTTTTCCTGGCGGCTTCCGGTCTGATCCTGTCGCCTTTGCTCCACCGCTTTTTTCACAAACTGCACCTGGACGTAAAAGATTGACCCCGCCCCGGATCGGAACAGTATTTTATCCTGAAAAACCGTCCAAAAATCCAATGGACATTACCGGTCATGCTCTTAAATTTAGCCCACTATGAAACCCGCCGATACCT
>CAZVZH010000137.1:0-5137 GCA_964630705.1 uncultured Saprospiraceae bacterium | reverse complement strand
CACGTCAAAATTCTCCAAAACCTGCTGAGCAACAAACAACAGGTGCCGGGCGAACAACTCTCGCGCATCGAAGGCCGGCACAAATCGGTGGGCGGCAACGCCCTGCGCGCTGCCGTGCTCGGCGCCAACGACGGCCTGGTGTCCAACCTGAGCCTGGTCATGGGTGTCGCCGGCGCCACCAGCGGCCGAACCGAAATTCTGCTGGCCGGCTCGGCCGGCTTGCTGGCCGGCGCGCTGTCGATGGCCCTCGGCGAGTGGATTTCGGTAAAAAGTTCGCAGGAACTCTATGAGCGCCAGATGAGCCTGGAAATGGATGAGATTGCCGCCGACCCGGAAGCCGAATGCAAGGAAATTGCGCTCATTTACCTGGCGAAAGGCATACCCGAAGCACAGGCCCGGGAGATGGCCACACAAATCATGCAGGACAAAAACCAGGCGCATGCCCTGCTCGTCAAAGAAGAACTGGGCATTAATCCGGAAGAGCTAAAAAGTTCTGCCTGGGAAGCCGCAATCACCTCCTTTATTCTGTTCGCCATCGGCGCCGTCATTCCGCTCGCGCCCTTCTTTTGGGGCGGCGGGCGTGCGGCAATTTTCAGCAGCATCGGGTTCAGCACCCTGGGCTTGTTTGTCATCGGTTCGGCGATCACCTTGTTTACCGGAAAAAGTATTTGGTACTCGGGCTTGCGGCAGGTGCTGTTTGGCCTGCTGGCCGCTGCGGTTACGTTTGGTATCGGCAGCCTGATAGGCGTTTCGATCGCAGGATAATCTGTTCGGATTTTTTCTACCTTTGCCCCACCATGCACAAATTAATGGCCGGCCTTTTTCTCGCTCTTTACTTGTTCGGTGGCACCACCCTGCACGAGCTGGTTAAAATCCGTGCCTTCGTTGCCCATTTTCACGAACACCGCGCCGAAGACCCCGACCTGAACCTGCTGGAGTTTATTGCTATCCATTATTTCAACGGCAACATCGTCGACGACGACTACGCGCGCGACATGCAACTCCCCTTCAAAACCGCTGACCTCTGCCATTTTTGCCCCACCCACCTCGCGCCCGCAACTGCCGAATTGGAGATACGCTACTTGGTCGCCCTGCACCGTAAATGCCTGCCCGCATACCGCCCAGGCGAGCTCCCCTCCGCACACCTTTCCGATATTTGGCAGCCGCCAAAATCCTGCTGATCACCCCTTTTTTTAAAATTCCGACTATTCCCGGCTGGTGGCCGGGAGTGGCCTCCTTGCGCGTGCCTGGGCATCCCTACACGCTATTCCAAGCCTTCCGCTACCCAAGCGGCGGAATAAATCCGTTGTAAACTATGCTGGATCAAATCATTCAGTTTTCCATAAAAAACAAGCTCATCGTCGGGCTCTTCACCCTGGCGCTGGTTGGTTTCGGCATCTACGAAACCTCCCGCCTGCCCATCGACGCGGTGCCCGACATCACCAACAACCAGGTGCAGGTGATCACCGTAGCGCCCTCGCTCGGCGCTCCCGATATCGAACGGCTCATCACCTTCCCCATCGAACTGGCCAACAGCAACATCCCCGGTCTCAAGGAAATCCGGAGTTTCAGCCGCTTCGGCCTCTCCCTGGTCACCATCGTTTTTCACGACGACGTCGACATCTACTGGGCCCGACAGCAAATCAGCGAACGCCTGCAACAAGCCCAGGCAGAAATCCCGGAGGGCCTCGGCACCCCCGCTATGGCCCCGGTGACCACCGGCCTGGGCGAAATTTACCAGTACGTGGTGCGCGCCCGGCCCGGTTACGAAAACCGGTATTCCCTGCGCGAATTGCGCACCATCCAGGACTGGATCGTCCGGCGCCAGCTGCTCGGCACCCCCGGCGTGGCCGACGTGTCGACCTTCGGCGGCGAACTCAAACAGTACGAGGTGGCGGTAATGCCCGACAAGCTGAAAGCCCTCGGCCTCACCATCGCCGATATTTTCGACGCCCTCGAAAACAACAACCAGAACACCGGCGGCGCCTACATCGAAAAAGGCCCCACGGTGCTCTACATCCGCAGCGAGGGCCTGATCGGCAGCCCGGCCGACATCGAAACGATAGCGGTGAAAACTACGGCTTCGGGCGTGCCGGTGCTGCTCCGCGACGTAGCCACCGTCGGCGAAGGCGCTGCCACCCGCTATGGCGCCGTGTGCTACAACGACGCCGGCGAAGTGGCCGGCGCTGTGGTGATGATGGTAAAAGGGGAGAACTCCTCGACGGTCATTCATAACGTCAAGGAAAAAATTGCCGCCATTCAAAAAACGCTGCCCGAGGGCGTGCTGATCGAGCCCTTTCTCGACCGCACTAAAATGGTCGACAACGCCATCCACACCGTCGAAACCAACCTGCTCGAAGGCGCCCTGATCGTGGTGCTGGTGCTGGTGTTTTTCCTGGCCAACCTGCGGGCGGGGCTCATCGTGGCCTCGGTGATACCGCTGTCGATGCTGTTTGCCGTCATTTTGATGAATTGGTTCGGCGTGAGCGGCAACCTGATGAGCCTGGGCGCCATCGACTTTGGCCTGATTGTCGACGGCGCCGTCATCGTGGTCGAAGCCATCATGCACCAGCTCACCCACAGCAAGCATTTCAAAAAGGTAGACCGGCTTTCTACCAAACAAATGGACAAGGAAGTGTACCGGGCTTCGTCGCGGATCATGAACGCCGCCGCGTTTGGCCAGATCATTATCCTGATCGTGTACCTGCCCATTTTTTCGCTGGAAGGCATCGAAGGAAAAATGTTCAAACCCATGGCACAAACAGTCTCCTTCGCCATTTTGGGCGCGTTCATCCTCTCGCTCACCTATGTGCCCATGATGAGCGCCTGGTGGGTGAGCCGGCGGCTATCGCACAAAAAATCGCTGAGCGACCGGCTCATGGTGTGGCTCGAACGCTGGTACCAGCACAGCCTGGAGCGGGTGTTGAATTTTCCAAAAACGGTGATCGGCATTTCCCTGGCTTTGCTGGCCGGCGCCGTCTGGTTGATGAGTACCCTCGGCGGCGAATTTATCCCCGAGCTGGAAGAGGGCGATTTTGCCGTCGATACCCGCGTGCTCACCGGCAGCAACCTCCACACCACTATCGCCGCCACCCAGCAAACCGCCGGTATTTTGCTCCGCAATTTTCCGGAAGTGGAAAAGGTGGTCACCAAAATCGGGAGCGGCGAAATCCCGACCGACCCCATGCCCATTGAAGCCAGCGACATGATGGTCATTTTAAAAGATAAAAAAGAGTGGACCTCCGCGCGCAGCTTCGACGAACTGGCGGAAAAAATGAGCGCCAAAATCCAGGAAATCCCCGGGGTGACGGCCGGCTTCCAGTTCCCGGTGCAGATGCGCTTCAACGAACTCATGACCGGCGCCCGGCAGGACGTGGTGTGCAAAATTTTCGGCGAAGACCTCGACACCCTCGCGCGTTACGCCCAGCGCCTCGGCGCCCTGTGCCAGCAGGTAGAGGGCGCTGCCGAACTCTACGTCGAGCAGGTCAATGGCATGCCGCAGATCGTCGTCCGATACCGCCGCGAGGCCCTGGCCAAATATGGACTCCAGGTCAGCGCCGTCAACCGAACGCTTAGCGCCGCTTTTGCCGGGGCGGTGACCGGCCAGGTGTACGAAGGCGAGAAACGCTTCGACCTGGTGGTGCGTGTCGGCCCGGAAGGTCGCCGGTCTATCGCCGATGTGCGGCAGCTTCAGCTCGCCACGCCCACCGGCCAGCAAATTCCGCTCGAGCAGGTAGCCGATGTGCAAGAGATCGAGGGCCCCAATCAAATTCAGCGCGAAGACGCCAAGCGGCGCATCGTCGTGGGTTTCAACGTACGCGGCCGCGATGTGCAGAGCATCGTGCACGAGCTGCAAAAAAAGGTGGCCGGGCAGATCCAGCTGCCGCCTGGCTATTACATCACCTACGGCGGCGCATTCGAAAACCTCGAAGCGGCCCAGCAACGGCTCACCGTAGCCGTGCCGCTGGCGCTCGCCCTGATTTTCCTGATGTTGTATTTCGCTTTCAACTCGGTGCGCCAGGGCCTGCTGATTTACACCGCCATTCCGCTGTCGGCTATCGGCGGCATTGTGGCTTTGTGGGCGCGCGACCTGCCGTTCAGTATTTCGGCCGGCATCGGCTTTATCGCCCTGTTCGGGGTGGCCGTGCTCAACGGTATCGTGCTGATCTCGGAATTCAACCGGCTGCGCGCAGAAGGCTGGGACGATACGCGCCGGCTGGTGCTCATGGGCACCAAAATTCGCCTGCGTTCGGTGCTGATGACCGCCTTGGCGCCTTCGCTGGGTTTTATCCCCATGGCCATCAGCCAGGGCGCCGGCGCGGAGGTACAACGCCCGCTGGCTACCGTGGTGATCGGGGGCATTGTTTCGGCTACCTTGCTCACGATGTTCGTTTTGCCCGTTCTTTACCTGCTTTTTGAAAAGAAAATAAAACCGGACACGGGCAGCCTTGCGCTGCTGCTGGCGCTGGTTGTCCTGCCCGCCGGCGTTGCCCGTACGCAAACACCGGCAGCCCAACCCATCAGCTTACAGGAAGCGCTTGAATGGGCGTACGCCCAACATCCCGGTCTGGCCGCTGCCCGGCTCAACGAACAGGCGCAGGAAAAAAGGAAAGGCGCCTGGCGGGATTGGGGTAAAACCGAGGTTTCGGTGGAACTTGGCCAGTTCAACAGCATCCGGTTCGACAACAAAATCGGCATCGCCCAGGAGTTCGAACTGCCCCAGGTGTACCGCACGCAGCAGCGCCTGCTGGGGGCGCAAGCGCTCGGCGCGCAGGAGCAAACCCGGCTCGCCCAACAGCGCCTGCGACACGAGCTCGGCCAATTGTTTTACGACTACCTCTGGCTGTGCGAAAAGGAAAAACTGCTGCTTGAAGCCGACAGTATTTACCGGAATTTTGAAACGCGTACCCGGCTCCGGCTCGAAACCGGCGCCGCCAATGTGCTGGAAAAAACCACTGCCAGCCTGCAACGGCGCCAGGCCAGCCAGCAACTCGCGCAAACGCAACGCGACAAGGAACAGACGCTCGAGCAATTCAATTTCCTGCTCCAGGCTCCGGAGCCGCGCATCCCGCAAGCCGGCAGCCCCCTGCCAGCCTTGCCATCTGCTGCCGACAGCGCCGGCCTCCACGGCTTGCCT